>JBQGCF010000232.1:0-38770 GCA_052038315.1 Iamia sp.
ACCGGCTGCGAGCAGCACGGCGACCACCGCGGTGACGCCGGCACGCCACGTCCCGATCTGCCTCATCTCAAACCCCCCTGGGTTCACCCTGTGATGACCTGCCGTCACCCTGCGTGGAGACGACGGGGGTCACACTACCCCTACGATCCGTGCCGACTCCAGTGATTCGACCACTTTCTGCGGTCACATTCTGACCGACCGCGTCGGCCCAGGTCAGAGGGGTGCCAGCACCGCATCGACCACCACCTGGTCGCCGCCACCGACCTCGAGGTCGTCGGCATCGACCCGCCGGGTTCGGTCGAAGGTGTACTCGGCGCGGTGCCCGGGGGCCGCGAACAGGAGGACGTACCGGCCGGGCGCCAGGCCCGGGGCCGAGAAGGCGCCCCCGGCGTCGGCGGTGACGGTCCGGAGGGTGCCCCCGTCCTTGTAGAGGGTGACCTTGGCCCCGGCGAGCGGGGTCGTGCCGTCCGGGCCACCGGTGACCGTGCCGGCGATGGCGGCCGGGTGCGGGAGGGCGCCGTCGATCGTCAGGACGTTCCCGCTGGCCATGGTGACGGTGGCCGCCGACGTGATGACGTCGCCGCCGCCGTGCCAGGTCACCGGGTGGGCCCCGCTCGTGTCCCGGAACACCAGCTTGTAGGTCCCGACGGGCAGGCTCCGGAGGACGTACACGCCCTCGGCGTCCGACTTGGTCGACTTCACGAAGGCACCCGTCATGGCGCTGTAGGCCTGCACGGTCACGAGCGGGACCTCGCCGTCGGCGTCGGAGACCACGCCGGTGATCGTGTTCGGGTGCTGGAGGGTGAAGGCCACCGCCTCGGTCCCGCCGGGGGCCACGGCACGGCCCACCGAGGCGGCCCGGTCGGAGGTCCCGCCGGTCCAGCGGGTCACCAGCGCGCCGGCCGGGTCGGCCACCGAGACGTGGTAGGTCCCGGCCGGGAGGCCGCGCAGGCTGACCGAGCCGGACACGCCGGGCACGGACCGGTAGGCCGAGGCCCCGACCGGCCCGGTGTTGTAGAGGGCGACGGTGAAGGTCCCGGGGTTGGTGATGGCCACGTCGATGGAGGCACCGGTGGCGAGGCCGGCGTCGAGGCGCTGCTCCTCGCCGTGGACGACGGTGACGGTGGCCGAGGTCGAGCGCAGCGCCGAGTCGGCGTACCACTCGTCGACGTGGTCCTGGTCCGGGTCCCGGAAGACCGCCCGGTAGGTGCCCTCGGGGACGGCCTCGCCCAGGTCGAAGTCGCCGGCCGCGTCGGTGGTGGCGACGTGCTCGGTGAACCCGACGCCGTCCCGGTACAGCCGCACGGTGATGCCCTCGATGCCCAGCCCGGTGTCGTCGGAGACGACCCGGCCGTGGGTGCCCGGGCGGGTCACCACGATCGTGACGGTCACGGCGAAGGACGTGTGGCCCAGCGGATCCGTCACCGTGTAGCTGAGGGTGACGTCGTCGTCGGAGCCGGGCGCCGGCGTGAAGGTCAGGTCGGGCGCCGTGCCCGTCAGCTCGCCGCTGGTGGGGCTGCCCACCTGGTAGGTGAGCGCGCCGCCCTCGGGATCGGTCGCCGACAGCGTGACCGCGACCGGCGTGTCGACCGGCGTCTCGACCGTGACCGCGACGGCCACCGGGCGACCGTTCACCGTCGTCGGGTCGCTCGCCGTGTCGTTGCCGGGATCGTGGTCGGGGGTGGCCGAGACCGAGATCTCGTTGGTGCCGGAGGGGGCGTCCTCGGCCACCGCCACGGTGATCGTGAAGCTGGCGGTGTCACCCGGGTCCAGCGCCGCGTCGCGGGTGCAGGTGACCTGGGAGGCGCCCGGGCCCGACCCGCAGGCGAACCCGGCGTCGGCCCCGGTGGAGCCGACGTAGGCCATCCCGGCGGGGAGGTCGTCGACGACCGTGATCGTGCCCTCCGTCGGGGCGTTGCCGACGTTGCTGACGTCGACCGCGTACGTGCCCTCGGTGCCACCGGCGAACACGCCGACGTGGCTCTTGGCGATGGCGAGGTCGGGCGACGCCACCACGACGGTCACCGTCGCCGGGGCCGAGTCGAGCGGGCCGTCGGTCCGGGTGTAGGTGAAGGTGTAGGTGCCGAGCGTCGTCGGCGCGGTGTAGGTCGGCGAGCAGTCGCCCTCCCCCGCCAGCAGCTGGCCGCCCGACGGAGGGCTCGTCTCGCAGGTCGTCGGGTCGCCGTCGGGGTCGGACCCGCCCAGGGCGATCTCCGTCTCCGAGCCGGGCGCCACCGTGACGGTCCGGGCCTCGGCCGTCGGCGCCTGGTTGGCGATGGTGATGGCGACCGTCGACGGACTCGAGGTGCCGCCGACCCCGTCGGACACCGTGTACGTCAGCGAGTCGGTGCCGAAGGTGCCGGGCGTCGCGGTGTAGGTCCGGGCGCAGCCGGAGCCGGTCAGCGTCCCCTTGGTCGGCAGCGGGTCGACGGTGCACGTCAGGGTGTCGAGGTCGGCGTCGACGGCGCCGAGGGCGATCGGCAGCCCGACCCCCTTGGTGGCCGTCACGCCCTGGGTCGTGCCCGAGGGGATCCGGTTGGCGACCTGCAGGGTGACCGTGTAGGTCGGGCTGAGCCCGTCCTCGGCGTCGCGCACCCGGTAGGTGAAGGTGTCGGTCCCGGCCGGCAGGTTCGGCGTGCCGGCGTAGGAGCGCGAGCAGCCGGTGCCGCCCGAGAGGGTGCCCCGCGTCGGCGGGGTGACGATCTCGCACGTCAGCGGGGTGTCGGCGTCGGGATCGTTGGCGGCCAGGGTGATCGTCGTCGCCGTCGTCTTGTTCACCGCGACGGTGGCGGCGGCACCCGTCGGGGCCTGGTTCACCACCCAGGTGACCGTGGCGTTGCCGTCGCACCCGCTCACCTGCGCGGTGGCACCGAAGCCGGCGTTGGTCCCCCAGGCCGGCTGGGTGTCGCAGTTGGCGTTGCCACCGGCGTCGCCGGTCATGTTGGCCGAGGTGACCGTGTTGCGGACCCACGACGAGCCGGCGCCGCCACCGGCTGCCGGGTCCCAGTTGCCGGCGCACGAGAAGATGCCGCGGCGGCCGCCACCACCACCACCGCCACCGGTGTAGCCACCGCCGCCGGCGCCGCCCCGGATGTCGTCCTGGCCGGCGCCGCCGGCACCGCCGTTGCCCTGGCTGCCGTTGCCCGGCGTGGGCGCCGACGACCGGGAGCCGCCGTTGCTGCCCGCGGTGCCCGAGCCGGTGCCGCCACCGCCGCCGGTGTTGTTGCCGGCCGCGTTGCCGTCCTGGGCGCGGGCCCCGCCGGTGCCACCACCGCCACCGCCGCTGCGGCCCCGGCCGCCACCGGCGCCCGTGGTCGTGTCGGCGCCGGCGCCACCGCCCTCGCCCCAACCGTCGTGCTGGCCCGAGGTGCCCCCGGTGCTGGCCGAGCCACCGGCGCCGTTGCCGCCGCCGGCGCCGTCGTGGCCGCCGTTGCAGGGCCAGCCGCCGTTCGACACGGCCCGGCCGCCACCACCGCCGCCACCGGCGATGGCCACGACCGTGCAGGTGCTCGACGAGGTGCCGACGCACAGGGCCGTGGCCCCGCCGCCGCCCCCGGCCCGGTTGTTGCCGCCCGAGCCACCGCTGGCGTAGCCGGCGCCGCCCGAGCCGTCGTTGCCGTCGCCACCGCAGCCCATCTGGGCGTAGACGTTCTGGCCGGCGGCGATGCTCATCCGGCCGGTGACGACCGCGCCCCGACCGCCGGTGCCGCCCGTGCCCCGGTCGGGGCCGTTGTCACCGCCACCGCCACCACCGCCGACGATCGAGAAGGTGAAGGCCACCGTCCCGGCCGGCGCGGTGACCGCGTTCCAGGCCGTGCAGGACTTGGCGCCGAAGGTCGCGTTCACCGTCGTGTCGGCGGCGACCGGCGTCCCACCGGACGAGGCGCCGACGGCCACCGAGGCGGCCACGGCGGCGGACAGGATCAGGGCACGCACGCGACGGCCTGTGCTCATGGCTCGGGACCCCCCTGGGTCGATGGGCCGTCCCCGCGGACGGCTGATCGGCGCCACCCCCAAGCGGTGGCGAACGTCACGGTACACGCACGCAGAGTGCCGGCGCCAGGATGACACCCACGCTCCGCGGTCAGTCGCTGACCGACGGCGGGCGGGTCAGGTCGGCGCCAGGGCGGAGTCGAGGGTGATCTCGTCACCCGCGACCACCGCCACGATGTCGGCATCGGCCTTGCGGTAGCGGTCGGCGTGGTACTCGGAGCGGTGCCCGGCGGCGGCGAACAGGGCGGTGTAGGACCCCGCGGCCAGGCCCTCGGCCCGGAACCCGCCCTGGGCGTCCGTCGTGTAGGTCCTGACCGCAGAGCCGTTCCGGTACAGCGTCACCTTGGCCTCGGCCAGCGGCGTCGTGCCCCCAGGACCCCCGGTCACCGTCCCGGTGATCGTCACCGGCATCGGCAGCTCCTCGTCGGCGATCACCGCGCCGTCGCCCGTCATGACGTAGGTGACGGCCGAGTTGATGGCCTCGGCCCCGCCCGACCAGACCAGCGGGTGGGCCCCGCTCGTGTCGCGGAAGATCAGCTTGTAGCCGCCCGGGGCGAGGTCGCGCAGGACGTACCGCCCCTCGCCGTCGGTCTTGGTCGACTTCACGAAGGTCCCGCCCGAGGCGGTGTAGGCCTGCACGGTCACCGACCCCACCGGGCCCTCGGCGTCGAACACCTCGCCCGAGATGGTCCGGCGGGTCGGCAGGGTGAACGTGCGGGTGACGTCCTCACCGGTCGCGATCGGGATGCCGACCGCTGCGCCGCGATCGGTCTGGCTGCCCGACCACGTCTGGGCCAGCAGGGCCGCCGGGTCGCTGACCGAGACGTAGTAGGTGCCGGCGGGCAGCCCGCGGAACGTCGTCGTCCCGCTGACGTTCGGGATCGACCGGTAGGCCGACGACGTCGACGGATCGGCGTTGTAGAGCGCCACCGTGAAAGACCCCGGGTTGGCGATGTCGACCGTCAGCTCCGCCCCCGTCGCCAGCCCGGCGTCGAGCCGCACCTCGGCATCGGCGGCCACGACCACCGGGGTCGAGGCCGACCGGGTGGGCGAGTCGGACCACCACTCGTCGACGAAGTCCTGGTCCGGGTCCTTGAAGACGACGCGGTAGGTCCCGGCCGGCACGGCGGCGCCGAGGTCGTAGTCGCCGTCGGCGTCGGTGACCGCGGTGTGGGCCGTGAAGCCCACGCCGTCCCGGTACAGCCGCACGGTGACGCCCGCGATGCCGTCGCCGGTCGCGTCGGCGGTGACCCGGCCCCGCACACCGGGCTCGACCACGGGCTCGACCGTGACGGTGACCGTGGCGGCCGGCGAGCTCGCTCCCAGCGAGTCGGTGCGGGTGTAGGTGAACGTGTGGGTGCCGGCGGTGGCCGGGGCCACGTAGGCCCGGGTGCAGCCGGACCCGCTGGAGAGCGAGCCGCCGGTCGGAGCCGTCACCGCGCAGGTCGTGGCGTCGCCGTCGGGGTCGGAGCCGCCGAGCGTGATCACCGCCGAGTCCCCGGCGGGCACCGTCACCGCCTGGTCGACGGAGGTCGGGGGCCGGTTCTGGACGGTCAGGGCGATGGTGTAGGTCGGGCTGATGCCGGCGTGGTCGTCGAGCACCCGGTACTGGAACGACGCCGGGCCGGCGGTGTCGGGGGCGGCGGTGAAGGTTGCGGTGCAGCCGGCGAGGGTGACCGAGCCCGTGGTGGCCGGGCCGACCAGCTCGCAGGTGCGGGGGTCGCTGTCGCCGTCGGCGTTGGCCAGCGGGATCGAGAGGGGCACGCCCTTGGTGGCGGTCAGCCCCGACTGGGAGGCGCCGGTGGGCCGGCGGTTGACCGTGCACGGCTGCGACGAGACCTGGCTCGAGAGCAGGGAGGTGGGGTCGGCGGCGTTGAGGGCGCCGTTGTCGCGCACCTGGACCCGGACCGCGCAGCTCGACCCCTCGGGCAGGCCGGTCGTGCTGCGGATCCGCACGAGCTGGAAGGCCTGGTCGAGCACCGGGGCGGTGCCGAGGTCGCCGCTCTCGCCCAGCTCGACCTGGTCGGTCGTGCCGTCGTCGTTCACGTCCCACAGGGCGACCTGCAGGTTGCCGCTGCCGAGGGCCCGATAGGCCACCGACGCATCGGTGTTCGGGCGCAGCACGCCGCCGACCGTCGTGCCGCCCCCGGCGAAGGACGAGTCGTAGAAGCCGACCTGGGGGGCGCCCATGTTGAGGTTGTAGGACCCCATCCACTGCCAGCCCGATCCCCGCCCGCTGCAGTCGAGGGTGGTGGCCGAGCGCTGGTCCTCGTTGCAGAACATGCCCTCGATGACGTAGCGGCCCCGGCCCATCTCGGGCACCGGGATGGTGCCGTTGCGCTCGCTGCCGTCGTCGGCGTTGAACTTCACGCCGTTCTCGCAGTTGACCGTCGACTGGTCGCAGCGCATCACGTACGTCTCGCCGTTGGTGATGTTGCGGACCCGGATGGCGACGTTGTCGCACTCGTCGTCGCTGCCGCCGGAGCCGTCGTTGTCGTCGCAGACGTAGTGCAGGCGGAGGGTGTTGCCGATCGCCGCGTTGAAGTTGGCGTTCACCGTCGTGTCGTAGTTGTTGTACATCGTCGGCGGGTCGGCCTGGCCGCTCGACTGGACCTCGGTCTGGGCCCGGTAGGTCCACGACCCGGCCAGCTCGGTGCCGTCCGACATCCGGATCCCGACCTCGGCGGTGCGGTCGCACCAGCGCACCGAGCTGGTGAAGCAGCCGCCCCAGCTCGACGTCCCCGGCACCCAGACCGCCTCGACGACCGAGTAGTTGCCGCTGACGCCCGGGATCGTCCGGACCGTCCCCTCGACCGCGCCCCACGCCGTGAACGAGGCGTGCTGGCCGGTCTTGCGCCGCATCTGGCTGACGGTCACCCCCGGCGGGTGGTTGATCACGATCGTGGCGCGCAGCCGGTTGAGCGAGCCCTGGGCGCTGCCCTCGGCGTTGGTCGCCAGGGTCTCACCGGAGAACAGGCGGATCGTGGGCGTGGCCACCGCCGCCGCCGGTGTCGCGGGCAGGAGGGCGGCGCAGCTGGTGGCCACGACCACGGCGATGAGCCCGGCGATGCCGGCCCGGCGGATGCGATCCATTCTCGGTCCCCCCTGGGAGTGCGACTCGGACAAAGATGTGTCACCGCTTGAGACACTTCTTTGTCGACGCTGTGCACAGTACCCCTACGAAACGTGCCGACGCCAGGGGTATCACCACTTTGTGCGGTCGACCTGGGACCGCAGGCGGTCAGCCGGGGTCCAAGACCCTCCGGAACCGCAGGAGCCGGCGGTCCCCCACGCCGGCGACGACGCCCTGGTCGCGGTACCCGTGGCCCCGGTAGAAGGCGATGACGTCGTCGTTGTCGTCGGCGTCGGTGGCCAGGGCCACGGTGGTGCCGCCCCGCGCGGCCACGGCGGCCTCGAAGGCGGCCAGCACGACCCCGCCGGACCCGCGACCGGCGGGGCCCGGGTCGCGGGCGATCGACAGCAGCACCGGCCCGTCCTCGGCCTCGTCGGGCGGGGCCTGGAGGCCGAAGCTGCGGGCCAGGCGCAGGGCGGCCGCCGGCCGCCGGGCCAGCGGGGCCACCGCCGCCAGCCCCAGGCGGACGGCGTTGCGGCGGGCCAGGTCCGTGTAGAAGCCGGCGGCCCGCTCCGCCCCCACGGCGAAGGCGACGAGGCGGCCGTCGACGAAGCGGCCCACCCCGATGCCCTCGTCGGAGCCGAGCACGGCCTCGTAGAAGCGGGTCAGGAAGCGGGCGCCCAGCGAGGTGAGGAAGAACCGGGGGAAGGCCCGGACGTGCAGGTCGGCGACCGCCGCCGCGTGCCGGGGCCGGAGCGCCACCGTGGTGCCGCCGTCGTCGAGGGGCCCCGTCAACCTCGAGTACAGGTCGAGGTAGCGATCGGCCATGGCGGTGGCGGTGTACTCCCTCCGGAAGCGCTCCCCCGCCCGGGTGGCCATGGCGGCCGCTGCGCCGGGGTCGTCGAGCACCGTCCCGATGGCGGCGGCCAGGCCCTCCCGGTCTCCCGGCGCCACCAGCACCGCGCACTCCCCGTCGGCCACCACCTCCCGGTTGCTGGAGATCGAGCTGACCACGAGCGGGCGGGCGGCGGCCATGCCCTCGAGCACGGCGATCGACATCCCCTCCCGATGGCTGGGCAGGACGACCACGTCGGCCGCCGCCACCAGGTCGGCCACGTCCTCCCGGAAGCCGGTGAAGGTCACCGCCCCGGCCAGGTCGGGCTCGGCGGCCCGGGCCTCGAGCGCCGGGCGGAGGTCGCCGTCGCCGACGATCACGATGTGAACCGGCCGGCCGGCGGCGCGCAGGGCGGCGGTGGCGTCGAGCAGCTCCTCCAGCCCCTTGGCCCCGACGACCCGGCCGGGCGAGACGAGGGCGACGGCGCCGGGGGCCAGGCCCAGGTCGGCCCGGGTCGTGGCCGGATCGGCGGTGGCCGCCACCCGGGCCTCGTCGACACCGTTGGGGATGGCCAGCAGGTGCGGGGGCCGGTCGATCCCCAGCCGCACGGCCCAGTCCCGGTGGAACTCGCTGACGGTGACGGCGGCGTCGCACCACCGGGCGGCGCGCCGCTCGACGGCCGCCACGACCCGGATCACCGCCGGGCGGGTGGCCTCGTGGAAGGAGAAGCCGTGGACGGTGTGGACGATCGCCGGCACCCCGGCCCGGTGGGCGGCCCAGCGCCCGCTGATGCCCGCCTTCGACGTGTGGGTGTGGACCACGTCGTAGCGGTCGGTGGCGAGGTGGCGGGCCAGGCGCCGGGCGCCGGCCAGGTCCCACCACGGGCGGATCGGCCGGCGGATCACGTCGAGGTCGACCACGCCGAGGCCACGCTCGGCGGTGGCCGCGGCGAAGGCCGGGTCGGTGGTGAGCACGTCGACCTCGGCCCCGGCGTCGCGGGCCGCGCCGGCGAGGGTCAGGATCACCCGGGCCCCGCCCCCGAAGCCCGAGTCGCCCACCACGTGGAGGACGCGCCGGGTCACCGCGGGGCCAGGCTCCCGGCCACGATGGCCTCGAGGGTGCCGTCGGCCCGCATCTGCTTGACCACCAGGTGGTCGGCCCCGGGCTGCAGGTGGACGGTGACCTCCGGCCGCTCCTCGAGCCGCGCGGTGTGGCGCCGGTCGAGCCGGTGGTCGCGGGCCACGTAGATCGACGTCGGCGGCAGGCCGTGGGCGGCGGCCACGGCGCGGAGGTCGAGGTACTCGTGCTCGACGACCGGCTCGCGGTGGATGGCCCTCACCTCGGCCGCCCAGCGCCGGTCCCGCAGGGCGAGCCGGCCCCGACGGCTGAGGCAGGTGATCGGGCTGATGGCGTGGACCTCGTCGACCCCCAGCAGCGAGCCGAACAGCAGGGCGGCGAAGCCCCCGGCGGAGACGCCGATGGCCACGACCCGGGAGCCGCCGGGGATCAGCCCGGCGATGTGGTCGCGGATCTCGGGGATGGTGCGACCGACCCCCGTCACGCCCCGGTGGTAGAAGCCGCGCTGGGTGTCGCGCACGAAGATGCGGTCGACGTCGTAGCCGACGGTCAGGGTGAAGAACTCGAACGGGGGCACGCCCAGCTGCTGGCCCAGCCCGCCGAAGGCGAGCAGCACCGTGCCCCGCCCGGCGACGTCCGCCACGCAGCCGTCGTCGCCGACGTCGCGGACCCGCTCGGCGAAGGAGGTCACGTCGCCTCCTCGTCCCACACCGTCGACGGCGACGCCAGGGCGGCGAGGGCGGCCATCACCAGCCACCAGTGGCGTTGGTAGAAGGCCTCGATGCCGATCGACAGGCCGGCCATGGCGATGTGCGACAGGACCAGCCCGCGGACCAGGCCGGAGCGACCCCAGGCCCGGGCGGTCGGGGCCACGACGAGGGCGCGGTACAGCACCCAGGCGCAGAGCCCGAGGAACACGACCAGCCCGACCAGGCCGAAGTCGGCCAGGAACCAGGCCGGGGTGTTGTGCACGATCAGCCCGTGGCGGGAGAAGAAGGTGCCGACGCCGGCCCCGAAGACCGGGTCGCGACCGAAGTCCGAGAGGGCCTGGTCGATGATCACGATGCGCTGCGAGATCGAGTAGCTGCGGTCGACCGAGCCGGCGTTGAGCGAGCTGAGGCTCACCCCGAGGACGGCGAGGCAGGCGACGACCGGCAGGGTGGTGACCACGACCGACCGCAGCGCCCGGCCCGGCTCCCGCACGATGATCACCAGGTAGGCCACGCCCATCCCGATCCAGGCCGAGCGGGACCCGGAGGCGACGATGCCGACCGGCAGCACCGTCGTGGTGATCAGGGCCCAGCGCCCACCGAGCAGGGGTCGCGAGCCCGAGCGGGTGGCGATGTGGAGGATGAAGGCGACGACCAGCAGCCCGCCCCAGGCGTTGGGGTCGATCAGGGTGCCGCTGAAGCGGCCGCCGAAGCTGAACGGGGGCTTGGCGCTGCCGCTGACCACGCCGGCCAGGTAGAGGGCCAGCATGACGCCGGACTCGGCGACCACCGCCTTGACGAAGATCCGCAGGGCCTGGGCCACCGCCTCGGCCCGGTCGAGGGTGCTGGTGAAGACGACGAAGGTGGCGAGCAGGAGGAACAGGCCGAAGACCTTGTTGCCGATGGCGTAGCTGGTGACCAGGCCCTGGACCAGGGCGGCGTAGAGGGCGCTGCCGCAGAACAGGACGACCAGGGCCGTGTGCCAGCCGCTCCACGTCTGCTGGCGGATCCGCAGGCGGCCGAAGGAGATGACGATCAGGGCCACGATGACCAGGTCCGACGGGGCGACCCGGGTCAGGCCGGGCGTGTCGATCTGGACCGGCAGCAGCACCAGGGCGAGGGCGAGGAGCTGGGCCGGCAGGCCCGGTCGGTCGCGGCGCGGATCGGCCCCGATCGGGGCGCGGGCCGGGGGGGCGGTGATCATCAGGCGCTCACCAGCCCGGCCACGGGGGCGGCGGCGCCCGCCCCGCCCCGCAGGGCGCGGACGACGACCGCGGCGCACGCCCCGGCCACGACCACGCCCAGCGCGACGCGGGCGGCGGTCCCGGGGGCGGAGGTGGGCAGGGCCCAGCCGGCGACGCACAGGCCGACGGCGACGAGCCAGGCCCGGGCGACCGCCCGGCGCCGCCACGGCACCGTCTCGAGCCGGCGGGCCGCGGCCTGGATGACGACGGCCTGGACGCCGTAGGAGGCGACCGTCGCCCACGCCGCGCCGATCAGGCCCCAGCGGTCGACCAGCACGATCGTGAGCCCGATGTTGACCGCCGCGGCGACGGGCGAGGCCCAGCCGAGGGTCCCGGTCCGGCCCCGCTGGAACAGGACCTGGACGTGGGACTGATAGAGCATCATCGGCACGATGGCCACGGCGAGGACGGCGGTCACCGCCGTCAGCTGGTCGACCCGGTACGACGCCGGGGCGATCACGTCGAGGGCCACCGGCGCCAGCAGGGCCACCGACCCGCCCACCAGCGCACCGACGGTCAGCAGCACGGCCGAGGTCCGGGCCAGCACCTCCCACCGCTCGTGCTCGGCGGCGCCGTAGACGATCGGCGCCCAGGCGTTGTTCACCGCCGACAGCACGGTGATGGCGACGGTGCCGACGACGTAGGCCAGCTGGTAGCGGCCCACGTCGACCAGGCCCCGCTGGTGCTGGATGACGACCCGGTCGGCCGCGCTGATCAGGTACAGGGCGATCGAGTGGGGGATCGTCGGCAGGCCGATGGCCAGGGTCTGGCGCACCAGCGGCCCCGACATCAGGTGGCGCGTGGTCGGCCGGGTGACCACCAGCCCCACCAGGGCGCCGGCGCCGTAGCCCAGGGCCACGCCGCCCACGTACCCGGCGGGGCCGTGGGCCGAGGCCAGGGCCAGCCCCAGCGCCGGGCCGACCAGCGACGTCAGCAGGGTGAGGCCGACGAACACGCCGGCCATCTCCCGGGCCCGGACGACCGCCTGGCCCACGGCGGCGATGCCCAGCAGGGCCGAGCCCAGCACCGCCAGCTCCATGGCGCCGTCGAAGGGGACGTCCTCGAACACCTTCACCCACAGCGGTCCGGTCAGGTAGGCGACGGCCGAGAGGGCGAGCCCGGCCAGCACCGCGAACAGGTACATCGAGCGGGCCTGCTCGGGTCCGTCGTGGTACCAGGACCGCAGGATCGGGTTGGCCGCGCCGAGGGCGACGAGCGTCGACAGCACCTGGACCACGACGGTGCAGGCGGTGACGACGCCGAACTGCCCGGGGTCGAGGACCCGGGTGACCAGCGGCAGGATCAGCCACGCCCCGGCCGCCTGCACGGCCATGCCCAGCGTGTAGATCGACCCCCGGCCCAACAGCCGCCGGACCGGATCGGTGGTGGCCTCGGTCTCGCTCACGGCCTCACCACCCCCCGGGCGGCGCGGCGCAGCTCGGCGCCGACCAGCCGCACGGCCGCGCCCGAGCGGGTCTCGGCCACGCCCTGGGCCCCGGCGCCGAGGGCGACCCCGGCGTAGGCCAGCCAGTCCCGCCGGCGGTGGGCGTTGAGCTCGGCGAAGCGGCGGTAGGAGCGCAGCCGCTCCTCGGCCACCGCCAGCGGCGAGGCGGCGGACCCGGCGCTGCCGGTGGTCAGGTTGGCCACCCGCACCGCCGGGTCGATGCCCAGGCGGTGGTGGCGGGACGCGGCGAAGGAGATGGTGACGTCCTCACCCCAGGAGTAGCCGACGAACCGCTCGGCCAGGGCCGAGACCTCGGCGTAGACGTCGCGCCGGAACACGGTGAGGCCGCCGCTCAGCACCGGGCTCTCCAGCGGTTCCGACGCCACCGCCGCCTGCTGGCGGGGGTCGCGGAAGATGCCCCGGAACAGCACCGGCTTGATCGCCCGGTAGAGCCGGGAGTTGCGGGCGTCGTCGACGACCACGCCGCACGCCCCGCCCCAGCCCCGGGCCTCGGCCACCCCGACCAACCCGGACAGACCGCCCTGCTCGAAGCGGATGTCGTCGTCGACGAAGCCCAGCCAGGTGGTGGCGGCCGTCTCCGCGCCCCGGCGCCGGGCCCGGGCGCAGCCGATGCGCTCGGGCACGACCTCCTCCTCGACCGGCACGCCGATGGCGGCGCCGGCGGCGACGAGGTCGTCGGTCAGCACCGGCGGGCTGTTCTGGGTCACGACGGTGACGCGGGCGAGCCGGGGCTCGTCGGCGAGCAGGGCCCGGACCACGTCCACCGCGCTGGGCCGGCCGATCGTCGGCACGACGACGTGGAGGTCGCGCAGCCCCTCGGCCGCCGAGTCGAGGGTGAAGGGGCGCACGCCGACCGGCGGCGAGAGGCGGTGGCGCACCGCGCTCCGGGCCCGGATGCCGGTGCGGGCCACGGTCGAGGCGACCCGGCGGGCCGGTGACCAGCCCAGGGCGGCGACCAGCGCCTCGCGGTCGAGCAGGAGGTCGCCGCCGAGCTCCTCCTCGCCCAGGGCGACGGCGTCGTCGCCCCGCACCGGGCCGCTGGTCAGCTCGGGCCAGCGCTCGCGCTGGATGCGGGCGAAGGCCTCGGCCTCCTCGGCCGAGTCGGCGCCGAAGACCGGTCCGTAGACCTCGACCTCGCGACCGATCGAGCCCGCGTACCAGATGGCGGTCGACACCCGGTTGGTGACGACGCGGCGGTGGCGGGCCATCTCCTCCAACTGGCGCCGGATGAAGTCGGGCTGCTCCCGCTGGCCGAAGGTGATCGTGCGGAAGCCCCGGCTCTCGTAGGCCTCCCGCACCTCGGGCTTGCCGTGGTCGAACCAGTAGAGGCTGACCGTGACCGGCCCGTCCTCCCGCTCGGCGATCCGCTCGGCCAGCAGGTGGTCGTTGCGGGCGCCGGGCTGCTCCTCCCAGCCGTGGTACGGGAACACGAGCGTGCCCTCGCACTCCTCGGCCGGCTTGGTCGGCGGCGACAGGTCGCGCAGGTAGAGGAAGGGGGCGCCGATGCCGCGCACGTGCGGGGTGCCGTCGGCCCTAGCCAGGTCGAGGGCCCGCCGGCCCCACACCAGCTTGGGGAACCAGGCCGGCAGCCAGCTGGTGTCGCGGATGCCGTGGTCGGGGTTCCACCCGTGCTGGAGCAGGCCCCAGATCGGCGGGTCGCCGGCCAGCCCGCACGCCTCGGCCAGCACCCGGGCGTGGCCGTAGTAGTGGTTGCTCGGGTGCATCAGCCGGCCCCGAGGGCGGCGGCCAGCGTGGCGCACACCCGGTCGACCTGGTCGAGGCCGAGGTCGGGGTGGAGCGGGAGGCTGAGCGCTCGGGGCGCCAGGGCGTCGGCCGTGGCCAGCCCGCCCGGCGCCACCGCGCACCGCTCGGCCAGGAGGGCGAAGCGGTGCAGGGGCTGGAAGTGGACGCTGGTGCCGATGCCGGCGGCGCCCATCTCGGCGACGACCGCGGCCCGGTCGGTGCCCTCGTCGAGCACGACGACCATCAGGTGGTCGGCACTGCCGCCGACCGGCTCGGCCGGGACCGGGCGGAGGCCGGGCATCGCGGCCAGGTGCGAGCGGTAGCGCTCGACCGCGGCCCGGCGGCGGCCCTGGAGCTCGTCGAAGCGGGCCAGCTGGGCCCGGGCCAGGGCGGCGAGGAGGTCCGGGAGGTTGGCCTTGATGCCGATCGAGTCGAGGCCGTACTGGGCGTCGGCGCCGGGCTCGTAGCGCCGCCAGGCGTCCTTCGACAGCCCGTGGAGCCGGTGGGTGCGGGCGAAGGCGGCCACGCCGGCGTCGTCGGTGAGGAGCGCCCCGCCCTCGGCCGACGTCACGTTCTTGGTGGCGTAGAAGGAGAGACAGGCGCCGACGGTGCCGGCACCGCGCATCGGGCCCCGGTGGTCGACGGTGCCGAGGGCGTGGGCCGCGTCCTCCACGACCGGGACGCCCCGCGCCGCGCACATCTCCAGCACCTCGGGGGCCACGCCGACCCCGCCGAAGTGGACGACGACCACGGCATCGAGGCCCTCGTCCAACGCTGCGGCCAGCGAGGCCGGGCTGACGTTCAGGGTGTCGGCCTCGACGTCGAGCAGCACGGGCACCAGCCCGAGGCGCAGCGGAGCAGCGGCCGAGGCGACGAAGGTCCACGCCGGCACGCCGACCCGGGCCCCGGGCGGGAGGTCGAGCCAGGCGAAGGCCACCTCAAGGGCCGCGGTGCACGACGACACGGCCACGGCGTGGGCGGCGCCGGTGACGGCGCACAGCTCCTCCTCCAGGGCGGCCGACTCGGCCCCGGTGGTGATCCACCGGCTGCGGAGGACGCGCGTGACCGCCTCGACCTCGGCCTCGGCGATCGAGGGCACCGCGAACGGGACGGGCTCGGCCACGGTCGCCCCGTCAGGCCGCCGCCGGCAGCGGGGCCAGCAGGTCGCGCTCCACCGTGCGGTGGAGCCACGTCGACTCCCGGCCCAGGAAGCTCTGGACGAGCGACACCACGGTGACCACGTCGATCCGGGGCGAGGCGGCCCGGACGTACCAGGCGTCGATGGCCAGCTTGGCCGGGAGGATGTCGCGCACGTAGGTGGCCTCGGCCCCGTCGCCCCGCATGGCCGCGGCCTCCCAGCGGTGGACGAGCACCTGGGTCGGGCCGACGATGCCGGGCGGGGCTTGGAGCACGGTGGCCCACAGGGGGTCATCGGCGTCGACGTAGCGGGGGTCCTCGGGCCGGGGCCCGACCAGCGTCATGTGGCCCCGGACGACGTCGGCCAGCTGGGGCAGCTCGTCGACCCGGAACCGGCGCAGCCGCCGGCCCACCGGGGTGATGCGGTCGTCGTCACCGCTCGACAGGGCGGACCCACCGGCCAGCCCGTCGGGGCCGGCGGCGCGCATCGTCCGCACCTTGTGCATGGCGAACGGCCGGCCGCCCCGGCCGCAGCGGCGCACGCCCAGGACCGCCGGAGGTCCCCCGACCCGGACGATGCCGACGACGGCGGCCAGCACGGGGGCCAGCGGGATCAGCAGGAGGGCGGCGAGGACGCGGTCGGCGACGGCGCGCCGGCGCAGCCAGGCGCTCATCTCGATCGGGTGTCCGCCGAGCCCACCGACTCGCTGCTGCCCCTCCGCCAGCGGCCGAGCCGGCCCGAACGGTCCTCGGTCGGGGCCCCGTAGCCGATGTAGCCGTAGCCGTAGCCGTAGAGCTCGCCGTAGCCGCCGTCGTCACCGGTGTGGGTCAGCAGCGTGCCCAGCAGGAGGATGTCGAGGCGCTGGAGCAGCTCGACCGCCCGGTGCACCTGGCGGCGCGTGGTCGAGCCGGCCCGGACGACGAACACGACGGCGTCGGCGCTCTCGGAGGCGACCATGGCGTCGGCGACCGGCAGCAGCGGCGGGGTGTCGAGGACGACGTAGTCGTAGCGGGCCCGCAGCTCCTCGAAGAAGCCCCGGGTGAAGTTGGGCGAGAGCAGCACCGAGGGGTCCGGCGGGCGGGGGCCCGAGGCGATCACGGACAGGCGGGGCTCGGACTCGACGGCCTGGACGGCGTCGGCCAGGTCGGCGTCGCGGAGCAGCACCGACGTGAAGCCCACCGCGTTGTCCAGCCCGAACAGGGTGTGGAGCGAGGGGCGGCGCAGGTCGTTGTCGACCAGCACGACCCGGTGGCCCGAGCGGGCCAGGGCCACGGCCAGGTTGGCGGCGGTGGTCGTCTTGCCCTCGCCGGAGACCGAGCTGGTGACCTGGATGACCGAGACGTCGTGGTCCATGGCCGAGAACTGCACCGACGTGCGCAGGGTGCGGTAGGCCTCGGCGACCGACGAGCTCGGGTCGGTGAGCGAGTGGACCGTCGAGCGGCTGCGGGTGCCGAACTCGGGGACGATGGCCAGCGTCGGGAGCCCGCCGGCGACCTCCTCCAGCCCGCCCTTGCGGGAGAAGGTGTCGTCGAACTGCTCCTTGACGAAGGCGGCGACGATGCCGAGCACCAGGCCCATCACCAGGCCGATGGCCGCGTTCTGGACCGGCCGGGGCTGCGACGGCGACGACGGCACCGTGGCCTCGCTCACCGTCTGGGCGCCGCCCTGGGCGATGTTGGAGGACAGCTCCAGCCGGGACAGCAGGTCCTCGTAGCTGTTGATGCGGGCCTCCAGCGCCTCGCGCTGGGTGTCGATCTGCTCGGCCTCGGCGTCGCGCTGGTTGATCAGCCGCTCGAGGTCGGCCGGGTTCCCGTCGGCCGGGAAGGCGACGACCAGGCTGTTGATCCGGTCGAGCTCCTCGGTCAGCGAGTCGAGCTCGTCCTCGACGTCGGCCTTGCGGGCCTGGATGTCCTCGGTGGTGGCGAGGTAGTCCTCGACCTGCCGGTCCCGGCGGATCTCGATGTAGGTCTCGGCGTAGGTGTTGGCCGCCTCGGCCGCCTGCTCGGCATCGGTGTCGGAGGCGGTCAGGGCCACGACCTTGGTGTCGGGGCGCTGGCGGAAGCTCACGTCGACCTCGCTGCCGACCCGCCGCTCGACCTCCTGCTCCACCTCGGTGGACTGCATGATCTCCAGCTCGGTCTGGATCGCCGTGCGGTCCTCGCCGCCGCCCGAGGGCGTGACCACGTCCTGCGACGCCGTGTCCTGGAGGACCACCGTGGCGGTGGCCTCGTAGACCGGCGTGGACAGGAAGGTGAAGGCCACCGCGATCCCGGTGATGAGGATCGTGACCAGCACGATCGTCACCTTCCGCCGGCGGAGGACCTGCACGTACTGCAGGAGGTCGGGCTCGAGCCCAGCGCGCGCGTACACCGGTGCTGATGGTACCGACCGGGGGTCCGGCGGCTGCGATGCCCGGGGGCGCGGCGCGCCGAGGGGCCTCTCGGAGAGATCGGTCACGGTCGCCTGCTACAGCACGTAGACGGTGCGCATGACCTCGGCGACGGTCGTCTCGCCCTGGGCGACGAGGTCGATCGCCTGGTCCTGCATCGGGACCATGCCGTCGGCCACCGCGATCTTGCGGATGGCATCGGCGTGGGCGCCCTCCAGCAGGCCGCTGCGCAGGTCGTCGGTCATCCGCAGCACCTCGTAGACGCCCACCCGGCCGAAGTAGCCGGTGCCCGAGCAGGCCTCGCAGCCGGCGCCCATGCGGAAGCCGTCGACGAGGTCGAGGTCGCCGCCGGCCCGCTCGTAGAAGGCGCGCTCCTCGGGCGTGGGGTCGTGGGGCGCGATGCAGGTCTGGCAGATCCGCCGCACGAGCCGCTGGCCGACCGTGGCCAGCAGGGCCGACGACAGCAGGTAGCCCTCGATGCCCATGTCGATGAAGCGGTGCAGGGCGCTGGCGGCGTCGGTGGCGTGCACCGTCGACAGCACGAAGTGGCCGGTCAGGGCGGCCTGGATGCCGATCCGGGCCGTCTCCACGTCACGGATCTCGCCGACGAGGATCGTGTCGGGGTCCTGGCGGAGGATGGCCCGCAGGCCCGAGGCGAAGGTCAGGCCGGCGACCTCGTTGATCGACATCTGGTTGATGTCGGGGAACACGTACTCGACCGGATCCTCGACCGTCATGACGTTGATCTCGTCGGTCTTGACGGCCTGGAGGGTGGTGTAGAGCGTCGTCGTCTTGCCCGAGCCGGTGGGCCCGGCGCAGACGACCAGGCCGTACGGCGACTGGATGATGTCGAGGTAGCGGGCCTCGACGTCGGGCCGCATGCCCAGGTCGTTGAGACCGTGGAGGGCCTGGGCCCGGTCGAGGATCCGGAGCACGACGCTCTCGCCGAACACCGTGCCGGCCGTGCTGACGCGGATGTCGAGGGTGCGCCCGGCGGCGACGGTCTCGATCTGGCCGTCCTGCGGCCGGCGCCGCTCGACGATGTTGAGCCCGGCCATGATCTTGATCCGGCTCGAGAGGGCCTGGGCCATCGACGGGGGCAGCGACAGCACCTCCTTGAGGGCGCCGTCGATGCGGTTGCGGACGCGGACCCGGTCCTCCATCGGCTCGATGTGGACGTCCGAGGCGCGCCCGGCCACCGCCTGCTCGATGATGCGGGTGACGACCTGGACGATCGGGGCGTTCTCGTCGACCTGGAGGGAGTCGAGGGTCTCGCCGGTGGCGACCGACGGGGTCGCCCGGGACTCGAAGGCGCGGATGATGTCGCCCAGGCCCTCGGTCGTCTTGACCACCTCGGCCCGGGCCCGGGCCAGGTCGCGGGGATCGGCCACCACGAGGATGACCGGGCTGCCCAGGGCGGCGACGAGCATCGGGCGCAGGCGCGGGCGCGACGGGTCGCCCACGGCGACGATCACGTCGGTCGCGGTGGCCCGGACGGCCAGCGCGTCGAGCTCCTCGGCGACGCTGGCGGGCAGGCGGGCGGCGATCGCCGGGTCGGGCGGGCTCTGGCGCAGGTCGATGGGCTCGAGCCCGTTCTGCTGGGCCAGGGCGGCCACGAGGGACGTGATGCCGACGAGGCCCTCGGACACGAGCATCTCGCCGATGCGGCGGCGCTCGCCCGGGCCGGCCTCCGCCTGGCGCTTGAGCGCCTCCTCCAGCGGCTCGGAGCCGATGTCGCCCCGGTCGACCAGGACGGACCCGATCAGCGGGCGGCCGAGATCGACGACCTCGTCCTCCTCCTCGAATGCGGGCGATGTCGTCGTGGCGGTGGTGTCCCCGGGCAGGACCACACCCGACCGTCCCCGCTCGGCGCGTCGTCTGATGGCGATGGCGAAGCCCCCCTGGCTCAGGCCACGACCCCCCGGTCACGGCTTCGGGGGTGACGATACCCGCGCTCCCCGTGCCCGTGGGCATCGACGACGGCCACCCGGCGCGTTCGTCCACGGACCAGGGGCGATGATGGGACCGTGACCCGAGACGTGGTGGTGGACGACCCCGACG
The DNA here is from genome assembly GCA_052038315.1 of Iamia sp. Taxonomy (GTDB): domain Bacteria; phylum Actinomycetota; class Acidimicrobiia; order Acidimicrobiales; family Iamiaceae; genus Iamia. The sequence continues at coordinate 19,729 of JBQGCF010000232.1, forward strand.
ACCCACGCCTGGCGGTCTTCATGGGGCTCCGCGACCACGACCTGCGGCGGCGCCGGGAGGCCCCCGGCGGCGACATGGAGGGCGTCTTCGTGGCCGAGGGCGAGCTCGTGGCCGGGCGGGCGCTGGCCGCCGGGTACCGGGCCACCGCCGTCCTCGTCGACGCGGCGCGCGACGACCCGATCCCGGCCCGCCTGGCCCTCGACGTCCCGATCCTGCGGGCCGGGCCCGCCGTCGTCTCCGCCGTCACCGGCTACCAGACGCACCGGGGCGCGCTGGTCGCCTTCGCCCGCCGGCCGCTCCCCCCGGTCGCCGAGGTGCTGGCCGCCGCCCGACGGGTCGTCGTGGCCGAGGGGGTGGTCAACCCGACCAACATGGGCGTGATCCTCCGCAGCGCGGCGGCCCTCGGCGTCGACGCCCTGCTGCTCGACCCCGCCTCGTGCGACCCGCTCTACCGCCGGGCCAACCGGGCGTCGATGGGCCTCGGCTTCGGGGTGCCGCACGCCCGCCTCCACCGCCTGCCCGACGGCCTGGCGCCGCTGCGCGACGCCGGGTTCACCGTCGTGGCCCTCACCCCCTCCGACGACGCCGTCGACCTCCACGCCTGGGCCGACGCCCTGGCCCCCGACGAGCGGGTCGCCATGGTGCTGGGCTCCGAGGGCCCCGGGCTGACCGCCGGGACCGAGGAGGCGGCCGACGTCCGGGCCCGCATCCCGCTGGCCGTCGGGATCGACTCGCTCAACGTGGGCGTGGCCGCCGGGATCGCCTGCTACGTCCTCGGCCGCGCCCACCTAGGGTCCCGCGCATGACGATCCTCGACCGCTTCCGCCTCGACGGGCAGGTGGCCATCGTGACCGGCAGCAGCCACGGCATCGGCCGGGCCATCGCCCTCGCCTTCGCCGAGGCCGGCGCCGACGTGGTGGTGTCGGCCCGCAACGCCGAGGAGGTCGAGGCGGTGGCCGCCGAGGTCGCCGCCCTGGGCCGGCGGGCGGTGGCCGCGCCGGCCGACGTGATGGACGACGAGGCGCTGGTCGGCCTGGTCGACCGGGCGGTGGCCGAGCTGGGCCGGCTCGACGTGGTGGTCAACAACGCCGGCGGCACCCCGCCCCGCGCCGCCATCGACACCAGCGCCGGCTTCATGGAGCGGGCCTTCAAGTTCAACGCCGTCCAGCCCTTCCTCCTGGCCAAGGCGGCGGCCCAGGCCATCGTCGACACCGCCGGCACCGGGGCCGTCCTCAACATCTCGTCCCGGTCGAGCCAGCAGGTCGTCCCGGGCTTCACCGCCTACGGCACGGCCAAGGCCGCCCTCAACAAGATCACGACGTCGCTGGCCGTGGAGTGGGCGCCGCGGGTCCGGGTCAACGCCCTGTCCGTCGGGGCCGTGGCCACCCGCTCGCTGGAGGTCGTGATGACCGACGACGGCCTGCGCTCGACCCTGGAGTCCGGCACCCCGATGGGCCGGGCCGGCGACCCCGAGGACATCGCGGCGGCCGCCCTGTGGCTCTGCTCGCCCGCCGGCGGCTGGGTCACCGGCAAGGTCGTCGAGGTCGACGGCGGCGCCGAGACCACCGTCCTCTCCCTCCCGACCCCATCCCTGGAACCCTCGCCCGAGGCTTAGGGCCTCAGTGCCAGTCGACCGGAGCCAGGATGTCGGCCACGTCGCCGCCGAGCACCGCGCTCCGGTGGACCTCCTCGTAGCCGTCCCCCGCCCGGGCCAGCCACACGACGGTGCGCCCGTGGGGATCGACCATCACGACCTCGTCGACCTCGTGCCGGGCGTAGAACGGCAGCTTCTCCCACGCCGTGTCCCGCGGCGACAGCACCTCGACGACGACCGCGGCGGTGGGGAACCACTGCTGATCGAAGTCGCTGACGACCCCGACATCTGGTGCTCGGTAGTCCCGGGGCACCCCGACGCCGAGCTCGACGATCACGGCGAGGCCGGCCTGCTTCGCCCACGGCCGCAAGGCCGCGGCGACCTCGTACTGCAGGAGGCCGTGCCTCCCGTGTGGTGGTGGTGCCATGCGGTACTCGCCGTCCCAAACCTCGTCGTGGGTATCGGCGCCCCAGGCGCGTCGCCGTGCGACCTCGTCCGCCAGCTCGGGCGGCACGGGGATCTCGTCGGAGATCGGGTCGAACGTTGTCACCGGCCGCCACGGTACCCGCGCCGCTCGGCCGCTACTCGTCCTCGTCGGGGATGACCTCGCGCTCGATCCTCACGTCGCTCTGGGTCACGCCGGCGACGGTGATGCCGTCGACGGCGAGGAGGGTGCCGTCGCTGCGGTCGAGGTAGAGGATCGAGGCCTGGAGCGGCACCGGGTCCTCCTTCTGCAGGCTGCGCAGCCCGGCCCCGCCGGTGGAGCCCTCGACCCGCAGCTGGGTGCCGTCGCCCAGGTCCTCGACGGCGCGGCGGTGGCGGTGGCCGGCCAGCACCAGCGGGGCCAGGCCGCCCAGCTCGGCGGCGGTGCGGGGGTCGTGGACCAGCGCCACCTCGACCGGCTCGTCCTCGTCGGCCACCCGCAGCTCGACGGCGACCTCGGCGGCGAAGTCGTCGGCCACCTGCTGCTCGTCCTCGCCGCTGCCCGCCCGCGACTTGTCGGGCGTGAAGCGGGGATCGCCCACGCCCCAGAAGCGGATGCCGGCCACGGTGACGGCATCGTCGTCGAGGACGATGGCGTTGTCCTGGCGCCGGACCGCCCGCTGCGTCGCCTGCGAGTCGTGGTTGCCCCGGACGTAGACGTAGGGCGCGTCGACGTCCTCGATCAGCTCGGCGAAGCGCCCCTCCACCTCGGTGCCCCAGTCGTTGATGTCGCCGGTGTCGACCACGACGTCGACCGCGAACTGGTCGACCAGACCCTCGATCAGCGTGAAGGCCTGCGGGTTGAGGTGGATGTCGCTGACGTGGAGGACGGCGACGGTGCCGGCGTCGCGCTGGAACGACCGCACCGACTCCCCCGCCTGGTAGAGCACGGCCACGTTCTCGACCAGGCCGGCCAGCTGGGCGCTGTAGTCGTCGAGCTTGTCGATCACGTCCCGGGCATCGCCCACCGCGGTCGGGGCCAGGGCCAGCACCCCGGAGTAGCGGGGCTCGGCCAGCGCCTCGGACCGCCACGTGCGCACCGCCGCGCCCATCGACCCGCCGGCGGCGAGGAGGGCGACGAGCGTGCCGATCAGGATCGCCCGGGGCCGGAAGCGACGGAGCCCCGACAGCACCGCCCCGCCGATCGCCGCGGTGGCGAGGGTGCGGATCGCCAGCCGCCGCACGGCCGAGCGGACCTCGTCGTCGAGCTCGCCCTCCAGCCCCTCGAGCAGCTCCGGGTCCTCGGCGATGGCCTGGGCCTCCTCGGGTCGCAGCTCGTCGACCCGCAGGTCGAGCCCGAGCGGGCCGGAGTGGGAGTCGAGCGAGATCCGCCCCAGCGGGGCCAGGTGCACCTCGGTGCCGCCGTCGAGCGAGGGCCGGGCCGAGAAGGTGGCGTCGAAGGGCCCGATCTCGGCCGGTGTGTCCCCGAACGCCATCACCCCGAGGACCGCCCCGGCCAGCGCCACGACGATGGCGAACAGCCCGCTCGCCACCCTGCGCACGACCCATCGCCACCAGGACATGCCCCCACCCCTACCCGAACTCGGGGGAGATGGTGACCGGTTTCGGTCATCTCCTCCCCCGAGTTCGTGGAAGGGTGGGCCGGTGGGAGATCGGACCGTGGCGACCCTGGTGCCCTCGGCCACCGACCTGGTGTGCGCCCTGGGCGGGGCCGATCGGATCGTCGGCATCAGCCACGAGTGCGACCACCCCGCCGTCGCCGGCCGCCCCGTCCTGACCCGGGCCAACCTGGCCTCGGCCCCGGAGCCCGGGCAGGCCGCCGCCGACCCGGCCGCCCTCGACGCCGACGTCACCGCCGCCCACGCCGCCGGCGAGCCGCTCTACCTCACCGACCGGTCCCTGTTGCACGAGCTGGCCCCGGCCTTCGTCCTGGCCCAGGACGTGTGCGACGTCTGCGCCGTCACCGGCGACCAGGTGGCCTGCGAGGTCCCCGCCGGCACCGAGGTGGTGCGGTTGGGGGCCGTCGACCTCGAGGGCCTGCGCTCGGACCTGCGCCTGGTCGGCGAGGCCCTGGGCGACGATGGGCCGGTCCGGGCCGCCGAGGCCGTGGCCCGCCTCGACGAGGACCTGGCGGTCGTGCGGGCCGGCGTGGTCGACCTGCCCCGCCCCACCGTCCTCCTCCTGGAGTGGAGCGACCCGCCCTTCATCGCCGGCCACTGGGTCCCCGAGCTGCTGGAGGTGGCCGGCGGGGTCGACGTCCTCGGCGCTCCCGGGGCCCCGTCCCGCCGGGTGACCTGGGCCGAGGTCGACGAGGCCGACCCCGACGTCCTGATCTTCCTCCCCTGCGGCTACGGCCTGGACGCCGCCCTGGCCGAGGGCCGGTCGCTGCTCGCCCGCCCCGAGGTCGCCGGCCTGCGGGCCGTGGCCGAGGGCCGGGCCTGGGCCGTCGACGCCACCCGCCTCCTGTCCCGCTGCACGCCCGTCGCCGCCCACGCCGCCGCCGTCCTCGCCTCGATCCTCCACCCCGCCGCCCTCGGCCCGCCCGCCCCCGCCGATGCCGTCCCCCTCCGCTGAGCCGGCGCCGCCGGTGGTACCGGCGGTCGAGCCGGCGGCGCCGCAGGCCGACCGACGGCTCGTCTGGCGGGTGTCGGCCGGCATCGGGCTCTCGGTCTCGCTGACCAACCTGGTCGGGGTCGTCGCCGTCTTCGCCTTCGCCGTCTGGGTGCTCCCGTCGGAGCCGCTGGCCGACGAGGACGACGCCATCGTGCTCAACCTCGTCCTGGCCGCGATCTGGGCCCCGCTGGCCGTGCTGATCGGGACGATCTGGGGCAACCGGCGGATGCGGCCGGCCCGGGCCTGGCTGCTGGAGGGACGGGCCCCGACCGCCGAGGAGGAGGTCGCCGTCCTCCGCAGCCCGATCCGGCTGTTCCGCGTGCAGATCCGGCTCTGGCTGCTGTCGGCGGTCGTCTTCGCCACGATCAACGGCCTGCTGACGCCCCGGCTGATCACCCGCGTCGGCTTCCCGATCATCCTCGGCGGCCTCACCACCAGCGCCCTGACCTACCTGACCACCGAGCGGATGCTGCGCCCGCTGGCCGCCCGGGCCCTCGCCGTCGGCGCCCTCGACCGGCCCCGCCTGCCGGGGGTGACCGCCCGCCAGCTGCTGACCTGGTCGCTGGGCACCGGCGTCCCCATCCTCGGCCTGGTGATCACCGGGATCTTCGGGGTGGTCGAGTCCGACACCAGCCGCTTCTCCCTGGCGGTGACCATGATCGCCCTCGGCGGCACCGCCTTCGCCGTGGGGCTGTGGTCGACGTTCCTCGGCGCCAAGGCGGTCGCCGACCCGGTGCGGTCCGTCCGCCAGGGCCTGCAGCAGGTGGCCAAGGGGGACCTCGACGTCGAGATCCCGGTCTACGACGGCAGCGAGGTCGGGCTGTTGCAGGCCGGCTTCAACCGCATGGTCGAGGGGCTGCGGGAGCGGGAGCGGCTGCGGGACGTGTTCGGCCGCCACGTCGGCGCCCCGATCGTCGAGGAGGCGGTGGCCAACAGCGCCCTCGGGGGCGAGGAGCGCGACGTCGCCGTGCTGTTCGTCGACATCGTGGCCTCGACCCGGCTGGCCGCCGACAACCCGCCCGACGTGGTGGTCGACGTGCTCAACCGCTTCTTCGCCGTGGTCGTCGCCACCGTCGACGACCACGGCGGCTGGATCAACAAGTTCCAGGGTGACGCCGCCCTGGCCGTCTTCGGGGCCCCCGGCCCCCACGACGACCCGGCCGGCTGCGCCCTGGCCGCCGGCCGGGACCTGGCCCGCCGCCTCGCCCTCGAGGTGCCCGACTGCCGGGCCGGCATCGGCATCGCCGCCGGCCGGGCCGTCGCCGGCAACATCGGCGCCGAGCAGCGCTTCGAGTACACGGTCATCGGCGATCCGGTGAACGAGGCCGCCCGGCTGACCGAGCTGGCCAAGGACGCCCCCGGCGGGCTGATCGCCTCGGGCTCGGCCGTCGAGGCCGCCCCGTCCGCCGAGGCCGCCTGCTGGCAGCCCGCCGACACCGTGACCCTCCGCGGCCGCACCGCCCCCACCGTCCTCCACCTGCCGAGAACGGGTCTCGCGCCGAAGCCAGGTCTCGCGCCGCATCCCGGGTGATCGGCGAAGCCACCACGACGTTCTGTCAGTCCTGGTCCCCCGCCTCGGGGGACCGGGACTGACAGAACGGGATCCTCCACCTCCCGGTCGACCCTCTGGGTTGAGGGGGTTGGCCGGCGACCGGCGCGGGAAGCCGCGGGGGATGGCCCGCTACACGACGACCCAGACCACGGGGTGGGACCCCGACACCGCCTTCGCCTGGATGGCCGACCTCCGCCACCTGGCCGTGTGGGACCCGAGCATCACCGCGTCCGAGCAGGTCGTGGGGGACGGGCCGGGCCCCGGCGCCGAGTACGACGTGACGGTCCAGGCCGCCGGCGGCGAGCGCACGATGCACTACCGGGTCGAGGAGTACGAACCGGCCGAGCGGCGGCTGCTGGCCGTGTCCGAGACGCCGGTGCTCACGTCCTACGACCGCATCTCGGTCGAGGCCATCACCGACGGCGGCACCGCCGTCACCTACGACGCCGACCTGGTCATGAAGGGCCCGGCCAAGCTGGCCGACCCCCTCGTCGGCGCCGGCTTCGACCGCATGGGCGACAAGGCCGCCGCCGGCCTCGCCGACGTCCTCCACCGCCCCGCCCCTCCCGAGCTTTGAGCGATTCGTCCCCACATGTGTGGATGAATCGCTCGAAGTTGCGGGGGAATACCGGGGGGCGGGCGGCGTTAGTTGCGTGTGCAAGTACTTCCCTCGGACCGAGGAGCACGCCATGCCCGCCACCACCGTCGACGACCTCACCACCCTCGACCGCATCCCGGCCGTCGACCGGGCCCGGTCCCGTCCGATCCGCAGCCTGACCACCGCCCCGACCGGCTACGAGGGCGAGGGCTTCCCCGTCCGCCGGGCCTTCACCGGGATCGACCTGGCCGACCTCGACCCCTTCGTCCACATGGACCAGATGGGCGAGGTCGAGTACGCCCCCGGCGAGCCGAGGGGCACCAGCTGGCACCCGCACCGCGGCTTCGAGACCGTCACCTACATCATCGACGGCACCTTCGAGCACCAGGACAGCCACGGGGGCGGCGGCGTCATCACCAACGGCGACACGCAGTGGATGACCGCCGGCTCGGGCATCCTCCACATCGAGCGCCCGCCGGAGGCCCTCGTCGCCAGCGGCGGCCTCTTCCACGGCATCCAGCTGTGGGTGAACCTGCCCAGCGGGCAGAAGATGGCTGCGCCCCGCTACCAGGACCTGCGCTCCGGCGAGGTCGCGCTGGCCGCCAGCCCCGACGCCGGGGCCCTGGTCCGGGTGATCGCCGGCACGGTCGCCGACCAGCGGGGCCCGGGGTCGACCCACACGCCGATCTCGATGGTCCACGCCACCGTCGCCCCCGGTGCCGAGCTGGTCCTGCCCTGGCCCGAGGACTTCAACGCCCTCGGCTACGTCCTGGCCGGCAGCGGCGACATCGGCCCCGACCGGCGCCCGATCGAGGCCGGCCAGACGGTCGTCTTCGGATCCGGCACCGCCGGCGAGAGCGTGGCCGTCAGCGCCAACCGGGTGCAGGACAGCCGGACCGACGCCCTCGAGGTGCTCTTCCTCGGCGGCCGCCCGATCGGCGAGCCGGTCGCCTGGATGGGCCCGTTCGTGATGAACACCAAGGCCGAGCTCCACCAGGCCTACGAGGACTTCCAGGCCGGCCGGCTCGGCCGCTTCTGAGAAGATCTGCCGAGGGGCCTTGCCAAGCCCTGTTAGGTCTGCTTATCATCCCCCTCGTGCCCCCGCAGGAAGAGGGTGGGTGCACATCCCCCTGGATGACGTCCTCGTGGATCCGGACGTCCTCTGGAACTGCCTGCGTGACGGGGTCGGACCTCGTGGATCCGGTCCGATCCCGTCACGAGGGCTCCGGTCTGACCTGCCGGACGAGGGTCTTCGGCGCGACGCGGCAGTAGGCATCGGTGACGATCCCGGCGACCTCGTCCCAGTCGACGTCGGTGTCGAGCCGCACCCCCAGCCACCCCCGGTGCCCCACGTAGGGCGGGACGAAGAACCGCTCGGGCTCGGCCTCGACCATGGCCGCCTGCGCCCCGTCGGGCGCCGCGCACCAGATCCCGAGGATCCCGTCGCCGTGGTGGTCGTCGAGGTACATGACGAAGGTCGTCTTCCCCCGGATGAAGAAGGTCGGCGACCCGTGGCTCAGCCGCTCGCTCGTCTCGGGCAGGGCGAGGCAGATCTCCCGCAGCCGTCCGAGCACGACGTGGTCGGTGTCGAAGGTCCAGTCCACGTGACGATCATCGTCGCGACGGACCGCGCTCCGCCGGGTGCGCATGCTCCGACAGGGCCGGCGCGTCCGCCATCAGCGGCGCCGTCCTGGCCCAGGTGGTCGGATCGGGCGGGCCAGCTCGCACCGATCGTGAGCGCGATGGCGACGGTGGCCGCGACCTTCCTCCGCCGATGACCGAACGGCGGTGGGCTGGGGGCGGAAACCGGGGCAGGAATAGCCTTCCGGCCATGAGCGAGGATCGCCGGGCCCACCACCTGTACGACGCCGACGGCGAGCCGACCCGCGAGCGGCCCTGGATCATCCGGACCTACTCGGGCCACTCCAGTCCCAAGGCCTCCAACGCCCTGTACCGCCAGAACCTGGCCGCCGGTCAGACGGGGCTGTCGATCGCCTTCGACCTCCCGACCCAGTGCGGCTACGACTCCGACGACCCCATCGCCCGCCCCGAGGTGGGCAAGGTCGGCGTGCCGATCAACTCGGTCGAGGACATGCACGTCCTCTTCGACGAGATCCCCATCGAGGAGATGAACACCTCGATGACCATCAACGGCACGGCGATGTGGCTGCTCGCCATGTACATCGCCGTGGCCCGCGAGCGGGGCGTCGACATCTCGAAGCTCACCGGCACCACCCAGAACGACCTGATCAAGGAGTACCTGGCCCGGGGGACGTACATCTTCCCGCCGGCCGACAGCCTCCGGATCATCGCCGAGATGTACGAGTTCTGCCTGGAGGAGGTCCCGAAGTGGAACGCCTCCAACATCTGCTCGTACCACCTGCAGGAGGCGGCGGCCACGCCCGTGCAGGAGCTCGCCTTCGCCCTGGCCAACGCCATCTCCCTCCTCGACCTGATCAAGGAGCGGGGCCACTTCGACGACGACCAGTTCGCCCGGGTCGTCGGCCGCATCTCCTTCTTCGTCAACGCCGGCATCCGCTTCATCGAGGAGATGTGCAAGATGCGGGCCTTCGGCGAGCTGTGGGACAGCTACACGAAGGAGCGCTTCGGCGTCGAGGACCCGAAGTTCCGCCGCTTCCGCTACGGCGTGCAGGTCAACTCGCTGGGCCTGACCGAGAGCCAGCCCGAGAACAACGCCTGGCGCATCCTGATCGAGGCCCTCGGGGTCACCCTCAGCCGTGACGCCCGGGCCCGGGCCGTCCAGCTGCCGGCGTGGAACGAGGCCTTGTCGCTGCCCCGCCCGTGGGACCAGCAGTGGTCGCTGCGCCTCCAGCAGATCCTCGCCTACGAGACCGACCTGCTCGAGTACCCCGACCTGTTCGAGGGCTCGGTCGTGGTCGAGTCCAAGGTGGCCGACCTGATCGAGCAGGCCCGGGCCGAGATCGAGACGATCCTCGGCATGGGCGGCGTCATCCCCGCCATCGAGTCGGGCTACCTGAAGTCGGCCCTCGTCCGCTCGATGAGCGAGCGGGTCAGCAAGATCAACAGCGGCGAGCAGATCGTCGTCGGCCTGAACAGGTGGACCGAGGGCATCCCGTCGCCGCTGCTCGGCGGCGAGGACGGCGGCCTGTTCAAGATCGACGAGAGCGCCTACGCCGATGCCGTCGCGGGACTCGACGCGGTCCGGTCCACCCGAGATGCCGAGAGAGCGGCCGCCGCCCTCGACGCGCTGAAGGCCGCGGCCCGCGACGGCAGCTCGATGATGGAGCCGTCGATCGAGTGCGCCCTGGCCCGGGTCACCACCGGCGAGTGGGCGGCGGCGCTGCGCGAGGTCTTCGGCGAGTACCGCCCGGCCACCGGCGTCGATGGCCAGCAGCTGGGCCTGGCCGGCGACCGGGTCGAGGCCCTCCGCACCCGCATCCAGGCCCTCGCCGACCAGCTGGGCCGCCGCCCCAAGATCCTCGTGGGCAAGCCCGGCCTCGACGGCCACTCCAACGGCGCCGAGGTCATCGCCGTGTCGGCCCGCCACGTCGGCTTCGACGTCGTCTACTCCGGCATCCGCCTCAGCCCCGACGACATCGTCCAGTCCGCCGTCGAGGAGGGCGTCGACCTGATCGGCGCCTCGGTCCTGTCCGGCAGCCACGTCGAGCTGGCCCAGCAGATCACCGACGGCCTGGCCAAGCACGACGCCGCCCACATCCACCTCGTCGTCGGCGGGATCATCCCCACCGGCGACGTGGCCACGTTGGAGGCGGCCGGCGTGGCCCGGGTCTACACGCCGAGCGACTACGAGATCATCGACATCATGGAGTCGATCACCGACGTCATCGAAGGCTGAGGCCGAAGCCAGGTCGCAGGCGTCAGGCCAGGCCGAGGCCGAGGGCCGCGGCGGCCAGGCCGAGGGCGAGCGACACCGCGGCGTGGACTGCGGCCCGGCGCCGGTCACCGGTGGCCGTCTCGGTGGCCACGTCGTGGGCGAAGGTCGACCACGTCGTCCGGGCGCCGCAGAAGCCGGTGCCGAGGACGACCACCACCGTGTGGCTCGACCCGGCGAGCAGGCCGAGCAGGAAGCTGCCGACGACGTTGGCGACGAGGACACCGGTGCGCGCGTCCCGCAGCCCGGTCGCCACGAGGTGGCGGAGGACGGCCCCGCCGGCGGCGGCCACGACGAAGAGGGCGACGGTCACGACGGACGGCCGCCCACCTGCTCGCCGACCCGGGCCAGGGCCACGCCGCCGACGAGGCTGACGGCGAGGAGGCCGAGGGCGACGCCGGGGCGACCGGCGGCCAGGCCCCGGTCGGTCTCGACCACCAGCGTCGAGAAGGTGGTGAAGCCGCCGAGCACGCCGGTGCCCAGCCCGAGGCGCAGCAGCGTGTCGGGTGCGGCCCGGGCGGCCAGCACGCCGAGCAGGAAGCAGCCGAGGAGGTTGACCGCCAGCGTCCCCCACCCGGCCCCGCCGGCCGCCGTCGGCCAGGTGGCGACGATCGCCCACCGCGCCAGCGCCCCGGCCGCACCGCCGCCCGCCACGACGGCGAGGGCTGCGGGCCGGGTGTCCACCGGGGCAACCTAGGCCCATGAGCGCCGACTGGACCGCTGCCGACATCCCCTCGCAGGACGGCCGCACGATCGTCGTCACCGGGGCCACGAGCGGGCTGGGGCTGGAGTCGGCCCTCGCCCTGGCCCGGGCCGGCGGGCGCGTCCTCATGGCCGCCCGCAACGCCGAGAAGGCCGAACGGGCCCGCGACGAGGTGGCCGCCGTCGCCACCGGCGCCGAGCCCGAGGTGGTCACGCTCGACCTGGCCGACCTCGGGTCGGTGCGGGCCGCGGCGGCCGACATCGCCGAGCGGGCGCCCCGGCTCGACGTGCTGATGGACAACGCCGGCGTCATGGCCCTCCCCCGGTCGACCACGGCCGACGGCTTCGAGGTCCAGATCGGCACCAACCACCTCGGCCACTTCGCCCTGGCCGGGCTGCTGCTGCCGACGCTCCTGGCCAGCGAGGCCCGCGTCGTCACCACCTCGTCGGGCGCGCACCGGGGCGGGCGCATGCGGTGGGACGACCTCCAGGGCGAGCGCCGCCACCAGCGCTAGCTGGCCTACGGGCAGTCGAAGCTGGCCAACCTGCTCTTCGCCTACGAGCTCGACCGGCGGGCCCGGGCCGCCAAGACCGGGCTGGTGTCGGTGGCCGCCCACCCGGGCTACGCCTCGACGCACCTGCAGGCCGCCGGGCCCGAGCTGAGCGGGAGCCGCATCGGCGTGCGGATGTGGTCGGCCTTCAACCGCATCGCCGCCCAGCCGGCCGCCGCCGGCGCCCTCCCCCAGCTCTACGCGGCGACCATGCCCGACGTGCGGGGCGGCGAGTACTTCGGCCCGGCCGGGCTGTTCGAGATGCGAGGCGGGCCGACGCGGGTCGACAGCACGAAGCGCTCGCACAGCCAGGAGGACGCCACCCGCCTCTGGGACGTGTCCCAGGAGCTGACCGGCGTCACCTACGAGTGGCCAGTGGCGTAGGCCTCGTCGTCGGTCCCGCGCGCCGTCGCCCCGGAGGGGTCGACGCGCAGGCGGACCTCGGTGATGGCCCGGCCGTCGACGGCCATGACCTCGAGCAGCCAGCCGTCGAGGGACACGGTGTCACCGGGCTGCTCGGGGATGAACCCGAGGCGGTCGAGCACCAGCCCGGCCACCGTCGAGTACGGCCCCTCGGGCAGGACGACGTCGATGTCCTTGAGGTCGTGGACCGGGAAGCGGCCGGGCAGCACCCGGGCCCCGTCCGGCTCCTTGCGGACGCTGAGGATGTCCTGGTCGGTCTCGTCGTAGATCTCGCCGACCAGCTCCTCCAACAGGTCCTCGACGGTGACGATGCCCTCGGTCCCGCCGTGCTCGTTGATCACGATCGCCATCTGGTGGTGGCCCGACTGCATGGTGCGGAGGGCGTCGAGGACCTTGGCCGTCTCCGGGAAGGCCGGGGCCGGCTGGGTCACCTCGCCGACGGTGGCGTCGGTGGTGTTGACGAGGTCGCGCAGGTGGACGACGCCGACGAACTCGTCGAGGTTGGAGTCGGTGGCCACCGGTGCCCGGGTGTGGTTGGAGCCGGCCAGGGCCAGCAGGCCCTCGTGGCACGGCAGCTCGGGCGGGAGGACGAAGACGTCGCGCCGGGGCTGGACGATCTCGAGCAGCGTGCGGCCGGCGATCTCGAAGGCGCCGGTGAGGATGGTGCGGTGGTGCTCGGTGAAGCCGGGCTGGGCCGCGACCATGTCCCGGAGCTCGTCCTCAGTGACCTCCTCGCCGTGGCGGTCGGGGTCGCCGCCGAGCAGCTTCACGGCGATGTCGGTCGACCGGCTGAGCACCCACACCACCGGCCGGGTCAGCTGGGCGACGACGCTCAGCGGGCGGGCCGCGACCAGGCCCCAGCCCTCGGCCCGCTGCATGGCGATGCGCTTGGGGGCCAGCTCGCCGAAGACGAGGGTGACGTACGACAGCAGCAACGTCACGACCACGATCGACACCGGCTGGGCCGCACCGCCCAGGAACCCGAGCGGGTCCTCCAGCGGCTCGGCCAGCGAGACGGCGGCGGCCGCCGAGGCCAGGAAGCCGGCCAGCGTGATGCCGATCTGGATGGTGGCCAGGAAGCGGTTGGGGTCGCGGGCCAGCTTGGCCAGGGCCCGGCCCCGCCGGCCCTTGGCCTCCAGCCGCTGCAGCTGCGACTCGCGCAGCGACACCAGGGCCATCTCGCTGCCGGCGAAGGCGGCGTTGAGGATCACCAGGACGAGGACGAGCACCAGCTCGGGCCAGACCTCAACCACGAGGGCTCACCCCCTCGGGACGCCGGACGTCGCCCACCCGCGGGCGACGGTCCGGCTGGGGACTGCCAGGTTCCTCAGGGGCGGACGGTCTCACCATCGAGCCAGCGTAGCGTCGGGGCCATGGCGACTCCCCCGAGCACCCGACGCTGGCCGACCACCTACGGACCGGGGGGCATGGTCTGCTCGGTCGACCACCTCGCCTCGTCCGCCGGGATCGAGGTCCTGGCCGCCGGGGGCACGGCCGCCGACGCCGCCATCGCCACCAGCGCCGTCCTCACCGTCACCACCCCGCACATGTGCGGGATGGGCGGCGACCTCTTCGCCCTGGTCCACCACCCCGACGAGCCCGGCATGCCCGAGGTGCTCGACTCCGCCGGCCGGGCCGGGTCGGGGGCCGACGCCGCCGCCCTCCGGGCCGAGGGCCACACGGTCATGCCCTTCACCGGCGACGTCCGCACCGCCACCGTCCCCGGCTGCGTCGACGGCTGGGTGAACCTCCACCAGCGCCACGGCCGCCTCCCCCTCGCCGACGTCCTCGCCCCGGCCATCCGCCTCGCCGCCGAGGGCTTCCCCGCCTCGCCGCTCCTCGTCTTCACCCTCGACCGCCTCGCCGGCGTCGAGGGCTGCGACGAGCTGACGACGATCCGTCCCGCCGTCGGGGGCCGGGTCCGGCGGCCCGAGCTGGCCCGCACGCTCACGGCGGTCGCCCTCGGCGGGCGGGAGGCGTTCTACGAGGGCGCCTTCGGGGCGGCGCTGATCGAGGTGGGCCGGGGCCTCTACACAGAGGACGACCTGGCCACGTCGCAGGCGCTGTGGCGCGACCCGATCGGCCGGCGGGTGTGGGGCCACGACGTCTGGACGGTGCCGCCGGTGTCGCAGGGCTACCTGTCGGTGCTGTCGGCCGCCATCGTCGAGCATCTGGTCGGCGACGACCTGCCCGCCGCCGACACGCCCGAGTGGGCGCACCTGATGGTCGAGGCCACCCGCCTCGCCGCCCACGACCGCCCGGCCCTGCTCCACGATGGGGCCAGCGGCGCGGCCCTGATCGCCGACGAGGTCGTGGCGGCAAAGGCGGCTGGCTTCGACCCCGGCGCCCGCAGCGACGTCGGCGCCCCGGCCGCCGGGGGCGGGACGATCTACCTCTGCGCCGTCGCCGGCGAGGGCATGGGCGTCAGCCTGATCCAGTCGAACGCCTCGGGCTACGGCTGCCACGTCGCCGTGCCCGGCACCGGCATCCTCCTCCACAACCGGGGCATCGGCTTCACCCTCGAGGAGGGCCACCCGGCCGAGTACGCCCCCGGGCGCAAGCCGCCCCACACCCTGTCCCCCGCCCTCGTCACCCGGCCCGACGGCTCGCTGCGCCAGGTGATCGGCACCATGGGCGGCGACTCGCAGCCCCACGTCGTGCTCCAGCTGCTCGCCCGCACCCTCGCCGGCGGCGAGGAGCCCGGCGCCGCCATCGAGGCGCCTCGCTTCGTCCTCGCCTCCGGCACCGGCCAGGGCTTCGACACGTGGTCGGTGCGCGACCAGGTCGTCCGGGTCGAGGCCCACGCCCCCGAGGGCTGGGACGCGGGCCTGGCCGAGCGGGGCCACCGGGTCGAGCGGGCCACCCTCGACCCGGCCGGCTTCGGCCACGCCCACGTCATCGAGGTGGGCGAGGACGGGATGCGGGGCGGGGCCGCCGACGTCCGCTCCGTCGTCGGCGCCGCCGTCGCCACGACCTGACCGCGCCGCGCAGTAGCGTCCTCCTGGCGTGTGGACCGCCCTCGGCCTGTTGGCCGTCCTCCTGCTGACGCTCGGCACCGGCTACTTCGTGGCCGCCGAGTTCGCGTTCGTGGCCGTGCGCCGGGCCAAGCTCGAGGAGCGGGCCGAGCACGGTGACCGGAAGGCCCGGCGGGCCGTCGCCGTCCACAAGCGGCTCAGCTTCATGCTCTCCGGCGCCCAGCTCGGCATCACGATCACCTCGCTGGTCGTCGGCTTCATCGCCGAGCCGACGCTGGGCCAGGCCCTCGAGCCGGTCGTCGGCTGGGTCGGCGTCCCCGAGGGGGCCCGGATCGGCGTCGCCGTCGGCCTCGGCCTGCTGATCGCCACGGTCGGCCAGATGGTCGTCGGCGAGCTGGCCCCCAAGAACCTGGCCATCGCCCGGCCCGAGGGCGTCGCCCGGCGCCTGGCCGGGCCGACCCACTGGTTCCTGCGCCTCGCCGGACCGGTGATCCGCATCTCCGACGGCGCCGCCAACCGGCTGCTGCGGACCGTCGGCATCGAGCCGGTCGAGGAGCTGGCCGGCGGCGTCTCGGTCGAGGAGCTCGACATCATCGTCGAGGAGTCGGCCGAGAGCGGGAAGCTGACCATCCGCCAGGCCGCCCTGCTGGAGCGGGCCATCGACTTCGGGGCGCTGCTGGCGTCGGCGGCCATGGTGCCGTGGAACCGGGTGGCCACCATCGAGTCGACGGCGACGTGCGAGGAGCTCCGCCGCCGGGTCGCCGAGGCCCACTCCCGCTTCCCCGTGCTCGACGAGGAGGGCGGCGTGTTCGGCGTCGTCCACGCCAAGGACCTCCTCGACGTGGAGGACGACGCCCTCGACAGCACCCCCGTCGCGGCGCTGACCCGGCCGCCCCTCGTCGTCCCCGAGGTCGCCACCCTCCGCACCGTCCTGGCCGAGCTGCGCCGGGAGGGCACCGAGATGGCGATCGTCGCCGACGAGCACGGCGCCCCGGCCGGCGTGGTCACCCTGGAGGACATCGTCGAGGAGCTGGTCGGCGACATCAGCGACGAGTACGACCCGACCCTGCCCGAGGCCGAGGCCGGCCCCGACGGCACGTGGACGGTGCCGGGCCGGCTGCGGCTGGACGAGATCGAGCGATCGACCGGCGTCGAGCTGCCGGAGGGCGAGGCCTACGACACCGTGGCCGGTCTGGTGATGTCCCGGCTGCAGCGGCTCGGGGTGGTGGGCGATGCGGTCGAGGTCGACGGGGTCGGGATCGAGGTCCTGGCCATGGACGGCTGGGCCATCACGTCGGTCCGCCTCACCCCGCTCGTCGACGCCGACGACCAGCCCCGCCCCGCCTCCACCGCCAAGGGCGGTTCCGCCCACGGCGCCTCGACCCCCGACTCCAAGGTGAGCCGATGATCTCCCTCTGCGCCCGCCGACTCGGACGGTGCCAGGCACCATCCGAGTCGCGGGGGGCCGGTCGATGAGCACGCCGCTGGCGCTGGGGGCGGCGGTCGTGCTGCTGGCCGCCAACGGGTTCTTCGTCGCCGCCGAGTTCGCCCTGCTGGCGGCCCGGCGGTCCCGCATCGAACAGCTGGCCGCCGAGGGCGACAAGCGGGCCCACCACGCGCTGCGGGGCATCAAGGAGCTATCGCTGATGCTGGCCGGCGCCCAGCTCGGCATCACGATCTGCTCGCTACTGCTCGGTGCCGTCGCCGAGCCCGCCGTCGCCCACCTGATCGAGGACGCCCTCCACCCGCTCGACCTCCACGAGGCCGTCAGCCACGCCATCGCCTTCGCCATCGCCCTGACCCTCGTCGTCTTCCTCCACATGGTCGTGGGCGAGATGGCGCCCAAGTCGTGGGCCATCGCCCACCCCGAGTCCTCGGCTCTCACCCTCGCCCGCCCCTTCCGGGCCTTCGCCCTGATCTTCCGCCCCGTCATCGCCCTGCTGAACCTGATGGCCAACGGCGTGGTGAAGCTCGTCGGGGTCGAGCCCCAGCCCGAGCTGGCCATGGCCCACGCCCCGGCCGACCTCCTGCTC
Source organism: Iamia sp. (assembly GCA_052038315.1). Lineage (GTDB taxonomy): Bacteria > Actinomycetota > Acidimicrobiia > Acidimicrobiales > Iamiaceae > Iamia. Next base: position 37,088 of record JBQGCF010000232.1, read on the forward strand.
CTGCTCGACGAGTCGGCCGGCCACGGCTCGATCGCCGTCGAGGAGCACCGCCTCCTCAGCCGCTCGCTCGAGCTGTCCGGGCTCGACGCAGCGGCGGCCATGACCCCCCGGCGGGACATCGTCGCCGTCGAGGAGTGGGCCCGGATCAGCGATGTCGCCGCCCTGGCCCGCACGTCGGGGCGGTCCCGGATCCTCGTCCACGGCGGCGACCTCGACCACGTCGTCGGGGCCATCCACGTCAAGGACATCCTCCTCGTCGAGCCGGTCGACCGGATGAAGGTCACCGCCGGCGAGCTGGCCCGGAGCGTCCCCGCCACCCACGAGCACCACCGCCTCGAGGACCTCCTCGTCGAGATGCGGACCAGCCACCAGATGCTGACGGTCGTGGTCGATGAGCACGGCGTCGTCGTCGGCATCGTCACGCTGGAGGACGTGCTCGAGGAGCTGATCGGCGACTTCGAGGACGAGACCGACCGCCGGGGCCGCCGCTGCCGGCCCGTCGGCGACGGCGCCTACCGGTTCGAGGGCGGGCTGCGCCCCGACGAGCTGGCCGACGACACCGGCGTGGTCCTGCCCGACGGCGACTGGGACACCGTCGCCGGGTTCATGATCGGCGCCCTCGACCGGGTGCCGGTGCTGGGCGACGAGGTCCACGTCGAGGGCGCCACCTTCCGCGTCACCGGCGTCGACGGCTACGCCATCACCGAGATCCGCATGGAGAGAAGCTGATGGAGATCCACCTCGTCGACGGGACCTACGAGCTGTTCCGGTACTTCTACGCACCGGGGCCCGGGCACGTCACCGAGGCCGGCCGGGAGGTCAACGCCACCCGGTCCGTCGTCGGCTCGATCCTGCGGATGCTGGAGGACGGCGTCACCCACGTCGGCGTGGCCACCGACCACGTCATCGAGTCGTTCCGCAACGACCTGTGGCCGACCTACAAGGACGGCTCCGGCGTCGACCCCGACCTGAAGCAGCAGTTCCCGCTGCTGGAGGAGGTCCTGGAGGCGGCCGGGATCTGCACGATGGCGATGGTCGAGGTCGAGGCCGACGACGCCCTGGGCGCCATGGCCGTCCGGGCCGCCGAGGACGACGAGGTCGAGCGGGTCGTGATCTGCACCCCGGACAAGGACCTGGGCCAGGTCGTCGGGGGCAAGATCGTCCAGATGGACCGGCGCAAGGGCGTCACCATCGACGCCGACGGTGTGCTGGAGAAGTACGGCGTGCCGCCCGAGTCGATCCCCGACTGGCTCGGCCTGGTGGGCGACTCGGCCGACGGCTTCCCCGGCCTGCCGGGCTGGGGGGCCAAGTCCGCCGCCACGGTGCTGCGGGCCTTCGGCCACATCGAGGACATCCCGGCCGACCCGGCGACCTGGCACATCAACGTGCGGGGCGCCGCCGGCCTGGCCGCCACGCTGGTCGAGCAGAAGGCCGAGGCCCTGCTGTTCAAGCGGATCGCCACCCTGGAGCTCGACGCCCCGGTGCCGGACTCGGTCGACGCCCTCCGCTGGACCGGCCCGCAGGACGGCTTCGCCGCCCTCGCCGCCAGCATCGACGCCCCCGCCCTGTCAGAGCGGGCCGACAAGCTCGCGCACGAGAGGTACGCCTGACGCCCCGGCGGGCGCCGGCGAACCCGCGAGCCAGTCCGGTGGGCCGGGCGGCAGCCCCGACGGGGCCTGATGC
>JBQGCF010000233.1:0-3673 GCA_052038315.1 Iamia sp.
CGGTGACCGTGGTGGGCCGGGGCCTCGGCGCCTACGTCGCCCTGCTGGTGGCCGGCGCCTGCCCCGGTGCGGTGCGGGGCGCCGTCCTGCTCGACGGTCCCGGGCTGGCCGGCGGCGGCCCGGCGCCCGGGTCCCCGATGATGATCGCCGAGGCGGTGCTCCCCGCCGGCCCGCCCGACCCCTTCGCCCTGGTCGAGCTGACCCGCGACGTCCGGCCCCCCGACTACGCCCTCTCCTGGGTCCACCAGGCGGTCGAGGGCTCGACCCTGGAGACGCCGCTCGCCGTCGCCGCCCGGGTCCGCCCGCCCTGGCTCGCCGCGGTGGCCGAGTCCCCCGGCGTCGCCGACCTCACCCTCGACGAGGCTCTCGCCCTCTACTCGGCGGGCTGAACTCGCCAGAGGTGTTGGACACCCTCTGCCACCCGTCGTACCCTCCCCCCACTTCCCCTCACGGCTGCACCCCCACCCATGCATGACCAGAGAGGGCCCCATGTCTCTGCATCCCACGATGCGCCGCCGGCTCCACGACCGGCTCGAACCCCTGATCGGTGACGAGGAGAGCGACGCCTTGCTCGATGCGCTCCCAGAGGATCCCGTCACCAAGGAGTGGCTCCGCGAGGAGCTCGACACCCGCTTCGAGAGGGTCGACCTCCGGTTCGACCAGATCGACACCCGCACCGACGCCCGGTTCCAGCAGGTCGACCTGAGGTTCGACCAGATCGACCTCCGCCTCGACCAGATGGAGACCCGCACCGACGCCCGGTTCGACCAGATGGGCGTCCGGTTCGACCAGATGGAGACCCGCACCGACGCGCGCTTCCAGCAGGTCGACCTGAGGTTCGAGCAGGTCGATGCCCGGTTCCAGCAGGTCGACCTGAGGTTCGAGCAGGTCGATGCCCGGTTCGACCAGGTCGACCTCCGCTTCGAGCAGATCGACCTCCGGTTCGACCAGATGGGGACCCGCACCGACGCCCGGTTCCAGCAGGTCGATCTGAGGTTCGAGCAGGTCGATGCCCGGTTCGACCAGGTCGACCTGAGGTTCGACCAGATCGACGTCCGGTTCGACCAGATGGACGCTCGCTCCGACGAGCGCTTCGAGCGGGTCGACGAGCGGTTCGACCAGGTCGTCGAGCGGTTCGACCTCAAGATCGAGGCGTCGGAGCACCGCATCCTCGGCGAGATGCACCAGGCGTTCCGCCAGCAGACGGTGCTGCTCCTCGTCCTGACGTCGTTCCTCGGTGGCATCCTGGCGCTGGTCCAGGCCGTGGTGGGCGCCTGACGGTCAGGCCTGGGTGTCGAGGAGGTCGATCAGGTCGGCCTCGGCCATGGGGCGGCCGAGCAGCCAGCCCTGGGCGGCATCGCAGCCGAGGGCCCGCAGCCGGTCGAGCTGGATCTGCTCCTCGACCCCCTCGGCCACGGCGCTCAGGCCCATGGCGTGGGCCAGGTCGATGACGGCGGCGACGATGGCCTCGTCCTCGGTGTCCCGCCCGAGGCCGGCCACGAAGGAGCGGTCGATCTTGAGCACGTCGACGGGGAACTGGCGCAGGTAGCGGAGCGACGACCAGCCGGTGCCGAAGTCGTCGACGGCCACGTGGACGCCGAGGTCCTGCATCTTGCCGAGGGCCAGCCCGGAGACCTCGACGTCCATCAGGTCGGTCTCGGTGATCTCCAGCATCAGGGCGCCGTGGGGCAGGCCGGTCTCGTCGAGGATGGCGGCCACGTCGTCGAGCAGGTACGGGGACGCCAGCTGGCGGGCCGAGATGTTGATGCTCATGATCAGCCCGCCGAAGCGCTCGGGGTAGAGGTCCCGGATGCGGCCGAGGGCCCGGGCCGCGGTCGCCGTGATCCAGCTGCCGATCGGGACGATCAGCCCGGTCTCCTCGGCGATGGGGAGGAAGTCGCCCGGCGTGAGGATGCCCCGCTCGGGGTGCTCCCAGCGGACGAGGCACTCGACCCCGTTGACCATCCCGGTGCGGATCTCGATCTGCGGTTGGAAGACGAGCCGCATCTCGTGGCGGTCGAGGGCCCGGCGCAGCCCCTGCTCCAGCTCGAGCCGATCGACGACCTGCACGTGCATCGCTGCGTCGAACACCTCGGTGCGGGACCGGCCCCGGGCCTTGGCCTGGTACATGGCCGCATCCGAGTCCCGCATCAGCGACTCGGCCTCCTGCCCGCCGTCGGTGGTGGCGACCCCGATCGACACCGTGACGGTGACCTCGGTGCCCTCCAGCTCCAGCGGCCGGGCCACCGCCGCCTCGACCCGGGTGGCGATCTCGACCGCCTCCCGCCGGGTGCCCAGGTCCTCGCACAGCACGGCGAACTCGTCGCCGCCGAAGCGGGCCACGGTGTCGCCGGGGCGGACCGCGCCCTCGATGCGGGTCGCCACCTCGACGAGCAGGGCGTCGCCGGCGGCGTGGCCCAGGCTGTCGTTGACGATCTTGAAGTTGTCGAGGTCGAGGAACAGCACGGCGGCGAGGGTCTGCTGCCGACCGGCCCGGGCCACCGCGACGCGCAGCCGGTCGAGGAGGAGGGTGCGGTTGGGGAGCCCGGTGAGCGGGTCGTGGGTGGCCTGGTGCTCGAGCTGGTCCTCGAAGGCCTTGCGCTCGCTGATGTCCCGGGCGACGAGGGCGACCGAGTCGATCCCGGCGCCGGCGGGCCCGTCGCGCAGCGCCACCATCACGACCGACAGGGGCATGGCGTCGCCCTCGGCGTCGTGGACGGCCAGCTCGCCCTCCCACAGCCCGCCGTCCTCGAGGGCCGGGACGACCTCGGCCTGGACCCGGTGGCGGACCCACGGCGGCACCCGCTGGGCGATGGCGTCGAGGTCGGCCTCGCCCGCCGCCAGGCCGAGCAGCTCCAGGCCGGCGCGGTTCAGGACCACCTTCCCGTCGGCCAGGGTCAGCAGCCCGACCAGGTCGGTCGACGCCTCCAGGGCCATCGACAGCCGCTGGCGGGCGGTCTCGGCCTCGACCTCGCGGGACACGTCCCTGATCGTGAAGATGAAGCCATCGACGTCGGGGTCGTCCGACAGGTCGGCGAAGCGCACCTGGAGGTGACGCCACTCGCCGGCGGCGTCGGGGGCCCGGACCGAGAAGGGCTCGGCGCTCGGGATGCGGCCCTCCTCGACGATGAAGGTCAGGGCCCGGGGCACGTCGTCGGGGTGGATCAGGGTCTCGGCCGGCATCCCGACCAGGGCCTCGGGGGCATGGCCGAGGACGGTCTCGACCGACGGGCTGATCCAGCGGATGCGGCCGTCGGGGGCGACCACGACGATGACGTCGGAGGAGTAGCCGACCAGCTTGCGGAAGCGGCGGGCCGCGGGGCTGGTCTCGCTCTCGCTCATGGCGCAGCCAGGTTAGGGGGTGGGGCGTCCGACGCGGAGCGTGGGGCGACGGGCACGCTGCGGGACCTGGGGGAGGGGCCACCGTGGTCCGCCGATGAGGGGGACGGCCCGCCCGCCAGCGGCAAGACTGACGGCGCCCGCGGAGCGCCCCGGGCCCCCGACCCCCGAGCCGAGGCCATGACCCAACCGCCCGCTGCGCCCGGATCCCCCGGCGGTCACGACGCCACCCAGGCCGGCCCCGCCGGTGGCGCCCCGCCGCCCCCGCCGCCGGACCCCGCCGGCGCCCCCGGTGCCGCCCCGGCCGGCGCCCCCGGTGCCGCCCCAGCGGGCG
>JBQGCF010000234.1:0-5312 GCA_052038315.1 Iamia sp.
GTCTGGCTGGTCGGCCCCAAGGCCACCGGCGAGGTCCTGTCGGTCGCCTACGCCGGCGCCGGCCAGCACCAGGACACGGGGGCCAAGATGGTCCATGCCGCCCCGGAGACCAGCTCGAAGATCGTGTCGAAGTCGATCTCCAGCCACGGCGGCCGCACGTCGTACCGCGGCCTGGTCCGGGTCGAGGACGACGCCTACGGCTGCAAGAGCCACGTCCAGTGCGACGCCCTGATCCTCGACCCCGACTCGGTCAGCGACACCTACCCCTACATGGAGGTCGGCTCGCACGACGCCCGGATCGGCCACGAGGCCACCGTCAGCCGGGTGGCCGACGAGCAGCTCTTCTACCTGATGAGCCGGGGCCTCACCGAGGAGCAGGCCATGGGCATGGTGGTCAACGGCTTCATCGAGCCGGTGACCCGCACCCTGCCGATGGAGTACGCCGTCGAGTGGTCCCGCCTGATCGAGCTCCAGATGGAGGGCTCCGTCGGCTGAGGCCGACCCTCGGGTCGACGACTACATCTCGGGGCTCCCGGGGTGGCAGCAGGAGGTGTGCCGGCGCGTGCGGGCGCTGCTCCACGCCGTCGACCCGGAGATGGCCGAGACGATCAAGCGGACCGTCCAGCCCTACTTCGTGCTGGAGGGGAACGTGGTCGCCCTCCAGGGCACCAAGGACCACGTCAACGTCTTCCTCTACGACCCGCTGCTCGACGACCCCAAGGGCCTAATCACCGACGGCCACGGCAACGCCACCGGTCGGCAGATCAAGGTCCACGAGGGCGACGTGCTCGACGAGGAGGGGCTGCGCGACCTCTTCGCCCAGATCGTCGCCCACAACCGGGCCGGCGGGTGGCGGGCGATCCAGCGGGCGCAGGGAGCAGACTGACCCGGTGCCGATGCGCCAGGACTGCAGGTTCTTCGCCAGCCGGGTCTACGAGACCGGGGACTCGATGCGCACCTGCGAGCTCGACCTGGCCCCCGAGGCGCCGTGGCGCTGCCCGGCCGACTGCGCCGGCTACCGGCCCCGGCTGTCCGACGTGGGCTGGCAGCACGGCAGCCTGGTGCCGCCCCGCACCCCGGCCGAGCCGCCCGGGCTCGACGAGCCGGACCGGGACGTGGCCGCCCTGCTCGACGAGGCCGAGGCCATCGTGAGCGGCGCCGCCGAGGTGGCCCGCTCCGAGGCCGAGCAGGAGTGGCAGCGCCAGCAGCGCAAGGGCCGCCTCCGCCGCCTCTTCCGGCGGGACCGCTGATGCCGGTCGACATCGAGGCGCTCGTCGCCGACCTCGACGCGGAGACGCTCGACCTGCTGGAGCTGGTCGAGCCGTTGGCGACGGCCGACTGGGAGCGCCCGACGCCGGCCGCGGGCTGGCGCATCGGCGACCAGATCGCCCACCTCGCCTACTTCGACGACGCCGCCGTCCAGGCGCTGCTCGACCCCGACGGGTTCCGGGTGGCGGCGGCCGAGGTCATGGGCCGCGGCCCGGACTTCCCCGACCAGGTCGCAGCCGACGCCCGGGCCCTGTCCCCGGCCCAGGTGCTCACCTGGTTCACCACCGCCCGCGCCGCACTGCTCGACGCGTTTGGCGCCGCCGACCCGGGTGCCCGGCTGCCGTGGTACGGCCCGGACATGAGCGCGGCCAGCTCGGTCACGGCCCGGCTGATGGAGACGTGGGCCCACGGTCAGGACGTGGCCGACGCCCTCGGCGCCGAGCGGGTCCCGACGGCCCGGTTGCGCCACATCGCCCACCTCGGCGTGGCCACCCGGGGGCACTCGTACCGGTTGCGGCGCCGGGAGGTGCCGACCGAGCCGGTGCGGGTCGAGCTCGATGCCCCCGACGGCGACCGCTGGACCTGGGGCGAGCCCGACGCCCCCGAGCGGGTGACCGGCCCGGCGCTCGACCTCTGCCTGGTCGTGACCCAGCGCCGCCACCTCGACGCCACCGCCCTGGAGGCCACCCCCGGGGCCCGCGACTGGCTGACGATCGCCCAGGCCTTCGCCGGCTCCCCCGGGTCCGGCCGCCCATCCCCGTTCTGATCACTGAGCGTTGCGCCCACGCAACGCTCACTGATCAGAACGGACGCAGCGGCGGTCGGGGGTCACGGGGCTGGGGGTCGGACGGGTGACGCCGGTAGCCTGCACCGTCGGCCTCCGAAGGGGCCGCACCCCGCCGCCGCACGACCGGAGAGCCCCCTGAGCGCGACGCCCGACGACCTGGCCCACCTGCCCGGCGACACCGCGACGCGGGCGGCGGCCGCCGGTCGGGCCGAGGCCGCCGGCCTGCCCAGCCCCGACGCCGAGGAGTGGCGCTACAGCCGCATCGACGAGCTCGACCTCGACCGGTTCGCCCCGGTCGTGAGCCCGCCCGACCACGACCCCGGTGCCCCGCCGGCCCTGCCCGACGGCGAGGGCCCGTGGGCGGCCGAGATCACCGTCGTCGACGGCTGGGTCGTGGGTGACGTGGTCGTCCGGGACGAGGCCGTCACCGTCACCACCGACGACGCCACCGGCCTGGGCGACGTGGTCGGCGAGGCCCCCGACGCCCTGGTCGAGTGGTCGGTGGCCCTGGCCCCGACGCCGATCGTCATCCGCATCCGCCGGGGCGCCCACGTGGCCGCCCCGATCTTCGTCCGCACCGTCGCCGCCACCGCCGGCGCGCTGACCGCGCCCCGCATCCTGGTCGTGGCCGAGGAGGGCTCCGACGCCACCGTCGTCGAGCACCAGACCTCGCTCGACGGCGAGCGGCTCGTGCTCCCGCTGGTCGAGCTGGACGTCGCCCCCCGGGCACGTCTGGCCTACACGACCGCCCAGGAGCACAGCGTCGCCACGTGGCAGGTGGCCACCGTGGTCGCCCGGGTCGCCCAGGAGGGCACCCTCACGGCCGCCGCGGTCGCCCTCGGCGGGGACTACACCCGGCTGCGCACCGACTGCCGGCTCGAGGGCCGGGGCGCCACCGGCAACCTGCTGGCCGGTTACTTCGGCGAGGGCGACCAGACCCTCGACTTCCGCACCTTCCAGGACCACCGGGCCCCCGACACCACGTCGGACCTGCTCTTCAAGGGCGCCGTCGGCGGCCGCAGCCGGTCGATCTACACCGGGCTGATCACGGTCCGCCCCGAGGCCCGCGGCACCAACGCCTTCCAGACGAACCGCAACCTCAAGCTGAGCGACGAGGCCTGGGCCGAGTCGGTGCCCAACCTGGAGATCCAGAACAACGACGTGCACTGCTCGCACGCCTCCACCGTCGGGCCCATCGACGACGACCAGCGCTTCTACCTGGAGAGCCGGGGCGTCCCGCCCGAGGTGGCCGAGCGGCTCGTCGTCGCCGGCTTCTTCGCCGACGTGCTCGACCGCATGCCCGCCCCGGCCCCGGTGCTGGCCGCCATCCGGGCCGCCGTCGACGCCCGCCTCGACCGGCAGGCCGAGGACGCCGGAGCCCACCGATGAGCCGCGAGCTGGCCTGCGCCCTGGCCGACGTGCCCGAGGGGACGGCTCACCAGGTCGTGGTCGACGGCCACCCCATCGCCGTCGTCCGCTGCGGCGGGGACGTCTACGCCGTGGGCGACATCTGCTCGCACCAGCGCATCTCGCTCAGCGAGGGCGAGGTCATGTGCGACACCAAGCAGATCGAGTGCTGGAAGCACGGCTCCGCCTTCTCGCTCCTCGACGGCACGCCGCACGCCCTGCCCGCCACCAAGCCGGTGCCGGTCTTCCCGGTCACCGTCGAGGGCGAATCGATCTACGTGGAGGTCCCATGAGCCAGCTCGTGATCGAGGGGCTGCGGGCGACCGTGGCCGGGACCGAGATCCTCCGCGGCGTCGACCTGACCGTCGGCGCCGGCGAGGTCCACGCCGTGATGGGCCCCAACGGCGCCGGCAAGTCGACGCTGTCGCACGTCCTGATGGGCCGCCCCGGCTACGAGGTCACCGGCGGCTCGGTCACCCTCGACGGGGTCGACCTGCTCGCCCTGCCGACGTGGGAGCGGGCCCGGGCCGGGCTGTTCCTCGTCATGCAGTACCCGACCGAGGTGCCGGGCGTGTCGCTGGTCGATGCGCTGTCCGCCTCCTACGCCGCCGCCGGGAAGCCGGTCGACGACGTCCGGGCTCGCATGGCGGCCGAGGCCGAGCGCATCGGGTTCGACGAGCGCTTCCTCGACCGGCCCCTCAACGTCGACCTCTCCGGCGGCGAGAAGAAGCGCAACGAGACCATGCAGCTCGGGGTGCTCGATCCCCGCTTCGCCATCCTCGACGAGCTCGACTCGGGTCTCGACATCGACGCCCTGCGGGCCTGCGCCAGCCGGGTCGAGGCGGCCACCGAGACGGGTCTCGGCGTCCTCTGCATCACGCACTACACGCGGGTGCTGAGCGAGCTGAAGGCCGACCGGGTGCACATCCTGGTGCGGGGCGAGATCCGCGACAGCGGCGGGCCCGAGCTGGCCGACCGGCTGGAGGACGAGGGCTACGCGGCGTGGGTCAGGCCCGAGGACGAGGCGGCCACGGGACCGAAGGGGCCCACCGACGTGTTCGGGGCCGGCACCTTCGCCGACGCCGAACCCGTCCCGGACGACCCCTTCGGTCCCGGACCCTTCGCCGGGGCCTAGCGCTCACACCTCCTGGTAGATCGCCCGGTTGTACCCAGCGGGGTCGTTCGGGTTGGCATCGATGGTCACCGGCACGGTGATCGGCAGCGGGGGCGGGGGCTCCGGGTCGATCACCGGCGGGCAGAGGGCGTCGATCTGGAGGTTCCCGGACGCCCGCAGGCCGATCTGGTCGCCGGTGCTCAGCGGCAGGGTCGCCCCGCCCCGCAGCCGGCCGCGCATCCGGAAGTCCGTGATCTCGTAGGTGCAGAGCGTCTCGATGGGCTCGCACGTCTCGAAGTCGAGCCGGTACACGGTGACCGACATGTCGGGGAACCGCATGCGCCGGAAGCGGCCGGTCGCCGGGTCGAAGTCGCCGGCGGCGTTCCCGGAGGAGGTGCCGGTGTAGACCTCCTGGAAGACGTCGGCGGTGGTGAAGAGGTCGATCGAGTCACCGGTCCACGTCAGGGTGCCGGTGATGTTGTCGGTGGTGGTCGAGTCGTCGATCTGGCCGGTGAAGGTCGACGAGCCGGGGCACAGCGACGGGTTGCCCTGCTGCGGGATGTCCCGCTCGCGGAAGAGGCCGATCAGCTGGGCCGACACCGCCTCGGTGTCGAAGGTGTGGATCGTCGCCGACGACGGGGTCGGCAGCCCGGTCCAGACGGTGTGGACGCTGACGGCGGGCGCCGGCGCGCGGGGCCCACCGGGGGTCCGGGGGGGCTGCTGAGCGTCGCTCCG
>JBQGCF010000235.1:0-2649 GCA_052038315.1 Iamia sp.
CGGATCGCCGGCCGGCGGTACCGCTCGATCGCCCGCACGGCGCCCCCCGGAGCCGGCGCGGCCTTCGAGGTCGTGCACACGCACCGTGCCGGTTGAGCGAGGGTCCACGACGCGCGGTGGTCGGCGGGTAGCCTGGGCCCATGGCGAGTGACAGCGGCACGAGCGAGCTGGTGGAGCTGCGGCCGGCCCCGGCCGTGCTGCTGCGCCACCGGGATGCCGAGCTGGAGATCGTCACCGCGCCCCGCACCGGCCCCCGGGTCGAGCTGAAGCGGGGCGCCCTCTGGATCCGGGCCGGTGAGGAGGGTCCCGGCGTCACCGTGACCCACGGCGCCACCAGCGTCCAGGTCCGGGTCGGGGCCGGCGTGCTCGAGGTGTCCGAGATGGAGGCGCTGCTCGTCGTGGCCTCCGGGCGGGCCGCGGTCAAGGGCGTGTCGCCCCTGCCCCGCAGCGTCATCGCCGGCCAGGCCGTCACCCTGACCCTCGACGGCACCTTCACCGACCCCGACGCCCTCTCCGCCGCCGAGCTGGCCGCCGACCGCATGGTGGTCGAGAACCTGGCCCTCGACAGCCTGGCCTCCGCCGCCCCGGGCGCTCCCGGCGTTGCCACCGTCCCGGGCGTTCCCGCCGCTGCCGGCGCTCCTGCCGGCCCGGCCTCGCCGACGCTCCCGTCCGATCCCGCCCCGGCTGCGGCCGCCTCCGCTCCGGCTCCGACCGATCCCGCCCCGGTGGCGGCCGAGCCCGGTCCGGCACCGGTCGCCGAGGAGCCGATGCCGGCCCGGGTCGATCCGCCGATGGCGCCGCTCGCGCCGGCCGCCCCGGTCGAGGACCCCTTCGCCGCCCGGGCCCGGCCCGAGCCCGATGCCGCCCCGGAGCCGACGCCCCCGGTCCCACCCGTCGGGCGCCCGGCGCCGTCGCTGCCGCCGGCCACCGAGCCCTCGGCCCTGGAGTCGGCCCTCTACGGGGTCGGCGTCACCGACACGCCGCTGGCGCCGGGGGAGACCCGGGTGCCGGCCGCCCCGCCGGTGCCGGTCGAGGAGCCCGCACCGCCGGCCGGGGCCCGCAAGGCCAAACCGGCCAAGGAGCCGAAGGCCCCCAAGGCGAAGGCCCCCAAGGCGAAGGCGGCCGAGGAGCCGAAGGCCCCCGCCGGCGGCGCCGGGGAGCGCCAGAAGGTCCGGGCCGTGATCCTGCTGATCATCGGCGCCCTGCTGATCCTCGCCGTCGTGGCGGCCATCGCCCTCGGCGGCGGCTAGCCCCGGATCTCCACCACCGGGCCCCGTCCGTCACGCTTGGCCCGGTACATGGCCTGGTCCGCCGCGGCGATCAGCGTCTCGACCCGTTCGCTGCCGTCGGCCACCACCGCGCCGATGCTCAGCCCGATGCGGTGCTCGGAGCCGTCGCGCAGGACGAAGGGCGCGGCCATGGCGTCGAGGACCCGCTGGATGACCCGGGTGGCGGCGTCCGGCTGGCCCAGCTCGACGACCAGCACGAACTCGTCGCCGCCCCAGCGCCCGCAGGTGTCGCCCTCGCGGACGACGCGGGTCAGCCGGCGGGCCACCTCGACCAGGACCTCGTCGCCGGCGTCGTGACCGTGGACGTCGTTGACCGCCTTGAACCCGTCCAGGTCGGCGAACAGGACCAGCGGGCGGAGGTCGAGCCGGTGGGCCCGGATCAGGGCCATGCGCAGCCGGTCGAGCAGGAGGCCCCGGTTGGGGAGCCCGGTCAGGTCGTCGTGGAAGGCCAGCTCGGCCAGGACCTCGTTGACCCCGTGGTGGACGGTGGTCTCGGTGCGGGTCACGACCAGCCCGGTGCCGGGCAGCGTCTCGGCGGCGAGGAGGAACCAGCGGGGCTCGGACAGCTCGTCCCGGGGCGGCAGCTGGTACTGGACCTGGAAGCTGTGGCCCCGCCCGTCGAGGAGGCGGCCCAGCCCGTCGGCGATGTGCTCGGCCACCGCAGTGGGCGGGCGGCCCTGCCGACGGAGGGCGGCGATGAGGTCGGCGCCGACGGGGGCGATCAGCGGGTCGCGGTCGCGGGCAGCCACGTCCCACATCCGGTTGGTGGCCGTGACCCGACCGGACCCGTCGGTGAGGGCCACCCCGTGGGGCAGCACGTCGAGGACGGCGGCGAGGGTCGGCTGGGGGGAGAGCTCGGAGATGGGTGCGCTCACGGGTCCAGATGGGGTGGGGTGCCGGGCGCCCCGCGTGGTACCCGTCACGCCGCGTGCTGAACCCCGAAAGGTCGTGACTGTGAGTGCCGCATTCACCCGGAGGGGTGGCCCGGACGGGCTCCCGTCCCGGGCTCAGCGGGAGCCGTATGCTGCCGACGGTCTGGGGGAGGAGCAGCGACGCTCATGACCGGGTTCCACCGATGGCGACAGGGGCACGGCCGCGGCCTCGTCGCGCTCGTCCTCGGCTCGGTCGTCGCCCTCGGCCCCGTCGCCGGCACCCCGCCGGTCCCGGTGGCCGCCCAGGCGCCCAGCGTCGACGACATCGACGCCGACGCGCTCCGCGAGGAGTACGAGGAGCTGGTCGGCGAGGAGGCCGACCTGCTGGTCGAGTACGACCTCTCCGAGGCCCGGTTGGTCGAGCTCACCGGACAGGTGGCCGAGGCGAGCGCGGCTCGCGACCGGGCCGAGACCGCCCTGGCCGACGC
>JBQGCF010000236.1:0-8321 GCA_052038315.1 Iamia sp.
GGCCGGTGCGGCGGGCGCCGGTGGGGCGGCGGTGGGTCGAGGGGGTTCGGCTGCGGGCGGGGGTGGGACGGCAGGGGGTGTGGCGGGGCCGACGGGGGGCTCGACCACGGCGGGGGCGGGCGGCGGCGGGGCGGCGGCCGACGGGGGCGGCGGCGGGACGGGCGCGGCGGCCGGCGCCGTCCGGGGCGGGGGCGCGCCGACGACGGGCGTCGGACGGGGCGGGCCCGTCGGCGCACCGGCGGGGGGCGGTGGCGGGGGTGGTGGCGGAGGAGGAGGGGGCGGTGGCGGCGGGGCGTCGTCGGTGGGATCGGTCGCCGTCATCGACGGGTCCTCCACGGGGTCGAGGTGATCGGACCGTCGTCATCGGGGTCCTCGCGGGGCCGCGGCTTGGGTGCGGGCGCAGGAGCGGGCGTCGGCTCGGCGGACGGGGGCGGCACGGTGCGCGGCGGTGGGGGTCCCACCTGGGGACCGCCCGGGGGCGCCGTGCCCGGGGGGACGTAGGCGCTCGGGTCGACCGCCGGCGGGTGGGCCGGCTGGCCGTACCCCTGCTGGGCGTAGGGGTCGTAGGCCGGCTGGGGGACACCGGTCGGTGGCGCGTACCCCTGCGGGGCGTGGCCGGGCTGCGGGGGAGGCGTCGCCCCCGGCGGCGGCGCGTACCCCTGCTGGGCATACGGGTCGTACGCAGGCTGAGGCGGAGGCGTCGCCCCGGGGGGCGGCGCGTACCCCTGCTGGGCATACGGGTCGTAGGCCGGCTGCGGCGGCGGGGTCGCCCCGTGCGGCGCCGCGTAGCCCTGCTGGGCGTACGGGTCGTAGGCGGGCTGCGCCCCGGGGGTGGCTCCGGACGGCGCGGCGTACCCCTGCTGGGCGTAGGGGTCGTAGGCCGGCTGCGGCGGCGGGGTCGCCCCCGGCGGGGGTGCGTAGGCGGGCTGCTGGCCGTAGGCCGCCGGGTCGTACTGCGGCGCAGGCTGCTGGGTCGGCTGGGCGTAGGCCGCCGGGTCGTAGGACTGAGCCGGCTGGACCCGCTGGGCGTAGGCCGCCGGGTCGTACTGCGCAGCGGGCTGCTGGACCGGCTGGGCGTACGCCGCAGGGTCGTAGGACTGGGCCGGTTGGGCGGGCTGGGCGTAGGCCGCAGGGTCGTAGGACTGAGCGGGCGGAGCGGGCGCAGCGGGCTGGGTGGGGCGGGGCGGGCGGACGCCGGTGCGGTCCCAGACGAGCTCGTACCACTCACGGACGTCCTCGCCGAGCCGGCGCTCGTCGGGGGTGCGGCGGCTGTCGTTGCTGTAGCGGGCCCAGGCGGCGACGGCGCGGGAGGCGGCCGCTGCGATCTCGCCGGGGTCGGCGCTCTCGTCCAGGCCCAGCTGCCGGGCCGGCAGCTCCTCCAGGGCCAGCATCTTGAGCGCCTCGCGCAGGTCGTCGGGCACCCGGGCGCCGCCCTCCTCGACCAGCCGCAGGGCGTCGAGGATGCGGAGGTCGTGGAGCTCGGGGTCGAGCTCGACCCGCTCCAGCGGTCCGGCCATGGCCACGGCGACGGCGGCCTCGTCGCCCTGGGCCTGGGCCAGGATGCGGCGCAGGTCGGCCAGCCCGCCGCGGGCCTTCAGGGCGCTGGCCCGGCGGGCGAAGTCGTGCTCGACCACGTCGGCGAGGGGATCGAGGCCGCTGCGCTGGCGGAAGCCCCGCAGCAGCTCGCCGGCGCCCCGCGCCCCGCCCTGGGCCAGCTCGACGCCGACGGCGATCCCGTGCAGGTCGAGCATCGACAGCAGCCGCCGCAGCTGGTCGCGAGAGACGCCTTCGACGTCGGCATCGAGGAGGTCCTGCGGGCTGAGCAGAGCGTCCTCCAGGTCGAGCTCGTCCAGCTCGGCCAGGGCGGTCAGGGCGTAGGCGTCGGACTCGGTGAAGGCGTCGGTCGAGGACGTCTCGGCCAGCAGCCCCATCACCGGGACGACGTCGGACACCACGTTGGCCAGCCGCTCCTTGGCCGCCTCGGTGAGCCGCCGGGCGACGGGCCACGGGTCGCCGTCGGGCGCCAGCCGATCGACCTTGCTCAGGATGCCGACGGCGTTGGCCGCGCTCAGCCCCGACGCCGCGAACAGGGCCCGGAACTGCTCCAGCACCTCGACGTCGCTCTCGCGCACGTGGGGGGTGAGGAACAGCAGGGCGTCGGCATCGCTCATCGCCACCCGCGAGTCGCCCGCCTCCCGGGCCGAGCTGTCGCCCAGGCCGAGGGCGTCGGCGGTCGCCTTCTGGTTCTCGTCGGTGACCGTGTTGAGGCCGGGCGTGTCGATGATGGTGAGGTCGCGCAGCCGCTCGTTGGAGAGGTGGACGATCAGCCGGGCCACGTCGTCGACGGGGACGCCACCGAGGTCCTCGGGGATGCGGGTGCCGGCGGCGAAGGGGATGGTGGTGACGCTGCCGTCGCGGCGCTGGACCTCGATCCGCTGGTGGTGGTCGTAGCGGAACCAGGTGACGATGCGGGTGCACTCGCCGGCGTCGACCGGGGCGATGCGCTGGCCCAGCAGGGCGTTGACCAGGGTCGACTTGCCCGAGCTGACGCTCCCGGCGACCGCCACCCGCAGCGGGGACAGCAGCCGGCCGCGCACCTCGAGCACCGCCTCCCGGGTCGCGCTGACCGGGAGACGGCTCAGGGCCTCGTCGATGACGGCGACCAGGGCGCGGGTTGCGTCTCCGGCCACGGCTAGAGCAGGTCCTCGAAGTCGTTGTTGGCGACCTCGGCGGGGCCGTCGTCGAGGGCGTCGACGGCGAAGGCGTCGTCCACCCCGTCGTCGGCGGCCAGGTCGAGCCCGCCGTCCACGTCGACGTCGAGGTCCAGGTCGAGGTCGAGGTCGTCGGCCGGGGCGTCGAGGTCGATGCCACCGTCGTCGTCCGAGAGGTCGTCGTCGGCGGAGAGGTCGTCGTCGGGCGAGATGTCGTCGACCACGTCGTCGGAGGCGGGAGCGGCGTCGGAGAAGACCCCGTCGTCGGACACCAGGCCGTCGACGTCCTCAAGGGCGAAGGGCCCGGTGTCGCCGGTGGTGATCACCTCGTCGAACATGGCGTCCCACTGCTCGGCGGTGGGCTCGTCCACCGGATCGGCGTGGAGCGTGTCGCGCAGGGAGGCCAGATCGGCGTCGGCCAGATCGGTGCCGTCGTCGGGGAACTGGTCCATGTCGAGGTAGCCATCAGGGTCGAGCTGGAGGCCGTCGATGCCGCTCACTGGTGCGCCTTCCGGTCGTCGGGGTGGCTGAGCCGCTTCGCCGAACGGGAGCACCAGTGAGCGCTGCCGGCTCCGCAGGCTCCGCCGGCAGACCACCCGTGCTGCCCGGTTCGCTCGCTGCGCTCGCTCACGGGGTGTGAACCTTCCATGAAGAGGGGGGAGATGTGCCCGTCCGTGCTGACAGGGGCCACGGAGAGCGGTACTGTGCGCCCCGGTGCGCCAGGGGGATACGGCAGGCGCCGAGGTGGGGACTCAAGAGGTGTCGTCCCATGACCAGAACCCAAGCCCGCTCCCACCGGCTGGCGTCCGACCACGACCTCGTGGCGTGGGCGCAAGGCGGTGACGAGAGGGCCTTCGCCGAGCTCGTCGAGCGCAGCCGGCGTCGTCTCTTCTCGGTGTGCGTGCGGATCACGGGTGACGAGCACTCGGCCCACGATGCCGCCCAGAACGCCCTGCTCGACGCCTGGCGGGCGCTGCCCCGCTTCGAGGGCCGGTCGAGCTTCAGCACCTGGCTGTGCCAGATCGGCTCCCGGGCGGCCCTGGCCGTGGTGGCCAAGCGCCGGGCCGACCCCATGGCCGAGGTGCCCGAGCCGGACGGTCCCTTCCGGGCCGACCTGGAGGACTCGGTCACGGCCGTGAGCGCGGTGCGCTGGGCGCTGGCCAAGCTGCCGCCGGACTTCCGCCAGGCGCTGGTCCTGCGGGAGTACGCCGACCTCAGCTACCAGGAGATCGCCGAGGCCCAGGGCATCCGGGTCGAGACGGTGAAGACCCGCATCGCCCGGGCCCGCCGGGCCGTGGCCGAGCTGCTGCAGTCGGCCGACGCCCCGGCCCTCTGACGAACGGCGCCGAGCGCACCGGGGGCTCATCGGTGCGCCGAGGCGCACGGAGCGTCCCACACCGCCGGCCGCAGACGGGCACCGATGAGCGCTGGCGGCTTCGCCGCCGGAGGGCCCGTGCTGGCTGGTTCGCTCGCTGCGCTCGCTCATGACGAGCCTCCGTGGACGGCCACCACGACCTCGGGCGGGCGGATGAGGCTGGTGCCGTCGCTGTAGCCGGGGCGCTCGACCGAGGCCACGGTGTTGTGACGGGCGGGATCGTCGGTGGGGACCTGGTGGACGGCCCGGTGGTGGGCCGGGTCGAAGGGCACGCCCTCGGGCCGGACCTCGTGGATGCCGGCGGCGGCGAGGGCCTGGGCCGCCTCGTCGCCCAGGGCGGCGCTGGGCAGCTTGTCCCGGAGGGCGATCAGCCCCTCGACTAGGGCGACCCGCTGCTGGCGGATGCGGTCGGCGTCCCGGGCCGGGGCCGGGCCGATGGCGGGGCCACCGGCCGCCGGGGCCGGGGCCGGGGCCGGCGTGGGGCTCGGACCGGCGGGAGCAGGCGTCGGGCCGGCCGGGGCCCGACCGGGGGTCGCGGCGGCCGGGGAGGACTTGCGGCGGGAGAGGGCGGCGAGCAGCGGCAGCCCGGCGACCAGCAGGCCGATGACGAAGGCGATCACGCCGACCGCGCCCAGGGCGGCGATCGAGGTGCCGTCGTCGGAGTCGCCGGAGTCGGACTCCGACGCCTCACGCTCGGTGCCGGAGCCCGAGGACGAGCCGGAGGCGGCCGTGGTGGTCGGGTTCCCGCCCTCGGTGGTGGTGGGCGTGTCGGCCTCGGTGGTGGTGGCCGGCTTCGAGGTCGTCGTGGTCGACTCCTCGTTCGGCTCGGTGGGGTCGATGGGCCCACCCAGGCCGGCGAGCGCCGGGGTGCCGGCGAACCAGGCGAACCCCACGACCACGGCGGCGGCGACCAGGACGCGGAGGCCACGGCCTCGGGTCACGGTCGGAGCGCTCGGCGCAGCGGGCGTCGCATCACTGGTCACGTCGGTCCTCCGGGTCGGGTGGATGTGGACGTGAGAGGCCGGGGCGGGCCCGATTGTTCCCGTGGTCACCCCCGGGGTGGGGTCACTCCCAGCGGAAGCGCCACGCCGCCAGGGCGGGGGCCACCACCGCCCACAGGGCCAGGACCAGCCAGGCCCCGCCGGCGCCGGGCCCGTCGCCGAGGGCGCCGTGGGTGATGTCCGAGAGCGCCCCGATGGGCAGGGCCCGGGCCAGGACCCGCAGCGCCCCCGGCATGTCGTCGATCGGGACGACGACGCCCCCGAACAGCAGCAGCATGACGTGGAGGGCGTTGGCCAGGGCCAGGGTGGTGAGCGACGGCAGGGTGCCGGCCATCAGCATCCCCAGCCCGGCGAAGGCCACCGTGGCCAGGACCATGGCGACCAGGGCGCCGGCCAGCCCGGCCGTCGGCCGCCACCCGAGGGCCGCGCCCACGGCGATCAGCACCACGACCTGGATGGCCTCGACCACCAGGACGGCGCCGACCTTGGCGGCGATCAGGTCGCGGCGGCCGAGCGGGGTCACCGCCAGCCGCTTGAGCACGCCGGTGGAGCGCTCGAAGCCGGTGGCGATGGCCAGGCCCGTCATCGCCGTCGACATCACCGACAGGGCGAGCACGCCCGGGACCAGGAAGTCGACCGGGTCGTCGGTGCCGGTGGGCAGGACGTCGACCAGGCCGAAGAAGGCCAGGATCACGACCGGGATCAGGAAGGTGAGCAGGACCGACTCGCCCCGGCGCAGGGTGAGCAGCAGCTCCATCCGCAGCTGGGCCGCCACCCGTCGCCCGATCGGTGCGGGGCCGGGGGCCGGGGCGGCGAGGATCACCGGCGCCGCGGGTCGGGCTCGGGAGCGGGGGCGCTGGCGGCGAAGGCCTCGGCCACCGCCTCGTAGGTGAGCGGCCCGTCGACCAGGGCCGGCTCCTCGTCGTCCGACGAGGACGAGGAGGAGGAGGAGGAGGACGACGCCGACGACGACGGAGACGGCACCGGGCGGCCGGCCCGGTCGAGCTCGGCCTCCTCCCGCTGGTGGCGGAAGGCCCAGACGAAGAACTGGCACGTGATCAGGAACCACAGCCAGCTGCCGGCGAACAGCTTCATGAACACGCCGGCCGCTTGCTGGTCGTCCTGGACCGAGATCCCGAAGGCCCGGGTCGGCGTGTCGTAGCTCGTGTAGACGGCGTTCTCGGCGAAGGTCAGCCAGCCGCCGGGCACCGTCGGCACGATCGACATGCAGAACAGGTAGATCATCTTGCCGGGGATGCCCATCCGCCACTCCTCGATGGGGCCGCACACCGGCATCCACATCATCAGGGCGGTGAAGACGATCACCACGTGCACGAGGTAGTGGACGATGCCGTTCTCGACCGAGGCGTTGACCAGGGTCGGCCAGTGGCTGGCGATGACCATGGCGTTGTACCCGATGGCCGCCACGACCGGCAGCGATGCGGCCCGGATCACCTTCCGGACCCGGCCCTGGCCGAGGATCAGGTCGGCCAGCCAGCGCGGGGTGGCCAGCAGCGCCAGCGGCGGGATCACCAGGGTCAGCAGCGTGTGCTGGACCATGTGGACGGCGTAGAGGTACTCCTCGCCGATGTCGTGCATCGGCCAGTCGGAGGCGACCCACAGGAGCACGATGCCGACGACGGCGGCGATCTTGTTGCGCCGGGTGAGCACCGGCTCGCCCGGGCCGACCGCCTTGGGCCCGACGACGCGGGCGGCCCAGACGTAGAGGACCGTCAGCCCACCGAGCAGCAGCCAGACCTCCGGGTGGATCTGGAAGCGCCAGACGCCGCTGGCCTCGGTGACGGCTGCGAGGAGCACGGGGCGACCCGCCCTAGTTCGAGAACAGCTGGAAGGTGCAGAGGGCGGCGACGTAGACGCCCACGGCCAGCACCAGCCCGGCGTAGAAGACCCGGGTGAGGATCTTGGAGTCGAACTTCAGGTGCATGAAGAAGGCACCGATGATCCAGAACTTGATCGCCATCACGACGAGCAGCGGGATCATCAGGATCGGGCCGTCGTCCTCCAGGACGCCGTCGGTGAAGTACGGCCAGGCGACCTCGAGGCCGGTCAGGAAGGCCAGCCCAAGGGCGATCTGGATGTAGAGGGTGTCGCTGGCGTGGCCGTGCCCGTCGTCGTGGGCGGCCTCGTGGCCCTCGGCCTCGGCGATGGTCTGGCTGGTCTCGGTGCTCATCGATCGCCTCTCAGGGGATCAGGTAGACGATGGTGAAGATCAGGACCCACACCACGTCGACGAAGTGCCAGTAGAGGCCCACGATCTCGACCGCCTCGGCCCGCGACTGCGGGATGCGGCCCTTGAGCGAGAGCAGCGTGGTCGACAGCAGCATCACGATGCCGAGGGTGACGTGGACCCCGTGGAAGCCGGTGAGGGTGAAGAAGGCCGAGCCGGCGGCGTTGGTGGTGAAGCCCAGGCCCTCCTTCACGAAGACCTGGAACTCGTAGACCTGGCCGGAGATGAACACCGAGCCGAGGATGGCGGTGGTGACCAGCCAGAGCCGGAGCCGGGCGTGCTCGCCCCGCTGGATGGCGGACACGGCCAGCACCATGGTGAGCGACGACATCAGCAGCACGAACGACGAGATCGAGGTGAGCTCGATGTCGTAGAGGTCGTGCGGCGTCGGGCCGCCGGCCAGGTTGTTGTGCTTGTAGAGCAGGAAGGTCGAGATCAGGCCGCCGAAGAGCAGGCACTCCGACCCCAGGAAGATCCACATGGCCAGCTTGGTGTTGCTGATGCCGGTGTTCGTCAGGGTGTGGTCATGGTCCTCGCCGTCGGCGTAGGCCACCCCCTCGCCCATGGCGGCGCGGGTCTCGGCGGCCGTCTCCAGCGCGTCGGCGTCGGCGAGGCCCTTGGTGAGCGAGACGTCAGTCAACGGGAGCAGCCTCCTCGGCCTCGGCCTCGGCGGGAGCCTCGGCCTCGTCGGGGTCGTTCGTGGCGGCCGGGGCGTCGTGGTCGCCGCCGTGGCCGTGGTCGTCCTCGGGAGCGGTCGACGGCTCGAGCACCCAGCCGTAGATGGCGCCCACGATCAGCAGCCCGCCGACCAGGCAGAGCCACAGGTTGAAGATCAGGCCCCAGGCCACGAAGGGCAGGCCGGCGGCCAGCACCAGCGGCCAGTACGACGGCGACGGCAGGTGGACGCCCTCGGGGTTGCCGGCCTGGACGATGTCCTCGGCCTTGGCCACCCGGACCAGCTTGCCCTCGGCGTTCTCCTGGTACTT
>JBQGCF010000237.1:0-20905 GCA_052038315.1 Iamia sp.
CGCTCGAACACGGTGATGCTCTCGGAGTCGGCCCAGTGCAGGTCCTCGAACACGATGACGGCCCGGTCGCCGTCGACCAGGTCGAGCAGCAGCGACTGGGCCCCGACGAGCAGGTCGGCCAGCGGCAGCCGCTCGTCGGCAACGGCCCGGAGTGCGGCCAGCCGCTCGTCGTCGGCCGGGGTGCGCCCGGTGGCCACGTCGAGCACCACCTTGAACGGGTGGCTGAGCCCGCCGGGGTCGGCCTGGCCGGCCAGGACCCGGACCTCGGTGGGCAGGACCTCGAGCAGCTCGCGCACCAGCCGGGACTTGCCGATGCCCGCCTCGCCGCCGATGAGCGCGACGCCGGGCGCCTCCGCCGCCAGCAGGGCGGAGAGGCGATCGAGGGTCCCGGTGCGGCCCACCATCACCGGGCTGAGGCCCGGTCGCCCTGCGAGCATGGGGCCACCGTACCGACCCCCTGCGACAGCG
Source organism: Iamia sp. (assembly GCA_052038315.1). Lineage (GTDB taxonomy): Bacteria > Actinomycetota > Acidimicrobiia > Acidimicrobiales > Iamiaceae > Iamia. The sequence goes on from JBQGCF010000237.1 coordinate 469, forward strand.
AGGGGCGAGTTCCGGCCGACCTCTCCCGCCGGGTCGGTCCGGTAGCCTCGCCGCCCGACCGGGACGAGCGGAGGGGTGTTGGACGAGGGAGAGGGCGGCCGCCGGGTCGTGGAGGTCCCGGGGTACCGGATCGGGCGCCGGCTGGGCCGGGGCGCGTTCGCCACCGTCTACGTCGCCCACCAGGAGTCCGTCGGGCGCGACGTCGCCCTCAAGGTCATCGAGGCCGTCGAGCTCGACGCCACCACCCTGCGCCGCTTCCGGGCCGAGATCCGCTCGGCCGGCCAGCTCCACTGGCACCCCCACGTGGTCGACGTCTTCGACGGGGGCATCACCGAGGACGGCCGGCCCTACCTGGCCATGGAGCTGGTCGCCGGGGGCTCCTGGGGCGACCGCGTCCGGTCCGGCCCGGTGGCGCCGGAGGATGTGGTGCGGGTCGGCGTCGAGGTGGCCGACGCCCTCGGGGCGGCCCACGAGGCCGGTGTCCTCCACCGGGACGTGAAGCCGGACAACATCCTGATCGGCCGGCGGGGCGAGTCGCTCCTGTCCGACTTCGGCATCGCCGTCCTGGCCGACGGGACCCGGTCGACCACCGGGTCGTTCACCGGCACCCTCGCCTACACCGCGCCCGAGCTGCTCCGGGGCGAGCGGGCCAGCCCGGCGTCGGACGCCTTCGCCCTCGGTGCGACCCTCTACGCCCTGGCGGCCGGGCACCACGCGTTCGCCCCGGCGGGGGACGAGGCGCCGTACACGATCATGTGGCGGATCGCCGAGACCGAGCCCGACCCGCTGCCGGGCACCGTGGCGCCGGCGCTGCGGGCGGCCATCACCGGTGCCCTGGCCAAGGACCCGGCCGAGCGCTGGACGGTCGCCCGGATCGAGGCCGCCCTGCGGGCCCGGCCCGAGCCGCCCCCGCCCCCGCCCGATCCGGCTCCGCGGCCCCGCGACGAGGTCGAGACCGTGGCGGTGCCGCCCCCGCCGCGGCCCTCGCCCCGCCCGCGGGTGGAGCAGGCCCGGCCCCGGTCGCGGGCGACCTCGGTCGCCATCGCCGTCCTGGTCGTCGCCGTGGTGGCCCTCGCCGCGCTGCTCGTGGCGCGGGGTGACGACGGTGAGGGCGAAGCGGGCACGACGACCACCCGGCCGGACGGGACCGGCACCGGAGCCGAGGTGGACGAGGGGGTCGGATCGCCGGCGGCGCCCTCGGCGGACTCGCTCGCCGGCTGGAAGGGCACCACGCCCCTCGCCGAGACGACGCCGGCGGTGGAGGCCCTCCGGGAGCGGATGCGGGAGGTCGACCCCGACCTGGAGGACTTCACCCTCGGGCCCGAGTCCTACGACGCGGCCATCGTGATCGCCCTGGCGGCCCGGATCGCCGGCGACGACGGCAGCGCCCACGCCGCCGAGATCGTCGGGGTGACGACCGGGGGCGAGCGGTGCACGACCTACGCCGCCTGCCTGGCGATCGTCGACGACGGGGGCGACATCGACTACGACGGCGCCTCCGGCCCGCTGGAGCTGTCGGGCGACGGCGAGCCCACGATCGGCACCTACGGCGTCCTGCAGTTCGGCGCCGACGACCGGATCGACCCCTCGGCCACCACGTTCCGGACCGTCGACGCACCGCCGTCGATCACCGACGCCCCCCTGGCCGAGACCAGGGCCGACCGGCCCGGCAACGGCGTGCTGACCCTCGGCACGCTGTTGCCGGACACCGGCAACCTCGCCTTCATCGGCCCACCCGCGGTCGCCGGCGTGGAGGTCGCCGTCGAGGAGATCAACGCTGCCGGCGGCTTCAACGGCACCGACGTCGTCCTCAGCCAGGCGGACTCCGGCGACACCACCACCGACATCGCCAGCGCATCGGTCGACCGCCTGCTGGGCGAGGACGTCGACGCCATCGTCGGCACCGCGTCCTCCGGCGTGACGCTGACCGTGATCGACGCCGTGGTGGGCGCCGGGGTCACGCTGTACTCCCCGGCCAACACGACCAAGGAGCTGACCGGCTACGACGACGCCGGGCTGTACTTCCGCAACGGCCCGTCGGACGTCCTCCAGGGCCTCGCCCTCGCCGAGGTCATCGCCGAGGACGGCATCTCCCGCATCGCCATCGTCCACCTCGACGACTCCTACGGCAACGGCCTGGCCGAGGACCTGACCGGGCCGTTCGTGGCGGCCGGGGGCGAGGTGCTGGACACCGTCGCCTACCCGCCGGACGAGCAGGCCTTCGCGACCCAGGTCGACCGGCTCCTCGCCGCCGACCCGGAGGCCGTCGTCGTGATCGGCTTCGAGGAGTCGGGTCGCATCGTGGCCGAGCTGATCGACCGCGGCCGGGGCCCCACGGACCTGCCGACGTACGGGACCGACGGGAACATGGGGAACGCCACCAGCGAGGAGTTCGCCTCCGTCCGCTGACGATCCCGCGCCGATCCCATCCGTAGGCTGGCGGGATGGCCTTCCCGCAACGGCGGCTGCGCCGGCTCCGCCGCACCCCGACCCTCCGCCGCCTGGTGGCCGAGACCCGGCTCGGCGTCGACGACCTGGTCGCCCCGCTGTTCGTGCGGGAGGGGATCGACGAGCCCCACCCGATCTCCTCGCTGCCGGGCGTCGTCCAGCACACCCGGGCCTCGGTGCGCGACGAGGTGGCCCGGCTGCGCGACCTCGGCATCGGTGCCGTCATCCTCTTCGGGATCCCCGAGCACAAGGACGCCGAGGGCAGCGGCGCCTCCGACCCCGACGGCATCGTCCAGCTCGCCCTCCGGGACCTGCGCGACGACGTCGGCGACGAGGTCGTGCTGATGGCCGACCTCTGCCTCGACGAGTACACCGACCACGGCCACTGCGGGCTGCTGACGCCGGACGGGCTGGTCGACAACGACGCGACGCTGGAGCGCTACGCCGAGGCGGCCATGGCCCAGGCCGAGGCCGGGGCCGACGTCTGCGCCCCGTCCGGGATGATGGACGGCCAGGTGATGGCGATCCGCGACGCCCTCGACGACGTCGGCCGCAGCGAGGTGGCGATCCTCGCCTACGCGGCCAAGTACGCCTCGGGCCTGTACGGGCCGTTCCGGGAGGCGGTCGACGTCGAGATCGCCGGGGGTGGCGACCGCCGGGCCTACCAGCAGGACATGGGCAACGCCCGCGAGGCGATGGAGGAGATCCGGGAGGACATCGCCGAGGGGGCCGACATGGTGATGGTCAAGCCGGCGCTGGCCTACCTCGACATCCTCGCCCGGGCCCGCGCCGAGGTGGACGTGCCCCTGGCCGCCTACCACGTCTCCGGCGAGTACTCGATGATCAAGGCGGCCGCCGAGCGGGGCTGGATCGACGGCGACGCCGTGGCCCTCGAGCACCTCACCGCCATCAAGCGCGCCGGCGCCGATCTCATCCTGACGTACCTCGCTGGGGAGGTCGCGGAGATGCTGACCACCTGAGGGCCGACGTAGGGTCCGACGCGATGACGACGCCGCTCGATGCCAACGCCGGCCTGTTCGCCCGGGCCCAGGCCGTGATCCCCGGCGGGGTCAACTCACCGGTCCGGGCCTTCCGGTCGGTCGGCGGCACGCCCTACTTCGTGACCCGGGCCGAGGGCCCCCACGTGTGGGACGCCCAGGGTCGCCAGCTGCTCGACCTGGTCCAGTCCTACGGGGCGATCATCGCCGGTCACGCCCACCCGGCCATCGTGGCCGCCGTCCAGGAGGCGGCCCCCGGCGGCACGTCCTACGGCGCCCCCACCGAGCGCGAGGTGCTGCTGGCCGAGGAGATCGTCCGGCGGGTGCCGTCGGTCGAGAAGGTCCGGCTGGTGTCGAGCGGGACCGAGGCCACCATGAGCGCCCTGCGCCTGGCCCGGGGCGTGACCGGCCGGGACAGGATCGTGAAGTTCGCCGGGAACTACCACGGCCACAGCGACGGGCTGCTGGCCGACGCCGGCAGCGCCGTGGCCCTGATCGAGGCCGGTCCCGGCTCCGATGCGGCCGGCCAGCGGGCCGTGCCCGGCTCGGCCGGCGTCCCGGCCGGCGCCGTGGCCGACACCATCGTCGTGCCCTACAACGTCGTGCCCGAGCTGGACGAGACCGTCGCCTGCGTCATCGTCGAGCCGGTCGCCGCCAACATGGGCCTGGTCCCGCCCCAGCCCGGCTTCCTGGAGGGGCTGCGGGTCGAGTGCGACCGGGTCGGCGCCCTGCTGATCTTCGACGAGGTCATCACCGGCTTCCGGCTCGGCCCGGCCGGCGCCCAGGGGCGCTACGGCATCACGCCCGACCTGTCCTGCTTCGGCAAGGTCATCGGCGGCGGCCTCAACGTCGGCGCCTTCGGCGGCCGGGCCGACGTGATGGACCGGCTCGCCCCGCTCGGCGCCGTCTACCAGGCCGGCACGCTGTCCGGGAACCCCCTCGCCACCGCCGCCGGGCTGGCCGCCCTGGTCCTGCTCGACGATGGCGCCTTCGCCCGCCTGGAGGCCACCGCGGCCCGGCTGGGCGAGGGGCTCCAGGCCGCCTTCACCCGCGCCGGGCTCACCGTCCGGGTGCCGGTCGAGGGGACGCTGGTCGGGCTCTACGTCGGCGAGGAGCTGCCCCGGGACTACGACGAGGCCAAGCGCACCGGCACCGAGCTCTACGCCCGGCTGTTCCACGCCATGCTCGACCGGGGGGTGGCGCTGGCGCCGGGGCCCTACGAGATCATGTTCCCGGGCCTGGCCCACGTCGATGCCGTGGTCGACGAGGTCGTCGCCCGCGCCGGCGAGGCGGCCGAGGCCGTCGCCGCCGGCTAGACGGGCGCGCCGTGGACACCGACGAGCGGGACGCGCTCGACGCCGCTCTTGCCGCGGTGCTGGCCGGCGAGCCGATCGGGGCCCTGGCCGACCGCATCGGCGCCCGGGCCTCGGCCGCCCGGCCCGGGCACACGATCGTCGTCGCCGGCCGGGAGGGCCAAGCGCGGGTCTACGGGCGCGACCTGGCCCTGCCCCGCCGCGCCGTGCTGGCCCTCGACCGGGTCGCCACCGGCACCGCCCCGGGCCCGCCGGCGGCGCCGGGCGGGGTCGTGTGGGCCCGGGCCGACGCCCCCGCCTGGTCGGCCACCGTCGCGGACCTCCGGGACGCCGGGTTGGGCCTGCCCCTGCTGCTCGCCCTGGTCGAGGGGACGGTGCCGCGGGGCGTGCTGGCCGTCTTCCCCCGGGTCGGCCCGGACGGGACCGCCACGGTCGTCGGCCACGCCGCCGCGCCCGTCGCCCGGAGCGCCGCCGCCCCGCCCCCGTCGGCCGCCCGGGCCGCCGAGGCGCTGGCCCTCGCCCCCTGGGCGACCGTCGCCGGGCTGGCCCTGGCCCGCGAGGCCGACCGGGCGCGCGTCCGGCGCTCGGCCGTCGAGGACAGCGTCACCGGCCTGCCCAGCCGCAGCCTCCTCGCCGCCCGGCTGCGGGAGGCGCTGCACCGGGCCGGCCGTCGCCCCGTCGCCCTCGTCCAGGTGTCGCTCGACCGGCTCGACGAGATGGACCGGATGCAGGACGGTGTCGAGCGGGACGGCGACGAGCTGCTCCGGGTCGCGGCCCAGCGGATGCGGGCGGTCGTGCGCCCCGGCGACGTCGTCGGCCACCTGCGGGGCAGCGCCCTCGGGGTGATCTGCGAGGGGGCCGGGCCCGACGAGGCCGGCGAGATCGGCGAGCGGGTGCGCCGGGTGCTGGCCACGCCGATCACCGTCGGCGACCACGAGGTGGCGGCCACCCCCGGCGTCGGCGTGGTGGTCGCCTCCGATGTCGACACCGTGAACAGCCTGGTCCACAAGGCCGACCTGGCCGCCGCCGAGGCCGCCGGCCGGGGCGGGTCCGAGATCGTCCGCTACCGGCCCGGCACCTACGAGCAGGTCCTGGCCCGCAAGGACACCGAGACCGACCTCCGCAGGGCCCTGGCCGACGGCGAGCTCCACCTCGTCTACCAGCCGCAGGTCTCGCTGGCCGACGGCAGCCTGGTCGGGGTCGAGGCCCTCGTCCGCTGGGACCACCCGACCCGCGGGGCGATCGGCCCCGACGCCTTCATCCCCGTCGCCGAGGAGACCGGCATCGTCGTCGAGCTCGGGGCGTGGGCCGTCGACACCGCCCTGGCCGACATCGCCGACGGCCTGCCCGTGGTGGTCAGCGTCAACCTCTCGGCCCGCCAGCTCGACGACCCGGCGCTCATCGGCCAGGTCACCGCCTCGCTGCTGCGCCACGACGTGGCCCCGTCCCGGCTCCGCCTGGAGATCACCGAGAGCGCCCTCGCCCGCGACGCCGACCGCAGCGCCTCTCTGCTCGAGACCCTGTCCGAGGTGGGCGTCCGGGTGTCGATCGACGACTTCGGCACCGGGTACGCGTCGCTCGAGCAGCTGCGCCAGACCAAGGTGGCCGACAGCCTCAAGATCGACCGCACCTTCGTCGCCGGGATCGCCACCGACGCCCGCGACCGGGCCATCGTCTCGGCCGCCGTCACCCTCGGCCGGAGCCTCGGCTTCAAGGTCGTGGCCGAGGGGGTCGAGGACCCGGACCAGGCCGAGATCCTGAAGGAGATGGGCTGCGACGCCGCCCAGGGGTACTGGTTCGGCGAGCCCGTCCGGCGGGCGCAGCTCGACCTATCGCGGCTCGCGGGGGCGTGATAGCAACGGAGGCATGGACAAGCTGGGGCCCATCGCCGAGGCCGTAGCGGCCGCGCTCGACGACCTGCGGGAGCGCGACGCCGTCCGCCGCCTCTGGGAGCGTGACCACACCCTCTGGCAGGACGACCCCACCGAGGTGTCCGATCGCCTCGGCTGGCTCGACGTCGCCGGGGCCATGGCCACCCAGGACGAGCGGCTGGCCACCTTCGCCGACGCCCTGGTCGCCGATGGCATCGAGCACGTCGTCGTCATGGGCATGGGTGGCTCCAGCCTCTTCCCCGAGGTGCTGGCCCGGTCGTTCCCGCCCCAGCCCGGGCGGCCCCACCTGCGGGTCCTCGACACCACCGACCCGGCCCCGATCCGGCGGGTGTTCACCGAGTGCCCGCCGGAGAAGACGCTGTTCATCGCCTCGTCGAAGTCGGGCGGCACGATCGAGACGCTCAGCCACCTGGACACCGTCCTCGAGCACGCCGGCGACACCGCCGAGATCGTCGTGGTCACCGACCCCGACAGCGCGCTGGCCGAGCGGGCCACCACCGAGCGGTTCCGGGCCCTGTTCGAGAACCCGCCCGACATCGGCGGCCGCTACTCGGCCCTGTCGTTCTTCGGGCTGGTGCCGGCGGCCGCCGCCGGGCTCGACGTGAGCGCCCTGCTGGCCTCGGCCGCCTTCGCCACCCCGTTCCTGCAGGACGCCGACCCGGCCCAGAACGCCGGGCTCCGCCTGGCCGCGGCCATGGCCGGCGGCGTGAAGGTCGGGCGGGACAAGCTCACCCTCGTCATCGACGGCGAGATCGACACCATGGGGCTGTGGCTGGAGCAGCTGCTGGCCGAGTCGACCGGCAAGCAGGGCACCGGCGTCATCCCCATCGCCGGCGAGCGCCTCGGCCCGCCCGAGGTCTACGGCGACGACCGGCTGTTCGTCGCCATCGGCGAGCACCACGGGCTCGACCGCCTGGCCGAGGCCGGGCACCCCGTCGTCGAGCTGCCCTCGGGTGGGGCGGCCGGGCTGGGCGACCTGGTGCTGACCTGGGAGGTGGCCACCGCCCTGTGCGGCGCCGCCCTCGGCATCAACCCCTTCGACCAGCCCAACGTGGCCGAGGCCAAGGCGGCCACCAACGAGGTGCTGGCCTCGGGCGTGGGCTCGGTCGAGCCGACCCCGCTGGCCGAGCTGCTCGACCGGGTCGGCCCCGGCGACTACGTCGCCATCCAGGCCTACATCGACCCCGAGGCCGGCGAGGTCGACGTCCTGGAGGACGCCCGCACCGCCATCCGCGACCGCTACCGGGTCGCCACCACCGTCGGGCTCGGGCCCCGCTTCCTCCACAGCACCGGGCAGCTTCACAAGGGCGGGCCGCCGTCGGGCGTCTTCCTCCAGGTGGTCGGGGACGACCCGGTCGACGTGGACATCCCGGGCAAGCCGTTCGGCTTCTCGACCCTCAAGCACGCCCAGGCCGAGGGCGACCTCCGCACGCTGCAGGCCCACGGGCTGCGGGCCGGACGGGTCGCGCTGGCCGATCTGCAGGAGGTCATCCGATGAGGCTGGGCATGGTCGGGCTGGGCCGCATGGGCGGCAACATGGCCGAGCGGCTGCGGCGCGACGGCCACGAGGTCGTCGGCTACGACCGGGCGCCGGACGGCCGTGACGTCGATTCCCTGGAGGAGCTGGTCAGCGCCCTCGACTCGCCGCCCGGGCCCGAGCGGCCCGGCGCCGAAGGCGCAGCGAGCGGGAGGCGCGTCGTCTGGGTGATGGTCCCGGCCGGCGAGGCCACCGAGGGCACCATCCAGGAGCTGGCCGGGCTGCTCGGCGAGGGCGACGTGATCGTCGACGGCGGCAACTCCAACTACAAGGACTCGATCCGCCGGGCCAACGAGCTGGCCGAGCAGGGGATCGGCTGGGTCGACGCCGGCACCAGCGGCGGCGTGTGGGGCCTGCAGAACGGCTACGCCCTGATGGTCGGTGGCCGCGACGAGCACGTGCAGGTCCTGTGGCCGGCGCTGGAGACGCTGTCGCCGGGCGAGGGCGAGGGGCTGTCCCACGTCGGGCCGCCCGGCGCCGGGCACTTCACCAAGATGGTCCACAACGGCGTCGAGTACGGGATGATGCAGGCCTTCGCCGAGGGCTACGCCATCCTCGAGGCCAGCGAGCTGGGCATCGACGTCCTGGCCGGGCTCAAGTCCTGGCAGACCGGCTCGGTCGTGCGCTCGTGGCTGCTCGACCTGATGGTGAAGGGGCTGGAGGAGAGCCCCGGGTTCGAGGGCATCGCCCCCACCGCGGCCGACTCGGGCGAGGGCCGCTGGACCGTCGAGGAGGCGGTGCGGCTCGGTGTGGCCGCCCCGGTCATCTCGGCGTCGCTGTTCGCCCGCTTCGTCTCGCAGGACACCACCGACGTCGAGATGCGGGCCATCTCCGCCCTCCGCAACCAGTTCGGTGGGCACGCCATGGCCAAGCTCGACGAGGTGGAGCCGGCCGAACCGATCGACCCGGCCCACCCCACCGAGTCGCCCGGCGCGTCGTCGTGACCTCCTCGTCGGAGCGCTGCGACGGGCTCGTCCTGTTCGGGGCCACCGGCGACCTGGCCGCCAAGAAGCTGTTCCCGGCGCTGTACCACATCGAGGAGGACGACCGGCTGGGCCCGGTGATCGGCGTCTCGACCTCGGAGTGGACCGACGAGCAGCTCCACGACCGGGCCCGGGAGAGCATCGGCGCCAAGGTCGACGAGGTCGACGACGCGGTCATGGACCGGCTGTGCGGCCACCTGTCGTACCTCCCCGGCGACTACCGGGAGGCGGGCACCTTCGACGCCCTGGCCGAGCGGGTGCGGGAGGCCGGGATCGAGCGGCCGCTGTTCTTCCTGGCCATCCCGCCGGCGCTGTTCGACGACGTCGTCCAGGGGCTGCAGCGGGTCGGGCTCCACGAGCACGGCCGGGTCGTCGTCGAGAAGCCCTTCGGGCGCGACCGGGCCTCCGCCCACGAGCTCAACCAGGTCCTCCACCAGGCCTTCCCCGAGGAGGCCGTCTTCCGGATCGACCACTTCCTCGGCAAGGAGGGCGTCGAGAACCTCCTGGTGTTCCGCTTCGCCAACTCGATGCTGGAGCCCCTGTGGAACCGGGGTCACATCTCGAGCGTGCAGATCACCATGGCCGAGTCCTTCGGCGTCGGCTCCCGGGGCAAGTTCTACGAGAGCGTCGGCGCCCTGCGCGACGTGGTCCAGAACCACCTCCTCCAGATCGTCGCCCTGCTGGCCATGGAGCCGCCGGTGGCGGCCGACGCCGACGCCCTGTCCGACGAGAAGACCCGCCTCTTCCGCCAGATCCGCACCATCGACCCAGCCGACGTCGTCCGGGGCCAGTACCGGGGCTACCCCGACGAGGAGGGCGTCCAGGCCGGCTCCGACGTCGAGACCTACGTCGCCCTCCGCTTCGAGATCGACTCGTGGCGCTGGGCCGGCGTGCCCTGGCTGATCCGCACCGGCAAGGCCCTCTCCGGCACGGCCACCGAGGCCGTCGTCCGCTTCACCGACCCGCCCCGGCTGCTGTTCACCGACGACGACAAGCCGGTCCCGGAGCCGAGCTTCCTCCGCTTCCGCCTCGGCGCCGACGACGGCGTGTCGCTCCACCTCCTGGCCAAGGCCCCCGGCGACCAGCTGGTGACCCAGCCGATCCAGCTCGACGTCGACTACGAGAAGGCCCTGGGCGCCCGGGCCGAGGCCTACGAGCGGCTGATCGACGACGCCCTGGCCGGCGACCGCCGCCGCTTCGGCCGGGCCGACAGCCTCGACGAGCAGTGGCGCATCGTCGAGCGGGTCCTGGCCGAACCCCCCGAGACCGTCCTCTACCGCGAGGGCACCACCGGTCCCCCCGAGGCCGACCGCCTGGCCGAGGACCTCGGCGGCTGGGTGTCCCCCCTCGTCTAGCCGCCGGCCCGCTCGCCGGTTCGACCGACGGTGGGGCGCGACACCGGCCGATCTAGTGTCGGCGCATGTTGCTCGGGGCCATCCCGTACACGACGCACCCGACGATCGAGCTGGGGCCGCTGACGCTGCGGACCTTCGGGCTGATGACGGCCATCGGTGTGGTCCTCGGCGTCTGGTTCGCCGCCTCCCACGCCGAGAAGTTCGGCATGACCAGGGACGACACCTACAAGCTGGGCACCCGCATGGTCCTGGCCGGGGTGATCGGCGCCCGGGTCACGTGGGTCGCCACGCACTGGGACCAGATCGACACGCCGATCGACCTGATCGCCGTCTGGGAGGGCGGGCTCCAGTTCTCGGGCGGGTTCATCGCCGCCATCGCCGTCGGCCTGCCCACCTTCCTCGGCTGGAACCGCATCCAGCGCTGGCAGCTGCTCGACGGCTTCGCCGTGGCCGTCCTGATCGGCGCCGCCTTCGGCCGCCTGGGGTGCCTGTCGGTCGGCGAGCACTTCGGTGACCAGACCGACTTCTTCCTCGCCACCCGCTACGACGGCGGCGAGCTGCGGGAGGCCCGGCTCGGGCTCTCCGAGAACGCCCCCTTCATCCAGAAGGGGATGACGTTCCACAACCCGTCGCTCTACGAGTGCGTCACCCTGTTCGTGCTCTTCGGCCTGCTGTGGTGGGCCCTCACCAGGAGGAAGACGCCGGGCACGGTGGCCGGGACCTTCCTGATCACCTACGCCGTCCAGCGGTTCTCCTACGACTCGCTGCGGGTGAACGACGAGCGGGTCGCCGGCATGACCGGGGCCCAGTGGATGTGCCTGGCCATGGTCCCGATCGGGATCTACGTCCTGCTCAAGGTCCGCCCGGCGCTGGCGGCGCGGCTGGCCGCCGGCGAGGTCGGCGGGACGCCGGTGTTCGAGACCACCACCCGCACCAGCGCCGACGGCACGGCCATCGCCACGACCAAGCGCCGCACCACCAGCAACCGGGGCACCGCCGCCGGTGCGGCCACCGCCACCGCGGAGGCCGACGTCGAGGCCCCGGCCGACGACGTGCCGAGCGACGGGACCATCGACGAGCCGAGCGGCGGGACCGTCGACGGGCCGGGCGATCCCGCCGAGGGCCGGGCCGACTCCGACGACGACCCGGACCCCGACGAGCCCCCTCCCGCGTAGCGCCCGGCCCGCGCCTCCCGCCCGCGAGGGCCGGAGGGGACGCAGACCGGACGGCGGCCCTGTCCCGCCGCCCGCCCCGACCCACCGTCGCTCGGAAGCGGCGGCCCGGGGGCGGCGGGACCCCCCGTCAGGCCGCCAGGTCCACCACGCCCCCGGGGTCGACCCCGAGGGCCACCAGCTCGAGGCCGACCTCGACGATCTCGGCCTCCAGGGCCGCCACGTCGTCGAAGCCGCCCCGGCCCGCCCGGTCCCGCAGGGCGACCAGGTCGAGCAGCCGCAGCTCCAGGCCCGACACCCGGTACTCCGGGCAGGCGGGGCCCTCGACCCACGCCGGGCTCGCATCGTGGTGGTGGCGCCGGAACGTGAGCATGGCGGAGGTTGTACGCCTCCGACGTTGCGGATGCGGGCCGGACCGGTTGCAGTCCCGTGTCACTTCCGTGACCTGGGCCGGTGCCCCCTCACCGGGCAGCCATCCCCCGATGAGGTGACCTGACCGATCGGTCGGGCGGAACCCTCAGGTGTCCGCCGGTGACGCCGATCAGCCCCCGGTCGGGGTCGACGGAGCCTCGCCGGAACGGAGTGTGGACGATGAAGCGGTTCTCCTGTGGTGACGTGGTCCCGGGGTGCGAGGCCCACTGGACGGCGGCCGACGACGACGCCCTGCTCGCCCTGGTGGCCGCCCACGCCCGCGACGACCACGGCATGGACGAGGTCCCCGCCGAGCTGGTCGACCAGGTCCGCAGCCGCATCGTGACCGTGTGACGTGACCGCACGCCGCTCCGGGGCGCCGACGCGCCAGGCCCCACACCAGGCCCCGGGACCGGCGGCGTGGAGCCGCGCCCTGGCGGCGGTCGTCGCCGGCGAGGGCGTCCGGACGGTGTACCAGCCGATCGTCGACCTCGAGCGGGGCGTGGTCGCCGGCTACGAGGCGCTGGCCCGCTTCGCCCACCCCGAGATCGGCGCCGCCGGACCGGACCTGTGGTTCGCCGCCGCCGCCGAGCAGGGCGTGGCCGCCGACCTCGACGCCGCCGCCATCCGGTCGGCCCTCGCCTGGCGCGACCGGCTGCCCGGCAACACCTTCCTCTCGGTCAACGTCGAGCCGGCCTCGCTGCTCGACCGGTCGGTGCGCGACGCCCTTGCCTCCACCGGCTCGCTGGGCGGTGTCGTCGTCGAGATCACCGAGCACCGGGCCGTCCCCGTCGCCGCCGTCGAGCCGGTGCTCGACCGGCTGCGGGGCGACGGCGCCCTGATCGCCGTGGACGACGCCGGCGCCGGCTACTCCGGGTTGTCGCAGATCCTCGACCTGCGGCCGTCGATCCTCAAGCTCGACCACTCGTTGGTGAGCGGGATCGACACCGACGAGGCCAAGGCGGCCATGGTCGAGATGCTCGGGGTGTTCGCCGGCCGCATCGACGCGTGGGTGCTGGCCGAGGGGATCGAGACCCGGGCCGAGCTCGAGCGGGTCGCCGGGCTGGGCGTGCCCCTCGCCCAGGGCTACCTGCTCGGCCGGCCGGCGCCGCCGTGGGTCGACATCAGCGTCGAGGCCCAGGAGTGCCTGCTGACCGGCGCCCTGCGCGACGAGCCCCTCCGGCCGCTCCTGCAGGTCGTGCCCATGGTCCGGGTGGGGATCGACGACGTGGCCTCGGCCCTTTCCGCCGAGGGCGTCGGCTTCGTCCTGGCCATCGACGACGACCTGCGCCCCGTCGGCATCGTCACCCCGGAGGCCGCGGTGGTGGGGGAGGTGCTGCCCGCCCTGCGCGTCGGCCTGGGCACCGAGCCGGCCGACCTGGCCCACCGCCTGAGCACGACCGGCGGCGACCCGTCAGTCCCGGCCATGGTGACCGACCCGACCGGGCGCGCCCTCGGCGTGGTCACCCTCCGCCGGCTCCTCGCCGCCCTCGCCCGCCAGGAGCCGGAGGGCTGACGGCCAGCAGCGGCCCGCCGATGTGCGGGCCCAGGGCCCGCTCGACGGCGGCGGCGGAGAGCCCGAAGGCGGCCAGCGGCAGCCGGTCATAGGCGGCGGGCCCGATGGGCGGTTCGGCCGGGCGGGCGACGACCTCCTCGCCGAGCCGGTGGGCCACCTCCACGGCGGTGCCGATCGGGTCGGCGACGAGGTCGGCGTGGTCGACGGTGACCGGCGGGTGGGGGAGGTGGGCCATCCCGGCCTCGCCCCGGACGAGCAGCCGGCGGAGCCGCTCGAGCCAGAACGGCCCCATCTCCTCGAGGCGGACCCACGGCTCGAAGATCTGCCGGCCGGCCCCGGCCATGTTGAGGAACGACCGCGTCGTGGCGACGGCGTCCCGCCGGATGTGGACCAGCCGCACGCCCGGCGCCCGGGCGGCCAGGGCGGCGTAGTCGTTGACGTGGAACGGGCACTTGAGCAGCCAGCGGGCCGTGGGGTCGACCAGCGTGAGCTGCTGGGCCCAGAGCCGGTAGCCGTCGGCCAGCGACGAGCCCAGCACCTCGTCGACGTAGCTCGGGCAGTGGCCCATGATCCCCCACTGGACGGAGGTGAGGGCGTGGGCCAGCAGGGGGGTGCACTCCTCGGGGGCCTCGGGGTCGAGGGCGTGCATGGCGTGGACCTTGGGGGCGATCTCCCGGACGAGGGCGAAGCGATCGGTCGCCTCCCGGCGGGCCTCCTCGGTGGCACCCGTGCGGCAGAGGTGCGGGCTGTGGGCCTCCCAGGTCGCCACCGGGCGCCGGGTCGTGAGCTGGCCGAGGAGGCGCAGCAGCAGCGTGGTGCCGGTGCGGGGGAGACCGCCGACCACCACGGCGTCGACGGGGGCCACCGGCACGCGGGCGGCCGCCTCGGTCACGGTGAGGGCGTGGTCGAGCTCGACCTCGAAGGCGAGCCGGCCCAGCTCGCTCATGCGGGGGAGCGGGTCGTCGGCGCCGACGAGGGCGAGCCGGTCGAGCACGGCGGCGTCGACCGACCGATGCTCGGTGAGGCGGGCCACGAGCGCGTCGAAGACGACCGGATGGTCCTGGACCTGTGCCATGGGAACCCCTCCCCAGAGGTGACGGGGCCGCCAGTGGTCCCCGGCGCCGCGTCCGCCGGCGCGCTCGGGACCGTACCCGACCCCGGTTTGCCGCGAGGGGCGGCCCGTCAGGCGACGGGCTCGGGGATCGTCCTCACGATGGCGGCGACGGCCTTGTAGGCGGCCTCGGCCGGACCGATCTCGTCGGGCCGGAGCAGGTTGGCCATGATCCGCAGCACCCAGTCCATGAGGCTGCGGGACTGCATGCCGACCCGGGTCAGCTCGCGCATCGCCGTCGGGTTGCCGATCACGACGCTGAACAGGCGGGCGACCCGGAAGTAGAGGCCGTACTCCTCGGCGATCAGCTGCGGGTAGCGCTGGAGGGCCATGCCGTCGCCGGTCCCGATGGCCTCGTCGAGCAGCCCGGCCACCAGCCGCCCGGTCTCGTAGGCGTAGTCGATGCCCTCGCCGTTGAACGGGTTGACCGAGCCGGCGGCGTCGCCGACCGCCACCCACGTCGGGCCGATCTTGGGGTTGATCGACTGGGCCATCGGGATCCGGCCGCCGGTCGGCGCGCAGGTGGGGGAGTCGGGGTCGATCTCCCAGTAGCCCGGGAGGGTGTTGGCGAACTCCTCCATCAGGTGGCTGGTGTTGACCTCGCGGTAGCCCTTGAAGGTCGACAGCAGGCCGATGCCCACGTTGATCGTCCCGTCGCCGACCGGGAAGATCCAGCCGTAGCCCGGCAGCGAGCGGCCCTGGCGGTCGCGCACGTCGAGGGCGGACTCGATCCACGGCTCGTCGTGGAGCGGGCTCTCGTAGTAGGTCCGGATGGCGATGCCCATCGGGTACGACCGGTTGCGGGCCGTGCCCAGCGCCCGCCCGAAGCGGGAGTTGGCGCCATCGGCGACCACGACGTAGCGGGCGTGGATCTCCCGCTCGACCTTGGTCTCCTTGTCCTTGACCACGGCGCCGACGACGAGGCCGTCGCGCTGGAGCGGGCGCAGCGCCTCGGTCCCGGTGTGGAGGGTGGCGCCGAGCGACTGCGCCTTCTCGGCGACGAAGCGGTCGAGGTCGCGCCGCCGGACGACGAAGCCGTGCGAGGGGTAGACGGGGTGCTCGGGCCACTTCAGCTCGAGGGTGACGCCGTGGGCCACGGCCCGCAGGCCGTCGTAGCGGTGGTAGCCCTCGAGCGCCTCGCCGAGGCCCATGTCCTCGAGCTGGTGCACCGCCCGGGGCGTCAACCCGTCGCCGCAGGTCTTCTCGCGGGGGAACGTCTTCTTCTCGACCACGACGACGTCCCGGCCGGCCTTGGCCAGCCAGTGGGCGGTGGCCGAGCCCGCCGGCCCGCCCCCGATCACCAGGACGTCGCAGCGCTCGGGCGGGGGGGTCGGCGTGGCCATCGCCGCCCAGCCTGCCGGCCCGGCGGTGAACCCCGCCATTCAGACCGCCCTGCGGGATCGTCGACGAGGCGCTACGGTGCCCGCAGTCACAGCGGCGGGCCAGCGGGGCCCGTGGTGACGGGAGAGGGGTTTCCCATGTCAACATCAACGACGGCGCGATCGCGCCGTGCCGGCAAGGCCGTCCTGGCCGGGTCGATCGGAGCGGGTCTCGGTCTCACCGCGGCGGCCGGCCCGGTGGCGGCGTCCAGCCCGTGGCCGACCGAGTACACCAACAACGGATGCACCTACGCCTTCCTCGTGACGGACGGCAGCGGTGGCACCGCGATGGCCCAGGTCTGGGACAGCGAGAGCGGCGGCGCGGACTGCTCGGGCGGCTACGTCGAGCTGCACTACCTGGACAGCAACAAGGACGCCAGGGTCGCCAAGAGCACGCAGAGCTGGTCCGTCAGCGGTGGCGCGGCGACGGTCGTGTCCCGTTCCGGGACCTTCCAGTGGTCGTGTGTGCGGGCCCGGAGCCGTGACGCCGGCAACTGGTCGGTGCCGCGGACCTACGGCAGCAACCCCGGCACGTGCGGGTCGCCCTGAGCGGCGACGCCGCGATCTGGCAGGACATCGACTGGCGGTCGGCCACACCGGGAGCCCAGCTCTCGGTGTGGTCGGTCGTCGATGGTGAGGCGGAGGAGGCCCTGAGCGCGTGCGTCGGCGACGCTGCGCCCGGGGTGGCGATGGGCCCCGACGTCTTGTTCAACGTCTGGTGCGCGGTGAAGCCGGTGGTGGCCGACGCCCTGATCCGGTCGCTCGCCGCGACCGGTCGTGGACTCGACACCCTGCTCGACGACCTGGTGGTGGCCGGGCCCTGGCCGCCCGGTGCCTTCGGGACGGCGACGGTCGCGGACCTCCTCGCCCATCGCGTCCCCCTGCCCCAGGTCGGGATCATCCAGGCCCAGGTGTGGGGCGAGGATCGGGCCCGCCGGGCCGACGAGGCCATCGCCGCTCACCTCGCCTCCGGGGTGCGGGACGGCTGGGACTACAGCGAGTACGCCGCCTGGCACCTGATCGAGCGGATGGGCCCGGTCACCGAGGCCGTCCACGAGCACCTGCGGGGCGTGGGCCCGGGGATCCTCATCCCGGCGGTGGCCGATCGTCCCGACGAGGACTTCGGCTGCTACCACGAGGTGACCTCCGACGGGGCGCTCCGTCCGCTGCCCCATGACCTCCTGGCCTCGTTCCGGCGCGGCCGGCCGCCCGGCCTGGGCGGCTACGCCTCGGCCCGTGGGTTGGCCCGCTGGTACGCAGGACGGCTGCGGGCCGGCGACCTGCCCGGTCCCCGCACGCCCTGGGCCTCCTCGGTCCTCTCCACCGACATCGCCTTCGCCGAGGGCCTCATGGTCGGCCTGGCCGACTTCCTCGAGATGTCCGAGCTGTCGGATCGGGCCTGCGGCCACGTGGGCTGGAACGGCGCCTCGATCGGCCTGGCCGACCCGGTGTCGGGCCTGTCCGCTGCGCTCGTCGTCAACACCGCCACCGTGACGACCGAGCGGTTCCGCCCGATCCGTGACGCCCTCCTCGTGGCCGGTCTCACCGGCGTGGCGGAGCGGGTGTGATGGAGCTGCCGCGCTTCCGGGTCGGCATCAGCGGGGGCGGACCCGCGCCGCTGGTGGTGGGGCGGGAGGACGGCGCCGCAGCCGCGGTGGCCGTCCGGACGGACCGGGCGGTCGAGGTCGACCTCGTCGTCGCCGGCACCCGGGACGACCTCCTCGGCCTGGTGAGCTGGGGCGCCGACCGCCTGGCCGGTCTCGACATCGCCGCCGGCGCCGTGTCCCTCGAGGGGGTCCCCCCGTCGGGCGAGCTGCTCGGGCGGGCGGAGGAGACGGCCCCGCCCATGCCGGGGGTGACCTCCCGGGTGATCCTGGCCGACGAGCGGTGGGGTCCGACGTTGGCCGGGTTCGTCGACGGGCGCTGGGCCGGCGGCGAGCAGGTCGCCGCCGTCGGTCGTGGGGGCACCGTCGAGCTGGCCGGCGGGGTGCCGCAGCTCTGCGACCTCCTCGCGGGCCGCACCGTCGTCGGCGCCGGCGTCGAGGACGGCACGATCAAGGGCGACATGGCCGGGCTGAGCCAGCTCAAGTGGATGCTCGAGCAGCCGGGGTGGGCGCCCGCCGCCGCCCACCTGGGCCCGCTCCTGCGCTCGATCGCGGTGGTGCTGCGAGCCCTGCGGGCGGATCCCGGGGCGGGGGCGGCCTACGAGGAGGCGATCGTCGCCGCCTGAGGCGGGGAGAGCGGGTGGGCCGGGTGGGGCGTCAGCCCGCGCCCTCGCCGACCAGGGCGATGCGCTCCTCGCCCTCCTCGCCGGGCTCGACACCGTCCTTGTAGATGAAGGTGCCCTCCTCGGCGTTGTCGATCGCCTCCTGGGCCCACTCCTCGTAGAGCTCCTGGACCTCGGGGCTGGCCGGGGCCTCGCCCGACAGCTCCTCCCGGACGTACCGGGTCACGGCGGCCAGGTGCTCGGCGTCGAGCTCCGGGAAGCCGGGCATGGCGTTGGCGAGGGTCGAGGCGTCGTGGGGACCGCCCTCGCGGTTCGGGTCGCCGTAGGGGCCGCTGCCGCCGCCCACCCAGGCGTCGGCGCCGACGTGGATCCACTCCATCATGGCCACCGGGTCGGGCCAGGTGGCCAGGACCTCGCCCTCGCTCAGCTGGGCGCCGGCGCCGGTGCCGGCACCGGTGGGGCCGTGGCAGGTGGCGCAGGAGTTGTAGGTCTCGGCCCCGATCGTCAGCGCCTCGTCGGTGCTGGGGGGCGGGCTGATGCCCTCGGCGTAGACGAAGGCCCACACCGGGAGCAGGGCGATGACCGGCATGGCCCAGTAGGGGATGCGCTTCCGCTTCTCGGCCGCCTGGATGTAGGCCGGCTTCGGCTTGGGCGGGGGCGGGGGCTTCTCCTCGGCCTTGACGGGCGCCGGGGCGGGGGCGGCCTTCTCGACCGCGGCCTTGGGGGCGTCGCCGCCACCGGCGGCCCCACCCGCGTCGTCCCCGCCGCCCTCACCGCCGGGGAGCCCGAGGGCCGCCCGTCGCTCCTTGGAGCGCTTCAGCAGGTGTTCGGGGATCTCGGTCAACGGATCTGCCTCCGCAGGCGAAGAAGAGGTGCAGGCCATGAGGCCCGTCGGTGCGCCGCACCCTAGACCGGTACCCGCCGGGGCCTCCAAGCGAAGGGGCGTCGGGGCCGGCACCGGCTGACGGGCTCCAATGTGCCCCCCGCGAGTGGCCCGTGCTAGACCTCGGAATCACGAGCCGGCCCTGTTCGCAGCGCCGGTGGGTCCATTTGTGAGCGACTTCACTTGCCAGGAGGTGCGTACCGCGTGGTCGCGTTCGTCGGGTCCGTCCTGATCTCGATCCTGCTCACCGCCAGCATCTTCTGGTTCGCCAAGCGGCGACCGGTGGGCACCCCGCTCTCCTGGGGTGAGGCCATGGCGGCAGCTACCTATGCCTTCTTCGGCCTGTTCTGGGTTTACGGCGTCGTGCCCCACCAGTGGCTGACCTGGTCGGAGAACGAGCTGGGCTGGCGCCCCGACAAGTACCTGGCCGGCCCCAGCGGCACCGGGTCGCTCCGGGAGATCCCCTTCAACGTCTCGTACCAGACGCTGTCGCACACCCTCGCCGTGGTGATCTACGGCGTCTTCCTCGGCCTGCACGTCGCCCTCTGGGCCGTGTGGCAGGGCCGGGGCGACAAGGTGGAGCGCAAGCGCAAGGCGCTGGAGGAGAAGACCACCGCCTACGGCCGCCCGCTGGCGCGGAAGGCCTGAGGACGCCCATGGCTCGCACCGATGCCAACCCGCCGATGCCGGAGTTCCGGGCCGACTACGTCCTGCGCGAGGTCGACGCCGACTACCTGGCCAAGGCGGTCAAGCCCAAGCAGTTCATCCACATCGACCAGTCCGAGTGCATCATGTGCGAGGGCTGCGTGGACATCTGCCCGTGGAAGTGCATCCACATGGTGCGGCCCGAGGCCATCGCCGAGGCGGAGGGCACCGAGCGCCCCGGCATCGACCCCAGCGACCACGTGATCTTCACCATCGACGACGACGTCTGCACCCGCTGTGCGCTGTGCGTCGACCGGTGCCCCACGGGCGTGATCATCCTCGGCAAGGTCGGCCAGGCCGCCGCCGACGGCGACGCCCACCAGCGCACGAACACCCACGGGTACGGCTACGGGATGCGGCTCGGATGACGAGCGCACACCTCTTCACCACTGAGAAGGATCGGTAGACGATGGCCAAGGCCATGCAAGGCAAGGGACGCGGGGCACGGGTCATCTCCGACCTGACCGACAAGACCCAGGCCTCCCAGACCTGGAACTCGATCTTCCG
>JBQGCF010000238.1:0-1910 GCA_052038315.1 Iamia sp.
CTCTCGGAGATCTAAGGAGCCTGCGGCCCCGGGGGGGGGCGGGGTCGCTGCGGACCCGGCCCCACCGCCCGCGCCCGATCGCGTTCGATGGACAAGCTCCTCGCCCTCGTCGTCAGCGGTGCCGTGTCCGGCGCCGTCTACTCGCTGCTCGCCGTCGGCCTCACGCTGACGTACTCGGTGTCGCGCGTCTTCAACTTCGCCCAGGGCGCCATCGCCTTCGCCGCCACCTTCCTGTTCTACGAGCTCACCCAGGGCCTCCACTGGCCGACCGTCCCCGCCCTGGTCGTGGCGGTGGGCGTGGTCAGCGCCCTCGGGGTGGGCGTCAACGAGGTGGTCTTCCGCCGCCTGGCCGACGCCGAGGACTCCACCAAGGTCGTGGCCACCGTCGGCCTCTCGATCGCCATCCCCGCCTTCGCCCTGTTCGTCGTGGAGACGGCCGTCGACAGCTTCGACGCCGCCATCCCGCGGGGCGACAACATCTTCCTCCCGCCCGGGCTGGGCCCCTCGCCCAAGCACATCTGGACGCCGGGCCCGATCACCATCGACTCCAACCAGGTGATCGCCCTGGTCCTGGCCGTCGTCGTGTCGCTCGGCCTGTGGGCCCTGATCCGCTTCACCCGCATCGGGCTGCAGATGCGGGCGACGGTCGACCGGCCCTCGCTGGCGCAGCACCGGGGCGTCGACACCGTCGCCGTCTCCCGGCTGGCCTACGCCCTCAGCTTCGGGATGGCCGGGCTGGCCGGCATCGCCGGGGCGCCGTTCCTGCCGCTGACGCCGTCGAGCTACACCGGGATCATGGTCGTGGCCGCCGCCGCGGCCGTCTTCGCCCGGCTCCGGTCGCTGCCCCTCGCCCTGCTCGGCGGGCTGCTCCTCGGCGTGGCCCAGAGCCTGTTCGCCGGGTACGTGACGCTCTTCGAGGACATCAGCGGGTTCGGCTCGTCGCTGCCGTACCTCCTGCTGTTCGTCGGGCTCTTCTTCCTCGGCCGGGCGCGGGGCCGGGCCGCGGGGCAGGTCGCCGAGCGGGTCACCATCGACCCGCTCGGCACCGGTCCCACCTGGCGCCGGGCCCTCCCGTGGCTGCTGGCCAGCCTGCCCGTGCTGATCGCGGTGTCGGTGCTGGGCGATGCCGACGTGGCCCTCCTGGCCCGGGGCCTCTCGCTGGCGATCATCTTCCTCTCGTTCACGATCGTGACCGGCGTGGGCGGGATGATCAGCCTCAGCCAGGCCACCTTCGCCCTGTTCGCCTGCCTGGTGGTCGGCAAGCTGATGGACGGGGGCATGACGCTGCTGCCGGCGGCGGCCATCGCCCTCGTCCTCACCGCCCTGGTCGGTGCCCTGTTCTCGCTGCCGGCGCTGCGCCTCGGCGGGCTGGCCCTGGCCCTGTCGACCCTGGCCCTGGCCCTGGTGGGGGAGACGATCCTCTTCGCCTGGAAGCCGTTCACCAACGGCACCTACGGCTGGACGATCCTGCGCCCGACGATCGGGCCGATCGACCTGGGCACCGACCGGGCCCTGACCGTCTTCCTGTGGGTCCTCGTGCTGGGGGTGGTCGCCCTGGTGGCCAACCTGCGCCGCTCGCCGTCGGGCCGGGCCATCCTGGCCGTGCGCTCGACCGACGTGGCCGCCGCCTCGGTCGGCGTGTCGATGCCCCGGGCCAAGCTGCGGGTCTTCACCCTCTCGGCGGTGGTCGCCGGGCTGGGCGGGATCATGTACGCCACGGTCAACGGCTCGGCGGTCACGGCGAGCTTTCCGGCCCAGGTCGGGCTGAGCTGGCTGGCCATCGTCGTGCTGATGGGCGTGCGCCGCCCGGCCGGGGCGGTCCTGGCCGGCATCGTCTTCGTCTTCAGCCCCGAGGTGATCGGGCTGGTGACCGACTCGGGCCGGATCCAGGAGATCCTCTTCGGCCTCGG
>JBQGCF010000239.1:0-23693 GCA_052038315.1 Iamia sp.
GGCCATGAACCGGGTGACCCTCTGCTCGAACGGGTTGGGGCCGACGTCGACGGCGACGTACCCGGTCGCCACGGCGTCGCCGGTCGCCGCCTCCCGCAGCCATCCGAGGGCGGCGTCGGCTGCGGCGGCGAGCGCCTCGCCGTCCCGGTCGGCGACGACGAGGCGGGCCGCCGGCGGCCGGCTGCCCTCACCGGCCTCGACCGAGGCCCGGGTCTCCCCCGCGGTGGCGATGGCGCTCTCGACCGTCGTCCCCAGACCGGCCACCGCCTCGGCCCACGTCGCCACCGACACGACGCCGTCGGCGAACGACCACGACCGGATCGCGCCCTCGTGGTCCTTGGTCGAGAGCCCGGCCGGCACCGGGCCCCGCACCCGGTCGAACACCGGCCGCAGGGCCTTGGCGGGGGCGGCCAGACCGGTCACCGGTGTCGCCGCGCCCGGGAGGGCGAACACGGCGGCGGACACGATCACCAGGGCGAACGTACCCCGTCGCCTTGACAGGGCGCAGGCGTCTGGTGGATGGTGACGTCGATGTCCCTGCGCCAGACCTCCCTCCTCCTCCTCATGTAGACGGACGCCCCCACATCGGCGTCCGTCGCTCCTGAGCCCCCGAAGGGCCAGGGGCTTTCTTGTTTTTCAGCCCTGTTCCCGAAAGGTCCCACCCATGCGCCCCGAGCCCGTGACCCCCCGGCCGATGCCGTTCGAGAAGTACGCGCCCACCGTGCCGGTCGAGCTCCCCGACCGCACCTGGCCGAACGCTCGGCTCACCCGGGCCCCCCGCTGGTGCGCGGTCGACCTCCGCGACGGCAACCAGGCCCTGATCGACCCCATGGACCCGGCCCGCAAGCTGAAGATGTTCCAGACCCTGGTGGACATGGGCTACAAGGAGATCGAGGTCGGCTTCCCCTCGGCCAGCCAGCCCGACTTCGACTTCGTCCGCCAGCTCGTCGACGAGGACCTGATCCCCGACGACGTGACGATCCAGGTCCTCACCCAGTGCCGCGACGACCTGATCCAGCGCACCTACGAGGCCATCGACGGCGCCCACCACGCCATCGTCCACTTCTACAACTCGACCTCGACGCTGCAGCGCAAGGTCGTCTTCGGGCTCGAGCAGGCCGGCATCACCGAGATCGCCGTCAACGCCGCCCGGCTGTGCCGGAAGCTGGAGGAGACGATCCCGGAGACCGCCGTCCGCTACGAGTACTCGCCCGAGAGCTTCACCGGCACCGAGCTGGAGTACGCGGTCGAGATCTGCGAGGCGGTGGCCGAGGTCATCGAGCCCACGCCCGAGCGGCCGCTGATCATGAACCTGCCGGCGACGGTCGAGATGTACACGCCCAACCTCTACGCCGACGCCATCGAGTGGTTCCTGCGCACCGTGCGGAACCGGGAGTCGATCGTCCTGTCGCTGCACCCGCACAACGACCGCGGCTGCGCGGTGGCCGCCGCCGAGCTGGGCGTGCTGGCCGGCGCCGACCGGGTCGAGGGCTGTCTGTTCGGCAACGGTGAGCGCACCGGCAACGTCGACCTGGTGACGCTGGGGCTCAACCTGTTCAGCCAGGGCGTCGACCCGGAGATCGACTTCCACGACATCGACGCCGTCCGCCGGGTGGCCGAGTACTGCAACCGGCTGCCGGTCCACGAGCGCCACCCCTACGCCGGCGACCTCGTCTACACGGCCTTCTCGGGCTCGCACCAGGACGCCATCAAGAAGGGCTTCGCCGCCCTCTACGCCGAGGCCGAGGCGGCCGGGCGGGGCCGGGACTACGAGCGCTGGGAGGTCCCGTACCTGCCGATCGACCCGGCCCACGTCGGCCGCACCTACGAGGCGGTCATCCGGGTCAACAGCCAGTCCGGGAAGGGCGGCGTGGCCTACATCATGGAGACCGAGCACGGCTTCTCCCTGCCCCGCCGGCTGCAGATCGAGTTCTCCAAGACGGTCCAGACGATCGTCGAGGACACCGGCACCGAGATCTCGCCCGGCTCGATGTGGGACGCCTTCACCGCGACCTACCTGCCCGCCGACGCCGCCTACGTCCTGCGCTCGAACGAGCTGGCCACCGACGCCGACGGGGCGACGACGATCACCGCCCAGGTCGTCGCCGACGGCGAGCCCGTCACCGTGACCGGCGCCGGCAACGGCCCCATCGCCGCCTTCGTGGCCGGCGTGCGGGAGGCCCTCGGCGTCGACATCGACGTGGTCGACTACAGCGAGCACTCGCTGGGCGCCGGCTCCGACGCGGTGGCCGTCGCCTACGTCGAGACCCAGGACGGCGCCGGCACCGTGCGCTGGGGGGTCGGCACCGACGCCAACATCATCACCGCCAGCCTGAAGGCCGTGCTCGGCGCCGCCAGCCGGGCTCGGGCCGAGGGGGATGCCTCGACGGTGTGACCCGCGCTACGTTCACGCCCCTGACCAGGGGGTTCGTGACGTGCAGGGACACTTCAGAGGGGCGGCGCGGGGTGCCGTCCTCGCCATCGTCGTGGCGCTGGCGTTGGCGCTGGCGCCGTTGCCGGCCGCGGCCGCACCCGAGCCGGGTTCGGTGCTGATCGGCTGCGACCAGGCCGGGGCCCGCGTCACCGTCACCGCCGACAGCCACCTCGACCCGTCGTGCACCTACCTGGGCATCGACATCACCGCCTCGGGGGTGACCCTCGACTGCCAGGGGGCGACGGTGGCGGGCCCGCTCGAGACCACCGGCGCCGCCATCCTCGTGACCACGCCGGTCGACGTCCCGCAGTCCGACGTGACGATCCGCGGCTGCCGGGCCGAGGGCTACACCAACGGCATCAAGATCACCCGGGAGGGCTTCCGGGGCCTGGCCGCCGGGGTCGAGTACGACGACGCCGGCACCGGGATCGTCGTCGAGGACACCACCGTGGCGGACACCCGCGGCGTGGGGATCTTCGTCGACGGCTACGTCGTCGGGACCACGATCCGGCGGGTGACGGTCACCGGGGCCGGGAGCACCGGCGTCTACCTGGAGGCGGGGTCGAAGGACGGCGCCGTGCTCGACTCCGAGATCGTCGACAACGGCTTCCGCGAGAACGGCAGCGCCGAGGGGTCGCTGATCGAGCTGGGCGGGATCACCTTCCGCTACTGGGGTCCGGGCCGGGAGGGCCTGGCCATCGACGGCTCGCGGGGCAACGTCGTGCGGGGCAACCACTTCGAGGGCAACAGCAACGGCAGCATCTTCCTGTACACGAACTGCGGCGAGTTCGTGAACGAGAACCCGGACCGCTGGTTCCCGCGGCGCTACGGCGCCGACGACAACCTGATCGAGGGCAACACCTTCGTGGGCGGCCGCAACGGCGTGTGGGTCGGCTCCCGGATGGGCGAGAACGTGGCCCCGATGGACTGCAGCGACGAGCCCTTCTTCGAGGAGGGGGTCGAGGTCCGCATCCTCGACCGGGCCGCCGGCAACACCGTGCGGGGCAACACCTTCACCGGCGTGACCTACGGCGTGCGGGTGGAGGACGACGACACCGTCGTGGCCGGCAACACCTTCACCGGCACGGCGGAGGGGCTCCACGCGGTGGCGATCGGGACCGGGCCGCGGACCGAGATCCTCGATCACCCGGTCACCGGCACCCGGCTGGAGGACAACACCTCGACGCTGGCCGACAACCCCGACCCGTACCGCTGGGCCCACGGCCACGAGGGCACCGTCGCCACCGGCAACACCGCCCTGGGCGTGGCCACCGACCTGTGCGAGGGCGAGCCGCTGCCGCTGCCGGCGCTGATCTTCGTCGAGGCCGTCGCCGTGCAGGACCCGCCCGACGGACTGCCGGTCCCCCGCCCGCCGGGGGCGACGCCGGTGCTGGGCGAGCTGGCGCCCTGCCCCCGCAGCGCCCCGCCGGTCGACCCGCCCGACCAGGTCCCCCCGGGCACCGCGCCCCCCGCCACCCCCATCGACACCACCGCCCGCTTCACCGGCTGATGCAGCCGACTCCTCCCCGAACTCGGGGGAGTAGGTGACCGAAACCGGTCACCGAATCCCCCGAGTTCGCAGGACGGGGCCGGTTCACCGGCTGAAGCGGCCTCGGATCTCGCGGCCGTCGAGGGTGCCGGGGCCGGCGGTCACCACGACCCGGCCGCCGCCGGCCCCCTTGGCCACGTAGAGGGCGCCGTCGGCCCGGGCCAGCAGCTCGTCGGCATCGGGGGCCGGGTGCTCGCGCCCGTCGGTCACGGCGATGCCGACGCTCAGCCCGCACGTGGCCCGGGCCGAGCCGATCTCGAACGGCTCCCGCATGGCGGCGATGGCCCGGTGGGCCAGGTCCTCGGCGCCGGCGCGCGACGTCGGCCCGCAGCGCAGGCCGACCAGCTCGTCGCCCCCGACCCGGCCGAGCACGTCCCCCGGCTCGAGCAGGGCGGCGATGCGGCCGGCCGCCTCGGCCAGGGCGGTGTCGCCGGCCCCGTGGCCGAGCCGGTCGTTGACCTGCTTGAACCCGTCGAGGTCGAAGTAGAGCAGGGCCAGCGGCTCCCGCGGCTCCTGGTCGAGGGCCCGGGCCACGGCGTGGATGGTGGCGGCCCGGTTGGCCAGCCCGGTGAGGGCGTCGGTGCAGGCGGCCCGCTCGAGGGCCAGGCGCTGGCCGGTCCACTCGACGACCAGGCGGGCCATGCTCCCCACCCGGCGGACCCGCTCGGCGACGATCCCGAGCGGCGAGGCGTCGGGGTGGGTCGCCGCCAGCACCAGGGCCTCGCTGCCCCCGTCGGTCGACCGGACCCGGGTGGCGACCCAGGACGTCAGCCCGTGGTGCCGCCCGGCCTGGCGCCCGGCGGGGGCGAGGTCGGCGATCGACCCGGTGACCGGGTCGCCGTCGGCCAGGGCCTCGGGCCAGCCCGGGTCGCCGAGCACGGCGCGCAGCAGCTCGACGGCGGCGGGGTGGCCGGTGATGTGGCGCGAGGGGCCGCGCCCGTCGACGGCGATGCCGAAGGGGACGGTGGGCAACCGCCAGTCGGCCAGGCCGGGGAGGGCGTCGGCCACCACCTCGACGCTGGCCCCGGCGGTCATCAGCTCGACGATCCGCTCGTGGCTGCGCTGGTCGTCGTTGACCCGGCCGGTCACGATCGTGCGTCGCGACCCGGGCCGGCCGAAGCGGCCCGAGCTGAGCTCCAGCCACCGCCACCCGATCGAGGCGTGGCGCATCCGGAGCGGGGCGGCCACGCCGATCGACGCCGCCGGCGTCCCCACCCGGGCCTCGGCGGCGAAGGCCCGGTCGACGTCGTCGGGGTGGAGCAGATCGGCCATGGGCCGGCCGACCAGGGTGTCGGGGAGGACGCCGAGGAGCAGCCCGGCCGCCGGGTTGGCGTACTCGACCGCACCCTGCGGGTCGACGACCAGGATCAGGTCGTTGAGCCCGCCGAAGACGGCGTCGCCGGCGCCGTCGGCCAGCCCGGCGACGAGGTGGATGGCCACCTCGCCCGGTGCCAGCCGGCCTCGCTCCGGCGCCAGGTCCATCCCCTGGAGTTCACCACGTTGCGTGGTGATCCTGCTGCGTTCAGTCGATGGGGGCGATCGAGGCGAAGGCCCGGGCCCGGTCGAGCATGGCCGTCCGCTCGGTCGGGTCGGTCGCCCCGACGAGCACGTAGTCGTCGGTGTAGGCCGCCAGCAGCTCGCCGTCGGCGTCGACCAGCCACGGGAGGGCGAGGCGGCGCGGCACCCGCACCTTCTCGGGCCGCTCGTAGGTGCCGAAGACCCGGTCCCAGAACGGCGTGCTGACGCCGTGGTTCCGCATCGGCGCACCGAAGTGGTGGTGGAAGTGGTGACGGCGGACCAGGTGCTGGTACCGGGTCTTGGGCGCCTTCAGGTGCGAGACCATGTGCTGGTACTCGTAGAAGAAGTAGCCGAAGGCCCA
Source organism: Iamia sp. (assembly GCA_052038315.1). Lineage (GTDB taxonomy): Bacteria > Actinomycetota > Acidimicrobiia > Acidimicrobiales > Iamiaceae > Iamia. The sequence goes on from JBQGCF010000239.1 coordinate 5,863, forward strand.
GCCCCCGGCGACGGCGAGACCGGCGGTGGGGCCGAGCCCGAGGCCGAGCCACACCAGCGGGGCCCAGCCGAGGAAGCCGACGAGCAGCATCCCGGTCCACGACAGCAGGTGGGTGGACGAGAACGACCACCCCGACGTCACGTGGTGCTCGAGGTGCTCCCGGCTCATCATCCCCTTGCCGTTCAGGTGGTGCATGGCGAAGCGGTGGAGCATGTACTCGGCCCAGGTCCAGAGGGCCCACCCGGCGAAGAGGGCGACGATGAGGGTCACGGCGGTGGTCATCGGCGGAGCTCCTTCAGCTGTCCACGGGCAGGGGCAGGCGGGAGGCCGCCTCGACGGCGCGGCCCAGGGCCTCGGCGTCGGCGCCCCAGCCCCGCAGCAGGGTGACGGTGATCTCCTGGCCGAGGAGCACGCCGGTGGTGGGCATGCCGGTGGCGAGCCCGTCGACCAGCAACGCACCGTTGAGGGACACGAGCCAGGAGAAGGTGCGGACCAGCGCCCCGTCGAGGGGCTGGTCGAGGGGGTCGGCCACCGGGTGGTGGGTGGCCAGGGCGCCGACCTCGACCGCCGCCGCGAGCAGCCGGCGGGGCGTGTCGAGCACGGCCATGGCGTAGGGCACGACGGCGGCGGCGTCGGCCGTCTCCTCGACCCGCTCGGTGACGAGCAGCCGCTGCTGGAGCCGGAACTCGCGCGGGTGGTGCTCGGGGGCGGTGAGGAACAGGCGGGAGAAGGCGACGAGCCGAGTGAGGGCGGCATCGCCCGGGTCGAGGGCGGCCAGCTCGCCGTCCCACTGGGCCACCGCGGCCACGGCGACGTCGCCCAGCACCCGCAGCGCCTCCTGCTGGAGGGCGGCCAGCAGCGCCGAGCGGGACGGGAAGTACGTGTAGAGGCTGGACGTGGCGTGGTCGGCGGCCTCGGCCAGGGCCGCCATCGTCAGCCCGTCGGGACCGAGCTCCTCGACGAGGTCGGCGGCCAGGGCCAGGAGCGCCTGGCGCCGCGCCTCGCGCTTCCGGGTCCGGCGGTCACCGCTCGATGCATCGACGTTTTCCGAAGGCACGTCGGAAAACGTACGACGATCGGTCAGTTCCGGTCAAGCGACCCCCCCTCAAGCCATGCCGTAGGGGTGGGTCGGGCGCAGGCGGACGACGACGCGACGGTCCGCCACCATGGCGGCGCGGTACTCGTCCCAGTCCGGGTGCTCGCCCAGCACGGCCCGGTACAGCGCGACCAGCTCGTCGACCGCGGCGTCGTCGGGGGCGGCCGCCACCGCGCTCAGCTCGGCATCGCCCTCCAGCACGACGTACGACCAGAAGTCCTCGGCGGTCACGTGGAGCGACGCCCGCTCGTCGCGCTGCAGGTTGCGGTACTTGGCCCGGTCGGCGGTGATCGAGATGCGGACGAGACCGTCGTCGCCCACCGCGTAGCTGATGTTCGAGAGCTGGGGCCGGCCGTCGCGCTTCTGCGTGACGAGCACGCCGTTGCGGCGGGAGCGGGCGTAGTCCAGGGCGTCGGTGATCTCCATGCCCCGCCCAACCCCGGGCCGGCCGCGGTTCGTCCCGGGGGGCGCGGGCAGGGGCGACGGCATGCCCGATGCAGAGCCCCGGTACGGCCTCAAGCTGATGTGCGAGCTGCGCGGTGCGCGCGAGCTGGTGGAGCAGGCGGTGATGGCCGAGGCCCACGGCCTCGAGTTCGCCTGCATCTCCGACCACATCCACCCGTGGCTCCCCGAGCACGGGCACAGCCCCTTCGCCTGGAGCGTCCTCGGGGCCGTCGCCCACGCCACCGACCTCGACCTGGCCACCGGGCTGACGTGCCCGATCATCCGCTACCACCCGGTGATCGTCGCCCAGGCGGCGGCGACGGTGGCGACCATGACCGACGCCCGGCTGACCCTGGCCCTCGGTGCCGGCGAGCGGCTCAACGAGCACGTCACGGGAGCGCCGTGGCCGGCGATCGACCTGCGCCACGAGCTGCTGGAGGAGGCCATCGCCGTCATCCACGAGCTGTGGACCGGCGACTGGGTGACCCACCGGGGCGGTCACTACACCGTCGAGGACGCCCGCATCTACGACCTGCCCGACGAGCGCATCGACATCGTCGTCGGCGTCAGCGGGCCGGCGTCGCTCGACCTGGCCGACCGGGCCGGCGCCGACGGGATCATGGCCGTCGACCCCGAGCCCGGGCTGGTCGACGGGTGGGCCGAACGAGGCGGCGACCGCACCGCCACGTGGACCGAGGTCCCCTTCGCCTGGGCGCCGACCGAGGAGGAGGGCCTGCGGCTGGCCCACGAGCGCTTCCGCTTCGGCGTGCCCGGCTGGAAGGTGATGTCCGAGCTGCCCAACCCGGTGAACTTCGCCGCCGCCACCGAGATCGTCGAGCCCGACGACCTGGCCGAGGACGTGCCCCACGGTCCCGACCCCGAGCCGTACGTCGAGGCGGTCAAGGAGTACCTCGACGCCGGGTTCACCCAGATCTCGATCGTGCCCGTCGGCGACGACGTCGAGGGCACCCTCCGCTTCTGGCGCGACGAGGTCGCACCGAACCTCTCTTGACCGATCGGTCAAGGTAGGTTCACCCCATGGCCTCCCCCATCGACATCGGACGCATCGGCATCTGGCAGTTCCAGCTCGACCAGGTGCCGTCGAGCCAGGCCGCCGAGCACGTCGACGAGCTCGACGAGCTGGGCTTCGGCGCCGTCTGGCTCCCCGAGGCGGTGGGCCGGGAGGCCTTCACCAGCGCCGCCCTGCTGCTGCGGGGCGGGACCGACATCGTCGTCGCCACCGGCATCGCCTCGATCTGGGCCCGCGACGCCATGGCCGCGGCGGCCGCCCACAAGACGGTCACCGAGGCCCACCCCGACCGCTTCCTGCTCGGCCTGGGCGTGAGCCACCAGCCCATGGTCGAGGGCATCAGGGGCCACGACTACTCCAAGCCCTACTCGGCCATGAAGGCGTACCTCGAGGCCATGGACAAGGGCCTGTTCTTCGCCGCCCAGCCCACCAGCCCGCCCCGCCGGGTGCTGGCCGCCCTCCGCCCGAAGATGCTCGAGCTGGCCCGGGACCAGGCCGACGGCGCCCACCCCTACTTCGTCCCGCCCGAGCACACCGCCCTGGCCCGTGAGGCGCTCGGCCCCGACAAGCTGCTGGCGGTCGAGCAGGCCGTCGTCCTCGACACCGACCCGGCCAGCGCCCGGGAGAAGGCCCGCAGCCACACCCGGATCTACACCGGCCTGCCCAACTACAAGGGCAACATCCAGCGCCTCGACCCCACCTTCACCGACGACGACTTCGCCGAGGCCGGCAGCAATCGCCTCGTCGACCACATCGTCGCCTGGGGTTCGATGGACGACGTGGTCGCCCGCGTCCAGGCCCACCTCGACGCCGGCGCCGACCACGTCTGCATCCAGGTCATCGACGGCACCACCGACGTCCCCCTCCAGGCCTGGCGCGACCTCAGCGCCGCGTTCGCCCTGGCCTGATCTGTGGTGGACTGGTCGGGTGACGGGACCGATCGAAGACACCTATGACCGGCGCGCCTACGAGCGCCTCGCCGCCGACCTGACCAAGGAGCCGTCGGTCTTCCGCCAGGCGTCCGGGCGCCTCGGGCGGTTCGTCGGGTCGGCGACCCAGGCGGTCACCGAGAAGATCCCGACCAAGATCAACGAGGGCGCCGAGCAGGCCTTCCAGACGGCGTTCGCCGGGGTGCGGAAGGTGACGCTCGACCCTGCCATGCGGAGCGTCTCGGTCGACAAGGTCCTCCAGGGCTTCCAGCGGGCGGGCCACCCGGTGGCGTCGATCGACGACGTGCGCGCCCTCCCGCTGCGGGCCATCGACGACACCATGCCCGACCTGCGCTGGCTCTACTCCGCGGCCGCGGCCGTGGAGGGCGCCGGGGCCGGCGTCGTCATCACCGGTGGTGAGGTCCTCGGCGTGGGCACCGCCGGGGCCGGTGCCGCACCGGCGGCGGCGACCATGGCCGGGACCATGGCCTTCGACGCCGCGACGGTCCTGGCCGCGTCGTCCCGCGTGGTGGCGCACACCGCGGCCTACTACGGCTACAACACGCGCCTCGTCGACGAGGAGCTCTTCGCCCTGACGGTCATCAACTGGGCCACGGCCACGGGCGAGGGGGCGAAGGCCGCCGCCTTCGGCCAGCTCTCCGACTTCGCCCAGCAGCTCGGCCAGGGCGAGGCGTGGGCGGGCCTCTCCGAGGACGTGGCCGTCGAGGTGGTCCAGGAGATGTACGCCCGTCTCGGCTTCCGGCTCGCCCAGCGGAAGCTCGGCCAGGCCATCCCCGTCGCCGGCATCGCCCTCGGCGCAGGGATGAACGCCAGCCTCCTGCACGCCATCGGCCACCACGCCAAGCTCGCCTACCGCGCCCGGCACCTCGCCGATGCCTACGGGTTCGAGATGGCCGATCTCCTCCCGCCGCGCCCGCCGGCCGAGACCGACGGTGAGGCGAACGACGTCATCGACATCCAGACGATGGCCAAGGAGACCGTCGAGGACTAACCGGTGTTCCTCAGGCCGTTGGCGATGCCGTTGATGGTGAGGAGCAGGGCCCGCTGGAGGGTGGCGTCGCGGCCGTCGCCGTCGGCGCGCCACCGGGCCAGCAGCTCGACCTGCAGCACGTGGAGCGGGTCGAGGTAGGTGTCGCGCACCTCCAGGGTGCGGCGCAGGCCGGGCCGGCCCTCCAGCAGCTCGGACGTGCCGAGCACGGCGAGGACCTCGTCGCGGGTGCGGTCGAGCTCGTCGCCGATGACCGCCAGCAGCCGCTGGTGCTCGGGCGGGACCAGCGCCTCGACGTAGCGGGCGGCGATGGCCAGGTCGGTCTTGACCAGGACCATCTCGACGTTGGACAGGACGTCGGCGAAGAAGGGCCACGACCGGGCCATCTCAGCCAGCTCGTCGCCGTGGCCGGCGGCCCGGGCGGCGGCCAGCCCGGCCCCGACGCCGAACCAGCCGGGGACGTTCTGGCGGGTCTGGGTCCAGCCGAACACCCACGGGATGGCCCGCAGGTCGGACAGGTCGGCGCCGGCCGCGCCCCCGCCGCTGCGACGGGCCGGGCGGGACCCGATGTTGAGCGAGCCCAGCTCGTCGACCGGTGTGGAGGCCAGGAAGTAGGCGACCAGCGACGGGTCGTCCACGAGCGAGCGGTAGGCGGCGTTGGCCGCGTCGGACACGACGTCCATCACCGCGTCCCACCCCGCCAGCTGCTCCGGGTCGACCCGGGACTCCGTGTGGAAGAGCGTCGCCCGCAGCGTCGCCCCGAGGGTCAGCCGCAGGTTGCGGTCGGCGATGGCCGGCGTGGCGTACTTGTCCGAGATGACCTCGCCCTGCTCGGTGATCTTGATGGCACCGCGGAGCACGCCGTAGGGCTCGGCCAGGATCGCTTCCGCCGTCGGCCCGCCGCCCCGGCCGACCGTGCCGCCCCGCCCGTGGAACAGGGTCAGCCGCACGCCGTGGGCGGCGGCCACGTCGCGCAGGTCGCGCATGGCCCGGTGGATCTGCCAGCGCGAGGTGGTGGTGCCACCGACCTTGTTGGAGTCGGAGTAGCCGAGCATGACCTCCTGCTCGTCGCCCCGGAGGGCGACCATCCGCCGGTAGGGCGGGCACGACAGGAGCCGGTCGAGGACCTCGCCGGCCCGCACCAGCGAGTCGATCGTCTCGAACAGCGGCACCACGCCGAGCCGGGCCACGCCGCCGGGCAGGTCGACCAGCCCGGCGTCGGCGGCCAGCACGGCGACGGCGAGGACGTCGTCGGCGTCGTCGGCCATCGAGATGATGTAGCTCTCGATCGCCTCGGGGCCGTCCCGCTCGATCGCCTCGGCGATGACGGCGAACAGCTCCCGGGCCCGGGCCAGCCGGGGCTCGAGATCGACCCGCGCCGGGGCGAGGGGGCGACCCTCGGCGAGGAGGCCGGCCAGCCGCGCCAGCCGGCCCGGCCGGTCGAGGTCGGCGTAGGCCGGCCCGTCGCCGTCGGTCCGGTCGAGCAGAGCGCCGACCACCGCGTGGTGGACCTTGGCGTCCTCCCGGACGTCCATGGTCGCCATGGTGAAGCCGAAGGCGACGATCGTGCGCAGCGCCCGGTCGAGCGGCCCGCGGGCGATGGCCTCGCCCCGGTGGGCCAGCAGCGAGCGGCGGAGCACGAGGAGGTCGTCGACCAGCTCCGACGAGCGCCGGTAGCCGGGCGGGGCCTGGCCCTCGGCCGCCGGCTCCAGCCGGGCCCGCACGCCGGACAGGGCCAGGCGGTACGGCTCCTGGGCGTTCATCTCGCCGAAGCGGCGGTGGACGGCGGGCAGCTCCTCGGCGTCCCGGGCCAGCAGGGCGGCCAGCTCGTCGCTGGCCCCGGCGATGCGGGACGAGACCGACAGCTCGGCCAGCAGCGTGTCGACGTGCTCGATGGCCAGGGCGATACCGCGGGCCCGCTGGCGGAGGAGGACCTGGCGGGTGATCTCGGGCGTGACGTTGGGGTTGCCGTCGCGGTCGCCCCCGACCCACGTGCCGAAGCGCAGCGGCCGCAGGGTCGGGGGCATCTCGGTGCCGCCCATCGAGATGCGGTCGGCGAAGGCCTCCAGCAGCGGGCCGACGACGGGCACCAGCCCCTCCAGCACGTCGAGCACGGCGCCGGCCTCGTCGACCGGGGTCGGCCGGTGGAGGCGCAGCTCGTCGGTCTGCCAGAGCAGGGCGATGGCCTCGCCCACGTGGCGGTCGATGCGGCGGCGGTCGTCGTCGGTGGCCCGGGGGTCGGCCCGGGCGGCGAGCAGCACGGCGATCTGGCGCCGCTGGTAGGTGACCGACCGCCGCGACGCCTCGGTCGGGTGGGCGGTGAAGACGGGCCGGACGTCGAGGGCGGCCAGCGCCGCGCCCCGCTCGTCGGCCGTCGGCGCCGAGGTGATCGGCGGGGGCACGAAGGGCAGCCCGGGCGGCCCGGCCGGCACCGGCGCGCCCTCGCGGTGGACCTGCTCGGCCAGGTTGGCCAGGTGGAAGTAGGACGAGAAGGCGCGGGCCAGGCGGATGGCGGTGGGCAGGTCGACGGCGGCCAGCCGGTCACGCAGGTCGGCGGCCGGCGCCGACCCGGCCCGCACCGCCTTGGCCGCGCCCCGCACCTCCTCGACCAGGGCGAGGAAGCCGTCGCCCTCCTGGCGGGCGAGGGTGGCGCCGAGCTGGGCCCCGATGCGGCGGATGTCGTCGCGCAGCATCACCCGATGGTCCCACAGCCCGCGACCCCCTCCGGACCGACTACTCCAGGGTGACGGTCACCAGCCGGACCTGGCCGGGGCAGGCCGGGTCGCGGCCGAAGTCGGGGCCGGCCCGGGTGAAGGCGAAGCGCAGGATCCGGCCCCCGTCGTCGTCGAGCCACGGCACCAGCACCGGGCGCTCGGACTTGGCCCGGTCGCACTCGACGTCGCTCCAGTCGTACACCTCGGTCGGTGCGCTCCACGGGCCCCACGGCTCGGGTGCGGTCTGGATCGACACCTGGTCGTCGTCCACCGGCGAGACGACGGTGACGTAGCGGTCGAGGTGGCCGTTGTAGGCCACGGTCGACGGCAGGTCGATCAGGCCGTCGATCACCCCGGCGTCGGCGACGTCGGGCGACCAGTGCCCATCGTCGGTGCGGAACTCCCAGGCCCATCGGTCGGTGACCCGATCGAGCGGGGCCCGGCCCAGCCGCACCTCCAGCGTCGTGGTGTCCGGGGTGGCCGAGTAGGAGTAGACGAAGTCGCCGGCCCGGAAGGGCCGGCCCGACCAGCCGTCCTCCACGTCGAACAGGCACCGGTCGAGACAGCCGACCGGTGTGGAGGTCCGGTCGAGGAGGGTGGCCCCCGGCTCCACCCGGACCACCCCCTCGCCCCGGTAGTCGAGGCAGATGGCACACCCGGTGTCGGGTCCGTCGCTGCCGTCGGCGTCGCGGTTGTGGAAGCCCTTGGTGAAGAACACGAGGGCGCTGCCGTCGTCGAGGGGGATGCCGCCGTCCTCCCAGAGCACCCGTCGCTCCCCCAGGTCGGCCCGGCTGCGGGTGAACAGCTCCTCCTCCCTCGTGAGCGGCAGGTACTGCCCGCTGCAGGTCAGGTCGGGGCCGAAGGTGGCCAGCGGGCTGAGGTAGCCGCGATGCTCGGCGAAGGGGTGGGGGACGCCCAGCCCGGCGGTGCTCGACCGGCTCGCCCCCTGCTCGGCGCAGGGCCCGTCGCCCACCGCCACGGCGTCGAGGTACGTGTCGCGGAACAGCCACAGCAGGCGGCCGCCGACCGGCACCGTGCCCCCGACCTCGCGCAGCGAGATGTCCCAGGGCTGGTCGACCCGCTCGTCGTCGTCGACGTCGGCCCTGGCCAGCTCGGCCCCGGGGACGTCGTGCGAGCAGTCCTCGACCCGGGCCACCGTCTGGTCGCCGGTGCTGGGGGCGTTGGTCCGGGGCGCGTCGGGGGCGAAGCACAGCTTGTCGAGGGCCATCCCGTCGTCGCCGTCGTAGACGATCCACCAGGCGCCGTCGGCCCCGGTGAAGGCCTGCAGCCCGTCGACCTCGTCGACCCAGGTGCCGAGCTGGCGGCGGTGGGCGCACGTCTCCAGCAACCCGCCCCGGGTGACGCAGGGCGACCAGCCCACGCCGGCCGCGCCGGTGCCGACGAAGAGGTAGGCCCGGTCGCCGTCCCGGGCCACCGCCGGCCGGCGCAGCACGTCCTCGCGCATGGCCCCGCCCTCGGCGGCGAGGAGCAGGACGGGCTCGGCGCCGGGAGCGACCGCGGTGCCCCCCTCGGCCAGGGCCAGCCCGTAGACGCCGGGCACCGGCTGCTCGGCCAGGTAGACGATCTGGTCCCGGCCCGGCACCGGGCTGGGCGCCCACGCCGCCCCGGACGAGCACACCAGCGGCTCGGGGGCCACCGCGAACGGGCCCTCGGGGTCGTCGGCCGTGGCCACCTCGATGCACGGCTCCCCGCCGGGCTTCCAGCGGGTGACGTACATGACGGTCCGGCCATCGACCCCCGCCCGCACACCCGGGCTCGACGCCCCGGGGGTGACGAGCACCGGTCCGAGGGGCGACCAGGTGGCCAGATCCTCGGACCGGTAGGCCTCGATGGTGTCGGTGCCGTCGGCGTAGGCGACGTAGGTCCCCTCGGCCGTCCGGGTCACCGTCGGGTTGCGGGCCCCCTCGGGGCCGACCGGGTTGGCGTAGGTGGGGCGGGGCACGGTCGAGGGCCCCGCCGGCCGATCGGTCCGCTCCTCGCCGTCACCCTCGACCACGACGACGGCGACCGCGGCCACGACGCCCACCACGAGCAGGACGACCAGCAGGCCGAGGCCACGACGGCGTGCGACGGCCCGCATGTCTCGCTCCCTCCGCTCGCCGAACGGTCCCCGACCGTACCAGGAGGTCAGCGCAGGAGGGAGTCCAGGTCGACAGCCGCTGCCATCGCCGCGTGGCCGGCCGAGCCCGGGTGCGACAGCCCGAAGATGCTGTACCGGCAGGCGATGCGGCTCGGGTCCTCCGGGTCGCGCAGGACCTCGTCGAGGTCGATCACGGCGTCGAAGCCGAGCGGCGCGACACCGTCGGTGCCCCGGACGTGCTGGTTGACCTCCAGGCGCGTGCCCTCGCGGCGCATGCCCGGCGGCTCGGTGTCGGAGCAGGCGCCGGCGGCCCGGGTGCCGGCGAAGGGCGGGATGGTGGCGCCGACGACCCGGATCCCGGCGGCGTGGCCCCGCTCGATCAGGGCGGCCAGGCCGGCCACGATCTCGTCGGTCGTGCGGAACAGGAGGTCGTTGGTGCCGAGGGCGACGATCACGGCCCGCACCCCGGAGCGGGACAGCACGTCGGCGTCGAACCGGCCCAGCCCGCTGGTCGGGTCGTCGGCGGGCAGCAGCGTCGCCCCCATGTAGGACACGTTGGCCACGCCCACGCCGAGCCGGCCGTCGGCCACGAACCGGGCGTGGAGGACCTCGGGCCAGCGGCCCTCGGAGTCGGGCGGGACGGCCAGGCCGCCGTCGGACTTCGAGTCGCCCAGCACGACCACGGCCCCCTCCGGCTCCGGGGCCCGCACCTCGACGGCGGCCACGTAGGCCAACCCGGTCCGGCTGTCGGTGAAGCCCGCGCCCCCCACGTCGCCGACCCGGTCGCCGTCGCCCCGCCACGACGTCTGACCCCCGAAGCGGGCGCCGTTGGGGGCACCGGTCGGCCCGGCCAGGAAGAGGTCGACGGCCAGGTCGTGATCGGCGGGGACGGCCAGATCGACCGCATCGCTGACGATCTCCTCGCCCGGCGCCACCGTGACCTCACCCCGGCCGCCGAAGGCCAGGGCGACGGCCTCGTCGAGGGCGGCCCCGGAGCCGGCGGCCCGCTCCGCCACGCCGAGAGCGGCCGCCCCGACCACCAGCGGCTCGGTGCCGGCCCGGTTGCTGATCGTCACCCGGGCGGCGTCGCCGCCCAGCGAGCTGTGCACGACCTGGCGCAGCGTCGATCCCTCCAGCCCCTCGGCCCAGGTCTCCTCGGGGTCCCAGGCCGGGCCCGGGGCGAGGATCGGCGAGGCCGCGGTGACCACCCACTCCTCGACCAGCGGGGCGGCGGTCCGTTCGGTGACGACCGAGGGCGGGGGCGGCCTGCCGCACCCGGACGCGACGAGGACCGCCGTCACGGCGGCGGCCGCGACGAGGCGCGGAGCGATGGTGCAGCGTGCTGGCATGGAGGTCCCCCGGCGACCTGGTGCCGGGCCACGCTACCGCTACAGGGGGACGACCACTCCCACGTCGACCTGGGACACGGGCCCCTCGCAGCGGCTGGCCCAGAACGTCACCGTGAGCTGCTTGGCCCCGGCCGTGGCGTAGGTGGTGCTCCGGCCGAAGTGCTCCTCGACGGGGACGTCGGCGTCCTCGTCCTCGCCCGCCGAGCACGACCCCGACCGGCGGGAGAGGCCGCCGAGGTCGACCTGGACCGGCGCGGCGGCGTCCCACACCACGTAGCCGTGGGCGTCGTAGCCGGGCTGGGCCGTGACCTCGACCATGAGGTCGACGGTGGTCGACCCGGGCCGGTGGACGGCGACGATCCGGACGTGGAGGGGGCAGGTGGTCGAGGAGGCCTCCACCATGAGGGCGGATGCCGCCGACGGGTCGTCGAGCGGGATCGACGACTCCGTCGGCGGCGGCCCCGCCGGGTCCCCCTGCGCCGGTCGCGAGCCCGAGGGCGACTCATCCTCGGGCTCGCGGCCGTCCGTCGACGCAGACGGGGACCCTGCGCACTCGACGTCGTCCCCCGCCGGGACGGTCGTCGAGGCGACGATGGGCTCTTCGGCCGGATCGATGCCGGCATCGACCGGGTCACGGCGGTCGCCCACCGAGCCGGTCACGACGGCGCCGCCCAGGAGCAGGGCGACGGCGGTGACGGTCCCGGCGACCAGCATCCGCTGGCGGCGCCGGATGGCGGTGGCCCGGAGCTGGACCCGCTCCAGGATCTCGTCCTCAGTGGACACCGGCGGCCTCCCCCCAGCTCGGTCCGAGACGGTCACGGAGGGTGGACAGGGCCCGGGCCAGGTGGGTCTTGACCGTGTTGGACGAGACCCCGAGGGCGGCCGCCACCTCGGCCTCGGGCAGCCCGACGAGGTAGCGGAGGGCGATCACCTCGCGCTGGCGCCGGGGCAGACCCCCAAGGACGAGGGCCAGGGCCATGCGCTCGGCGGCGGCGTCGCTGCCGTCGGCCACCGACTCGGCCGCCCGCTGGACGAGCAGGATCCGCTCGCGGCGGCTGCGGCTCCGCACCGCGTCGAGGGCCAGGTTGGTCGCCACCCGGGAGACCCAGGCGTCCCGGTGGGGCAGGTCCCGCACCGTCGACCAGCGGACCAGGGCCCGGGCGAAGGCCTCGGCGGCGATGTCGTCGGCCTCGGCCCCGTCGCCCACGATCCGCCGGGCCGCACGCCGGACCCGGTCCAGCGTGGCCCGGAACCACTGATCGAAGTCCTCGTCGACGGCGTGCACTGGGGAGAGAACGTCTCAGCAGCCCCGGACGGGTGACACCGGTCTAGACGTTGCGGCGGTAGCGGCCACCGACGTCGAAGAGGGTGTGGGTGATCTCGCCCAGCGAGCAGGACCGCACCGCGTCCATCAGCACGGCGAAGAGGTTGTCCCCGGCCAGGGCCGCGTCCCGCAGCCGGGTCAGGGCGGCCTCCCGCTCCCCGGCGTGCGCCGCCTGGAAGGACGCCAGCCGGTCGAGCTGCGACCGCTTCTCCTCGTCGGTCGACCGCTGGAGCTCGAGCGGAGCGGCCTCCTCCTCTTCCTGGCCCGCGGGCGGCAGGAAGGTGTTGACCCCGATCAGCGGGAGCGAGCCGTCGTGCTTGCGGGTCTCGTAGAGCATCGACTCGTCCTGGATCCGGCCCCGCTGGTAGCCGGTCTCCATGGCGCCGAGGACGCCGCCCCGCTCGGCGATGCGGTCGAACTCGGCCAGCACCGCCTCCTCGACCAGGTCGGTCAGCTCCTCGACGACGAACGATCCCTGGTTGGGGTTCTCGTTCATGGCCAGGCCCCACTCCTCGTTGATCACCAGCTGGATGGCGAGGGCCCGGCGCACCGACTCGGCGGTGGGCGTGGTGACGGCCTCGTCGTAGGCGTTGGTGTGGAGGCTGTTGCAGTTGTCGTAGATGGCGATCAGGGCCTGGAGCGTGGTCCGGATGTCGTTGAAGGACATCTCCTGGGCGTGGAGCGACCGGCCCGACGTCTGCACGTGGTACTTGAGCTTCTGGCTCCGCTCGTTGGCGCCGTACCGGTCGCGCATGGCGATGGCCCAGATGCGCCGGGCGACCCGGCCGATCACCGTGTACTCAGGGTCCATCCCGTTGCTGAAGAAGAACGAGAGGTTGGGGGCGAAGTCGTCGACGTCCATGCCCCGGGCCAGGTAGGCCTCGACGTAGGTGAGGCCGTTGGCGAGGGTGAAGGCCAGCTGGCTGATGGGGTTCGCGCCCGCCTCGGCGATGTGGTAGCCGGAGATCGAGACGCTGTAGAAGTTGCGGACCTTCTCCTCGACGAACCACTCGGCGACGTCGGCCATCATCCCGAGGGCGAACTCGGTGGAGAAGATGCAGGTGTTCTGGCCCTGGTCCTCCTTGAGGATGTCGGCCTGCACGGTGCCCCGGACGTTCTGGAGCACGAAGGCCCGGACCTCGTCGGGGTCCTCGTCGGGGTGGGCCTCCAGCCGCTGGTCGATCGCGGTGTTGAGGAACATGGCGAGGATCGTCGGGGCCGGGCCGTTGATCGTCATCGACACGCTGGTGCTCGGGTCGCACAGGTCGAACCCGTCGAACAGCACCTTCATGTCGTCGAGGGTGGCGATGCTGACACCGGAGTTGCCGACCTTGCCGTAGATGTCGGGGCGCAGGTCGGGGTCGAAGCCGTAGAGGGTGACCGAGTCGAAGGCGGTCGACAGCCGGGTGGCCGGCTGGTCCTGGCTCAGCAGGTGGAAGCGGCGGTTGGTGCGGAAGGCGTCGCCCTCGCCGGCGAACATCCGGGCCGGGCGCTCGCCGTCGCGCTTGAAGGGGAAGACGCCGGCGGTGAACGGGAACCGGCCGGGCAGGTTCTCGCTGCGCAGGAAGCGCAGGAGCTCGCCGTCGTCGGTGGTGCGGGGCAGGGCGACCCTCGGCACCTTGGTGCCGCTCAGCGACTCCTTGGTCAGCTGGGTGGTGATCTCCCGGTCCCGGATCACGACGGTGTGCTCGTCGCCGCTGTAGGCCTCGACCGTCGCCGGCCAGTCGGCGAGGAGCGCCTTGGACTCGGCGTCGAGGCGGTCGTCGGCGGCCTGCTCGAGGGCGGGGAGGCCGGCCGCCTCCTCGTCACCGCCGCTCTGCTGGACGAGGGCCCGGGTGATGCGCACCGCCTGGCGCTCGCGGGCCACGGCAGCCTGCTCGGCGGTGCGGGCGTGGTGGCCGCGCACGGCCTCGGACACCTCGGCCAGGTAGCGGACCTTGGCCGGCGGGACGATGGCGGTGTCGGCCGAGCTGACCTTGGTGTCGACCGCCGGCAGGGCGCCGCCGCCGGCCGGCAGCACCAGGCCGTGCTCGACGAGGCGCCGGCCCAGCTCCTGGTAGAGGGCGGTGACGCCGTCGTCGTTGAAGCGGCTGGCGACGGTGCCGAACACCGGCATGTCGGCCGGCTGCGACCCGAACGACTCGGTGTTGCGGACCATCTGCCGGCCCACGTCCCGCAGGGCGTCCTCGCCGCCCCGCCGGTCGAACTTGTTGATGGCCACGACGTCGGCGAAGTCGAGCATGTCGATCTTCTCGAGCTGGCTGGCCGCCCCGAACTCGGGGGTCATGACGTAGAGGGCGAGGTCGCAGTGGTCGACGATGGCGGCGTCGCCCTGGCCGATGCCCGGGGTCTCGACGATCACCACGTCGGCCCCCCAGGCCTTGGTGGCGGCGACGATGTCGTCGAGGGCGTCGGGCACCACCGCACCGGCGGTGCGGGTGGCCAGGCTGCGGAAGTGGACCGTCGCCGGGTCGATGGCGTTCATGCGGATGCGGTCGCCGAGGAGGGCGCCGCCGCCCTTGCGCCGGGTCGGGTCGATGGCGACCACGGCGATCTTGAGCTTGTCCTCGTGGTCGAGCCGGAAGCGGCGGACCAGCTCGTCGGTCAGGCTCGACTTGCCCGAGCCGCCGGTGCCGGTGATGCCGAGCACGGGCACCGGCCGGCTCTCCGCCACGGCCCGGATCTCGGCGGTCAGGGTCGACGGCAGGGTGCCGCCCTCCAGACAGGTGATCACCCGGGCGAGGGCGGCGCCGTCACCGGCCAGCACCGGGTCGAGGGTGGTGGGGACCTGGGCGGCCAGGTCGACGTCGGCCTCGCGGACCAGGTGGTTGATCATGGCCGGGAGGCCCATGGCCTGGCCGTCGTGGGGCGAGAAGATGCGGCTGATCCCGTAGGCCTGGAGCTCCGCGATCTCGTCCTCGGTGATCGTCCCGCCGCCCCCGCCGAAGACCTTCACGTGCCCGGCACCCCGCTCCCGGAGCAGGTCGTACAGGTACCGGAAGTACTCGACGTGGCCGCCCTGGTAGCTGCTGACGGCGACGCCCTGGACGTCCTCCTGCACCGCCGCGGTGACCACCTCGTCGACCGAGCGGTTGTGCCCGAGGTGGATCACCTCGGCGCCCTGGCTCTGGAGGATCCGCCGCATGATGTTGATCGAGGCGTCGTGGCCGTCGAACAGCGAGGCGGCGGTGACGAACCGCACCGGGTGGACCGGCCGGTGGAGGTCGGGAGCGCTCACCCCGTCAGGGTACTTGGACGTCCAACGACCCGTCGAGGGCACGCCGCGGCCAACGTCTCACGACGGCCGTGCGGCCGCCGATGGCAGGCGGTGCTGCCGGTCACGCCCACCACCGCCACACCGCGCCCCGTCACCCCGCCGATGAGGCTCAACCCCCGCGGCCTGGTCCCGCTCGGCGCTCTCGTCCTCTGCGGCGTGGTGCTCATGCTGATCGGCGCGCTCCGGACGGAGGCGGCCGACCCCATCTCGATCCCGGCCATCGTCGAGGGCGCCCCCGGCCTGCCGCTCCCACCCCAGTACGTCGAGGTCCAGCCCGAGCCCCGCTCGGCGCCGAACCTGCCGATGGTGGGCTTCGGCGCGTTCCTGTTGCTGATCGGTGCGACGACGATCGCCTCCTCCGCCAAGGTCATCACCGCCGGACGCGATGCCCAGCGGCGGGCCGCGTCGGTCGTGGGGACGGGTCCCGGACCGGTGGTCCGGCTGGTGCCGACCTGGGCGGCGACCGGCGTCCCGCTCCACGCCGAGCTGTGGCCCGGCGACGGCGGGCCGCCGCTGGGCCGGATCGGGCTCGCCCGGGTCGATCGGGGGTTCGACCCCCACGTCCCGTTCCGGGCATGGGGCGGCCCGGGCCCCGACGGCGCCGCCCTCACGTCGGTCGACGGCGCCCAGCTGGTGCTGCCGACCTCCGGGGTGACCGATGTGCGGGCCACCCCCGGTCTCGACCCGGCGGTCACCGCGGCCTGCGCGACGGTCCTCGGCTGGCCCACGGCCGACGGACCCGGCGACCCGGCACGGATCGGAGCGGTCGACGCCGCCGTGGACGAGCTCCGCCGGCGCTCGCGCTGGGCCACCCCGGCGATGTGGGCCGGCGGCGCCGGCGTCGGCGCCTTCATCGTCGCCGCCGTCGAGGCCTCCGGCCCCGGTCGCGGGATCATGGGGTGCCTCGCCGTGCTCAGCGGGGTCGCCGCCCTCGGGGCGCGCGACGTGGCGGTGGCGCCGCTGGCCGCCCTCGTCGACCCCGTCGTGGGACCCGACCGCACCATCCGGCGGAAGGTGCTCTCCGCCGTGAACCAGGCCCGGTGGACACGCGCCGCATCGCCGGGCCCGCGGCCCGGGCCTCAGGGATGGGGATGGGCGACCGATGGGTCGGGGTGGATGCCACCCCCGCCACCCCGCTGATCACCGCCGGGCTGCTGCGCGCCTTCCTCACCGACTCGGTGCCCGACGAGACGGCGATCGTCGTCGAGCGGGTCGCCGCCGGCGGGGGTACCGACACCGAGGCCGTCACCGCCGTGGCCTTCGCCATGCGGGGCGAGGGCGTCTTCTCCCTCGTCCTCCGCACCCACTGATCAGGAGCGCAGCCGGGCGAGGAGGCGGAAGAGGGTGGCGGCCTCGTCCTCGTCGAGCCCGAGGCCCTGGAACAGCTCGGCGTTGAGGCGGGCGGCGGCGGCCTCGGCGACCGAGCGGCCCTCGTCGGTGAGCACGGCCAGGGTGGCCCGGCCGTCGGTCGGGTGGGCCTCCCGGCGGACGAAGCCCTGCCGCTCCAGGCGGTCGACGGCGCTGGTGACGCTGGCCGGGTGGACCTGGAGCCGGGCCCCCAGCTTGCCCATGGGCAGCCGGCCCTCCCGGGTGAAGGACAGGAGGGTCAGGACCTCGAAGCGGGCGAAGGTCAGGCCGAAGGCGCCGAGCACGGCGTCGGCCCGAGCCAGCAGCACCTGCTGGGCCCGCATGACCGAGGTGACCACGCCCATGCCGGGGGCGGCGGACCCCCACCCGTGGGCCCGCCACTGCCGGTCGGCCTCCTCGATCGGGTCGAACGGGAGGTCGCCGGGCACCCCGGCACGGTAGGTCAGCGCTCGGTCGACACCACGATGGTGACGTCGGCGCCGGACCGCACGGAGATGCCGCCGTCGTCCTCGAAGCGCACGCCATGGCCGAGCAGTCCGTCCTCGACGGTGGCCACGCCCGCCGGCCCGGCGACGGCCGGCACCTCGTCGGTCTCGACGACCCGGCCCCCGGGGGCGGGGGCGCCGGCGGGGACCGCGCCCTCGGGCAGCTGGACGGACAGCCCGACCAGGCCCCGGTCGCCCCCCTCGCCGACGCTGCCCACGCCGACGACGGCCGGGGCGTCGGGATCGCTGACGTCGTAGACGCTGTACTCGGTGACGTCGCCCCCCTCCCGGTGCACGACCTCCAGCGTCTGGCGCCCGGCGTCGAAGCCGGCCTCGACGAGGTCGGCGACCACCGCGTCGGGATCGGCGTCGATGTCGACGAGGCGGATGGTGGTCCACTCGCCGTCGACCTCGACGGCGATGGCGGCCGGTGCCGGGCCGCCGACCGCCTCGGCGGCGACGAAGGCCCCGCCCAGCACGAGCACGGCGGTGGCGCCGGCCAGGGCCCGACGGCGGGCGGGGGTGAGGGCGGGCCGGCGGGCCGCGGCGTCGGCGGCGACGTCGGCGGCCGCCTCGGTGACGAGGAAGGTGCGCAGCCGGTCGGTGCGCTCGGGGTCGAGGGTGGGCGTCGCGGTCATGACGGGGTCTCCAGGACGGTGAGGGGGACGGCGGGGGGACGATCGGGGTCGAGCCGGGCCCGGGCCC
>JBQGCF010000240.1:0-10971 GCA_052038315.1 Iamia sp.
ACGGTGATCTCCACCGGGAAGGTGGCCACGCCGGAGTCGGTCGAGGCCACCGCCCCGACCGCGGTGACCAGCCCGTCGACCTGGCCGCCTGCGGCCTCGGGGGCGGTCCCGCCCTCCCCGCCGAGGACGTCGGCCCGCGCCTCCGGGAGGCCCCCGCCCTCGATGACCATCGGGCCGCCGCCACCGCCCATCATCGGGCCGAAGCCCCCGCCCGGCCCGGCGAAGCCGCCGCCGGACGAGGACGACGAGGTCGTCGGCGTGACGTGGGCGATCTGGCCCACGGCGAGCTGGTCGACCTCGGTGGCGTCGACGTCGACGGTCACCACGTAGGTGCCGGTGCTGACGACCTGGATGCCCTCGGTCGTCGTCTCGTCCTCCTGGCCGCTCGGGGCGCTGGGGCCGGTGTCGGTGCCGTCCGCCCCGTCGGGGCCGAGCACGTCGCCGACCTCGTAGCCCACGGCGGCGACGGTGCCGGCGCTCGGGCTGGTGAGGGTGGCCCCGGCCTGGTCCTGGACGGCGGCGACCAGATCGGTGGCCGCCGCGTCCACCTGGGCCCGGCGGGCGTCGAGCTCGGTGTCGGTGGCCTCGTCGTCGTCCTCGACCTCGGCCAGGGCGGCCTCGGCGTCGTCGAGGGCGGCCTGGGCCGAGCTGACGGCGGCGTCGAGCTCGGAGGAGTCGATCCGGGCCAGCGGGGCGCCGGCCGCCACCTCGTCGCCCGCCGCGACCAGGACCTCGGTGACCGTGCCGGACGCGGTGAAGGCCTCGTCCGCCGTGGAGGCGGCCTCGATGGTGCCGTCGGCGGCGACGGTCCGGTCGAGGTCGCCGACGGTGGCCTCGACCAGCTGCTCGGTGCCGGCCTCCTCGACGGCCGGGTCGGCGGTGTCGTCCCGGGTGAGGGACCAGGCGCCGGCGGCGCTGCCGGCCAGCAGCACGACGGCCACCGGGGCGGCCACGAGCCCGCGCCTCACCGGGGCCCACCCGGACCGGCGGGCACCTCGCCCACCCGCACCGTCGTGGCCGGCTCGCCGTCCTCGCCGAGGACCGACACGCTGTCGCCCACGGCCAGGTCGGCCCGCTCGATCTCGGTGGTGAGGGTGACGACGGTGTCGTCGGTGGTGGTGACGACGACCTCGTCGCCCTCGGCGGTGGTGACGGTGAGGGTGTCGCCGTCGACCGCCGTGACCTCGCCGGAGGTGCCGCCGCCGGGAGCGCCAGCCGGGCCCCCGCCCCGGACGACCTCGCCGTCCGGCGGGCCCTCGGGGGGGGTGGCACCGTCGGGCGGGGCGCCGCCGCCGGCGAACCCCGGGGGCCCACCGGCCACCGGCCCGCCGACGACGATGCGCTGGGCGGTCACGGCGTCATCGGTGGCCTCGCCCATGACGACGACCTCGTCGCCCACCGCGACGTCGGCGACCGTGCCCTCGACCGTCTCGGTGAAGGCCGTGTCGTCGTCGGTCGTCACCGTGGTGGTGGCACCCTCGGCGTCCTCGACGGTGAGGGTGGCGCCGTCGATCGCCGTCAGGGTCCCGAACGTGCCGGGCAGCCGCATCGGCTCGCCGGCGGGGGCCTCGGCCTCCTCGGCGGTGGCGGCGACCGGCTTGGCCTCGTCGCGGGTGGCGGCGGCGAGGGCGACGCCCCCGCCGATGCCGACCAGGGCGAGGGCGGCGGCGCCCAGCCACAGCCCGGCCCGCCGCCTCTTCGGGGGCGGCGCCACGGACCCGGGTGGCGTCTCGCCGGCGGGCTCGGCCCACCACTGGGGCTGGGGCTCGGGTGGCGGATCGGGGGGCAGGGCGGTCATCGCAGGGTCTCCTCGGTCGGGCGAGCAGCACTGTGCGGGGCCCGGCTGGGAGCGACCTGGGAGCGCCCTGCGACGTCACCCAGACCGTCGCCGCCGCACCCCGGGCGCGCCGAGGCCGGCGATCGGATCACGAGCGCCGGCCTCGGTGCGGGGAGGGCTGGGGTGGTGGTGGGGCGGGTCAGCCGCCGGGTCGTCCGGGGCCGCGACCCCCGTGGCCACCCGGGCCGAAGCCCGGTCCGAAGCCACCGGGGCCACCGATCCCGAGGTCCTCGAGGTCGGCCCGGATGACCACCTCGGCGGCGACGGTGCCGTCCTCGTCGGCCTCGCCCCGGGCGGCGACGGTGTCGCCCTCGGCCAGGTCGCCGACGGCGATGTCGGCCACCTGGGTCACGACCGTCTCCTCGTCGGTCGTGACGGTGACGTCGCCGTCCTCGGTGGTCACCGTGATGCTGCTGCCGTCGACGGCGGCGACGGTGCCGACGGTCGGGCCGAAGTGGCGGGCCCCCTCGGGCGGCTCGGGGGCGTCCTCGGGCGCGTCCTCGGGACGGTCCGGGTGGAGCGTCGCCGGGTCGAGGTCGCCCAGGTCGACGATGCGCTTCGCGGCGGCATCCTCCTCGCCCGGGGCGGCCAGGACGACGACGTTGTCGCCGGCGGCCACGTCGGCCAGCTCGGCCGCCGTCACGTCGAGGACGGTCGTGGCGTCGTCGGTGGTGACGGTGACGGCCTCGCCGTCGCGGCCCTCGAGGGTGATCGTGGCGCCGTCGACGCCGGTGATCGTGCCGTGGGCGCCCGGCCGGCCGTGCTCGCCGCCGGGGCCACCGGGGACGGGGCACTCGCCCTCGGCCGGCGCCTCGGTGCCGTCGGGGGCCTCGGCGTCGGGGGTGGTGGTGGTCCCGTCGTCGGTCTGGGTGGCGGCCGCGGTGGCCACCGCGACCTGGCCGCCGTCGCCGGTCAGGGCCACGGCGGCGGCCCCGCCCCCGGCCACCCCGAGGGCGGCGGCCCCCAGGGCGATCCACGCCAGGTGGCGGCGGGCGGAGGGGGGTGCGGGCGGAACGGGGGTGGGTGTCGGGGTCGGGTCGTCGACCATGTCGGCTCCTCGTCGGTGGGGTGCGCCGCCAGGGTGGCGATCCAACCTCAGAGGTGGCCGACCCCCTCCCTGAGCGTCCCCGGAGAAGGGACAGTCACTGCCAGAAGGCTCAGAGCCAGCCCGAGCGCCGGAAGTAGGCGATCAGAGACCCGGCCACCGCCAGCATCAGGCCGACCGCCAGCGGGTAGCCGAGCCGCCAGTCCAGCTCGGGCATGTGGCGGAAGTTCATGCCCCAGATCCCGGCCAGGAGGGTCGGGGTGGCGATGACGGCGGCCCAGGCCGAGATCTTGCGCATGTCCTCGTTCTGCTGGACGCCCTGCTGGGCCAGGTTGGCGTTGAGGGCGTCGGTCAGCAGCTCGCGGGCCACCTCGACCCGGCCGGTGATGCGCTGGGCGTGGTCGCACACGTCCCGGAAGTACTCCTCGAGCGGCTCGGGGACGAGGTGGGCGTCGGGCTCGCACAGGTCGGCGAGCATGTCCCCCACCGGGACGATGTTGCGGCGCAGCTCCAGCACCTGGCGCTTGAGGTGGTACACCCGCGGCGCCTGGTTGTCCCGCACGTTCGGGTCGAACACCGCCTCCTCGGCCTCGTCGATGTCGGTCTCCAGCTCCGACAGCACCGGGGCGTAGGCGTCGACCACCGCGTCGGCCAGGGCGTAGAGCACCGCCATCGGCCCGTGCTGGAGCAGGCCCGGGTTCCGCTCCAGCCGCTGGCGCACCGGGCGCAGGTCGGGCGTCGACCCGTGGCGCACCGTCATCACGAAGCGCTCGGCCACCACGACCTGGATCTCGCCGATGCACACCGCGTCCGGCGGCTCGTAGACGGCGGTCTTGAGGACGAACAGGTCGGCCTCGTCGAAGCTGTCCCACTTGGCCCGCTGGTGGGCCTTGTGGACGTCCTCCATCAGCAGCTCGTGGAGCCCGCACTGGGCGCCGACCTGGTCGATCTCCTCGGGGGTCGGCTCCCGCAGCCCGATCCACGTGAACCCCTTCTCGGGGCGACCGAAGTCCTCGTCGATCTCGATGTCGGTGCGCCGACCCTCGTGGTACACGGCGCGGTCGACGATCATCGCCGGTCAGCCTAGGTTCGGGTCATGAGCGACGACCCCACCCAGCTGGTGAAGGAGCGCATCGAGCGGCTCCTCGACGAGGGCGACCTGAGCGACACCAAGGCCTTCCGCGGCCTCCAGTACGACCTGGGGCTGGCCTGGGTCCACTTCCCCGAGGGCTTCGGCGGGCTCAACGTGGCCCCGCCCCACCAGCGCACGGTCGACGCCGCCCTGCGCGACGCCAAGGCCCCCGGGCCGTCGACCGAGCACTTCTTCGGGCTGACCATGGCCGGGCCGACCGTCGTCACCCACGGCTCCGACGAGCTGCGCGACCGGCTGCTGCGCCCGATGTTCACCGGCGAGGACGCCTGGTGCCAGCTGTTCAGCGAGCCCGGCGCCGGCTCCGACCTGGCCGGGCTGGCCTGCAAGGCCGTGCGCGACGGCGACGAGTGGGTCATCACCGGCCAGAAGGTGTGGAACACGCTCGCCCACATCGCCGACCGGGGCATGCTCGTCGCTCGCACCGACCCCGACGCCCCCAAGCACAAGGGCCAGACCTACTTCGCCCTCGACATGCACGCCCCCGGCGTCGAGGTCCGGCCGCTGCGCCAGATCACCGGCGAGGCCGAGTTCAACGAGGTCTACATGACCGAGGTGCGGGTGCCCGACAGCGACCGCATCGGCGAGGTCGGCGAGGGCTGGCGCGTCGCCATGACCACGCTGTCCAACGAGCGCACCACCATCGGCGGCGGGGGCGGCACGCCCACCCGCGGCTCGGGCGCCATCGCCGAGGCGGTCCGCATCTGGCAGAGCGGCGAGGCCGTCGACACGTCCGACGCGGCGCGGGATCGCCTCATGAAGCTGTGGGCCAAGGCCGAGGCCCTCCGCCTCACCAACATCCGGGCCGGCCAGAACCGCAAGCTGGGCAACCCGGGCCCCGAGGGCTCGATCGCCAAGCTGATGTTCGCCCAGGTCAACATGGACGTCTACGAGCTGTGCGTCGACCTGCTCGGCGCCGGCGGCCTGGTCGACTACGACTACACGATGCGCCGCTCGGAGAACCTCGGCCTGACCGGTCCCCCCGGCTCCAGCCGCAAGATGTTCCTCCGGGCCCGGGCCAACTCGATCGAGGGCGGCACGTCGGAGATCCAGCGCAACATCATCGGCGAGCGGGTCCTCGGCCTCCCCGGCGAGCCCCGTGGGGACAAGGACGTCCCCTGGAAGGACGTCCCCCGCTCCTGACGCCGCCGCCACAACCCCCTCCAAATTGCGATCCTGAGCGGGCGCCTCGCCCGCCCAGGGTCGCAGTTACGGGGTGGTGAGGTGGTGCGCGATGTCCCGGAGGACCGTGAAGCCCTCCTGGGTGACCTCCCGGTAGCTGAACTCGAGCACGGTCCATCCGAGCGCAGCGAGGTGCCGGCGGCGCCGACGCTCCCACCGGAACGCTCGCTCGCCCATGTGGTGGCGGAGCGAGTCGCACTCGACGGCGAGCATGTGCTCGGGCCAGGCGAGGTCGAGGACGCACTCGAAGTCGCCGTCGACGACGTGGAGCTGCGTCACCGGTGCGGGCAGGCCCGCGTTGGTGATCAGGCGGAGCATCCGGCGCTCGAAGCCGCTGTCGACCAGCTCCCCGACCCCGCGCTCGGCGAGGAGGGTGCGCAGCGCCACCGTGCCGTTCCGCCCCTTCCTCGCCACCTCCCGGTGACGCTCGCCGACCCGGTGGAGGATCGACGGGTCGACGCGCATCGCCTGGTCGAGGGCGACACCGGCCCGGAACTCGTGGGTCACGGCCGGCAGGTCGACCAGCGTGCGGACGAGCGTCGTGCAGGCGACCCCGTCCACCTCGTCGATGTCCGGCGCCTTCAGGTCGAGGGTCTCGTGCAGGATCGCCTCCCGGGGCTGCCGGCGTCGTTTGGCCCCCCGCTCGACCAGCACCTCGACCGGCGCTCGATCGAAGCCGTCGAGACCGTGCAGACGGGCGGCCGCTCGGTGCGACGCCATCGATCCCGGGATGCTCAGCGTGGCGATCGAGAGACGCTGGCGCCACGACGGCGGGACGCCCCGTAGGCGGTAGACGGCCGGCGCCGCCCGTTCGGCGACACCCCGATCGACGAGGCCGCGGACCTCGTCGTCGGTGAGACCGAGGCGGCGCGCCGGGTCCAAGGTGAAGGCGGCGTGCTGGCGCGCCGCCAGCTCGTAGAGGTCCATCGACCCTCCAGCGGTGGTGAGCTGCTGGGGGAAGTGGTACCGACCCCTTCTTGCGACCCTGAGCGGGCGCTGCGCCCGGTCAGGGTCGCAGTTTCGGAGGAGGGATCCGGAGTGGGCCGTGAGGGATTCGAACCCCCGACCCCCTGCGCGTCATGCAGGTGCTCTAGCCAACTGAGCTAACGGCCCCGGAGCAGGTGACCATAGCAGCGGGCCCCCACCCCACCGCCAACCCGATCGGGCTACGGCGCCGGCTGGCGGACCTCGTCGAGGCGGGTGCCGGTGGGGACGACCTCGCCGTCGCCGATCACGCAGTCGGTCAGGGCCGTGCCGTGCTCGACGGTGGCGCCGAAGGCGAGCACCGTGCGCTCGACGACGGCGCCGGCGCCCACCGAGCTGCCCGGCAGCAGGACCGAGTCCCGCACCACGGCGCCGGCCTCGATCGTGCAGCCGGCGCCGACGACCGAGCGCTGGACCTCGGCGGCCGGGTCGATCGACGCGGCGGGGTCGACGCCCTCGGCCGGCTCGCCCCGCAAGCCGTCGAGCAGGTCGAGCTGGGCCCGGATGTAGAGGGCCGGAGTGCCGGCGTCGAGCCAGTAGGCGTCGTCGGCGGTGGCGTAGAGGGTCCCGTCGGCGACCATGGCCGGGAAGACCTCGCGCTCGATCGAGACCTTGCGGTCCGAGGCGATGCGGTCGAGCACCGATGGCTCGAGGACGTAGATCCCGGCGTTGATCAGGTCGGTCGGCGCCTCGTCCCGCGGCGGCTTCTCGACGAAGGCCTCGACCTTGCCGTTGGCGTCGGTCGGCACCACGCCGAAGGCGGACGGGTCCTCGACCTTGTGCAGGGCGATGGTGCCCTCGGCGCCCCGCTCGTCGTGGAAGGCGATCAGGGCCTGCACGTCGATGTCGGTGAGCACGTCGGCGTTCATGACGACGAAGCGCTCGTCGATCCCGGCGTCGAGGGCCGCGAAGCGGATGGCACCGGCGGTGTCGAGGGGCTCGGGCTCGACGGCGAAGTGGAGCGTGACCCCGGCGCACTCGCCGTCGGGGTACTCGGCGGTGAAGGCGTCGGGCCGGTAGCCCATCGACAGCACCACGTCGTCGATGCCGTGACGGGCCAGGTGGGCCAGCACCGGCTCGATCATGGGCCGCCCGAGGATGGGCAGCATCTGCTTGGGGCGCTCCAGCGTGAGCGGCCGGAGCCGGGTGCCGAAGCCGCCGACGAGGACGACCGCCCTCATCCGCCGGCGGTGGTCTCGGTCGCCGGTGCGGTGGTCTCGGACTCCGGCGGCGCCGTGGTCTCGCTGCCCTCGTCCGCCGGGACGGTGGTCTCGCCACCCTCCTCGGCCGGGGCGGTGGTCTCCGTGGCCGGGTCCTCGGCCGGCAGCGAGGTGTCGCCGCCCTCCTGGAACTGGTCCTGCAGGTCCTCCTGCGTGGCGTCCTCGTTGGCCTCGGTGTCGACCGGGCCGTCGACCGCGGCGCCCTGGACGATGCCGGGGGCGCTCGGCGGGGCGGGGATCTCGTCGACGCCCTCGGGGAGGAAGGCGATGGTGAAGGCGCCGAGGTCCTTCTCGAAGTGCTCGCCCCCGATGTTCGAGGTGCGGACGTCGTCGGGCTCGCCACCGGCGGTCTGGGCGTCCTCCCAGTAGGCCATGATCACCCGGCCGTCCTTGTCACCGCACTTGGTCTCGCCGTTCTTGTAGGTGCGCTCGCCGAAGACGTCGCCCGGCGGGAGCGTGATCGACGAGTCGGTGACCTTGAGCCCGGTCTGGTCGAAGAACTTGCCCAGGGTCGCCGAGCGGCCGGCGGCGCCGGCGAGGAACGGGTGGATGTGGATCAGCCCGTCCTCGTGCGTGTGGATGCCCAGCGTGTCGGGCCCACGGTCGGGCACGTTCTGGACCCAGCGGTCGCAGACGTAGATGCCGTAGGCGGCGTGCCAGTGCTCGCCGAGGGCGGGGCTGCCACCCCCCGGCTGGCTCTCGCGGGCGAAGGCGATCAGCCCCACGCCGAGGATGACGATGGCGACGATGGCCGCAGGGAACCCGACGTTGCGCCGCTGACCGGTGACCTTGCCACCGGTGCGGGCCGCTCGGGCCACCTTCTTGGCTGAGGATGCCTTTCCCATGGGGGCCTGACCCTATCCGGCGGGGACCCCGCCGTCGGAGTCGGCTGCCGTCCTGATCGTGAACAGCAACACTTCGGCACCGGCCCGGTCGGTGAAGGTCGCGGCGTGGGCCCGTCCGGCGGCTCCCAGGCGGGCGGCCAGGGCCGGGTCGTCGAGCACCCGGGAGAGGGCGTCGGCCCAGGCCGCGACGTCGCCGGGGGGCACGAGCAGGCCGCCGTCGCCGACGACCTCGGGCAGGGAGGTGGCGTCGGAGGCGACCACCGGCGTCCCCCTGGCCGAGGCCTCCAGGGCACCGTTGCCGAAGCCCTCGTAGCGGGACGGGAAGGCGACCGCGGCGGCCCCGTCGAGCAGGGCGTCGAGGTCGGCGCGGGGCACCCGCCCGGGGCGCCGCACGCGATCGGCCACGCCGCTGGCCGCGATGGCCTCGCGCACGGCGGCCTCCGCCGGCCCCACGCCGCCGGTCAGCACCAGGTCGACGTCGGGGTGGGCGGCGGCCAGCCGGGCGAAGGCCCGGACGAGGGTGACGTGGTCCTTGTGGGGATAGGTGATCACCGGGTACAGCAGCCAGCGCCCGGCCAGGTCGTAGGTCTGGCGGACCCGGGCGACCTCGGCCTCCGGCACCGCCTCGAACAGGGCGGGACCGATGCCGTGCGGGATGGGGCGGGCCCGCTCCCGGGGGATCCCGAAGCGGGCGACGATCTGGTCGACGACCTGCTGCGACGGCGCCGTGACCTGGTCCGCCCGCCGCACCGAGCGGGGCAGGACCGCCCGCAGGTAGGCCACCTTGGTGCGGGAGAAGCCCTCGGGGAGGTCGAGGGGGCGGAGGTCGTGGACGGTCAGGACGGTGGCGGCCCCACCGGTGAGCGGGGGGACGACGCCGCCCGGGTGCCAGATCACGTCCAGCCGCTCGCGGCGGACCTGCGCGGCCAGCCACGTGGCCTCGGCCGCCACCCGCAGCCCCTTGAGCCGGCCCCGCAGCGGGACGGTGCGCAGGGGGTAGCGCTCGGCCAGGTCCGGGTGGGCGGCGGCCAGCTCGTCGAGCCCGTAGAGGCGGACGTCGAGGTCGGGGGCGTCGAGGTCGGCCAGCCCGCGGAGCAGCCGGGTGACGTACTCCTCGCTGCCGCCGACCACACCGGGCACCAGCCAGAGCAGGTTGACGCCGACCTTCAGGCGGTCCCTCACGCCAGCACCTCGCGGTAGGCGGCGACGGTCAGCTCGGCGGTCCGCTCCCAGGTGTAGGTGGCGGCCCGGGCCCGGGCCCGCTCCCCCCGCTCGGCGGCGCCGGCCGGGTCGGACAACACCCGGTCGAGGCCGGCGGCGATGGCGGCCACGTCGGTGGGCTCGACCAGCACGGCGGCGTCTCCGGCCACCTCCTCGGTGGCGGTGCCGAGCGACGTGACGACGGCCGCGCCCTGGGCCATGGCCTCGAGCGGGGGCAGCCCGAAGCCCTCCCGCAGGCTCGGGTAGGCGACGACGGCGGCCCCGGCGTAGAGCGGGCCCAGATCGACCTGCGGCACGAAGCCGAGGCTGCGGGCCCGACCGGGCAGGGCGGCGAGCAGGGCGCCCAGGTCCTCGTTCCAGCCCTCGGCCCCGACCATGACCAGCTCGACGTCGTCCCGGTCCAGGGCGACCAGGGCCTCGACGAGGCGGGGCAGGTTCTTGCGGGGCTCGACGGTGCCGACGAACAGGACGTAGGGCCGATCGAGGCGGTGGGCGGCCCGGGCCCGCTCGACGTCGGCGGCGCCGGCCACCGTCGGGGCCACGCCCCACGGGACGACGCGGATCCGGTCGGGGTCGAAGCCGGCGTCCCGGCACTCCGCCGCGGTGGCCTCGGACGGGACGAGCACCAGCCGGGCGTGGCGTCGGGCCAGCTCGGTGCCCCGGCGGAAGAACCGGAGGCCGTGCTTGGTGGCCTGCTCCGGGTCGGCCAGGAAGGCCAGGTCGTGGATGGTCACGACCAGCGGGGCGCGGGCGCCCGGGACGGCCACCGCGGTGGCGTGGACCAGGTCGACCGGCCCGGTGGCCGTCTCGGCCCGGGGCCACCGCAGGGCGTGCCACGTCTCGTACAGGGCCAGCCGGGGCAGGGGCAGGTGGCGGACGGGGACGGGCGGCACCCACGGCGCCGGCGGCGGCTCGGCGTGGCGGGCGGCGACACCGACGACCTCCACGTCGTCGCGCGCCGCCAGCGCCCCGGCCAGGGCCAGGATCGACGTGGCCGACCCGCCCGGGACCCGGTGCCAGCACTGCTCCAGGGTCAGGGCCACGCGCATGGTGGCCGTTAGCATCGCAGACCGTGCCCGATGCCCGTCACCCCTCGTTCCGTGTGCGGGTTCGTGCACATGCGGCGTACTTCCGCACACAGAACGGGCTGGCGGGGGCGGGGTGAAGGTCCTCGTCACCGGGTCGGCCGGGCTGATCGGGTCGGAGGCGGTCGAGTTCTTCGACCGGCTCGGCTTCGCCGTCGACGGCATCGACGCCAACACGCGGGCCGACTTCTTCGGCCCCGGCGGCGACACCACCTGGAACCGCCAGCGGCTCGAGGCGACCTGCGCCCGCTACACCCACATCGGCCTCGACATCCGGGACCGGGCCGGCGTCGACGACGTGTTCCGCCGGGGTGGCTACGAGCTGGTGGTCCACGCCGCCGCCCAGCCCAGCCACGACCTGGCGGCCAAGCGGCCCTTCGACGACTTCGACACCAACGCCGT
>JBQGCF010000241.1:0-9629 GCA_052038315.1 Iamia sp.
TCGCTGCTCGACGGGCCGCTGCTGCTCGGCGTGGTCACCGGGCCCGAGCTGGTGCTGAGCACCAGGTCGGCCGAGGTGTCCCCACCGAGCAGGTCGTCGATGATCGGCCCGAAGTCGACGCCCGGCGAGGCGCAGCCGCTCGACGCCGGGAGCACGAAGCCGTCGTCGGACAGGGTCAGGGTGCCGGCCGCGCTGTCGAAGACGCCCGCGAAGGTGAGGTCGACCGGCCCGATCCCGCAGGGCGCGCCGACGAGGAGGGCCCCGGCCGCGGTCCGGATCTCCAGCCCGATGTTGACGGTGGCGTCGAGGGTGGCGTCGCCGGTGGTCGGGTCGATCACGCCCGACGCGCTCCCCTGCTGGCTGAGCGTCACCTTGACCGTGACCGGGAACGGCTGGGTCAGGTTCGACTCGATCACCGGGAACACGAACGTGCCCTCCAGGGCGCCGGTCGTGTCGTCGAGGGTGCCGTTGAAGCCGCTCGTCGTCGGCAGGGCGAAGGAGGTCTCGCCCACCGAGAGCTGCCCCGAGGTCAGGGTGAAGGCCACGTTCTCGCTGGCCGCGCCGGCGGGGAGGACGGCCAGGCCGATCCCCACGAGGGCGGCCAGGACGACGACCACCCCCGCCTTCCGCCGGTGCCGATCGGTCCTGCTCATGTCGTGTCTCCTAGGGGTCGGTCAGGGCCCGAGGTCGGGCTCGGGGATCTCGGGGACGTCGAGCTCGAAGCCGTCGAGGTCGTCGTCGAACTCGACCTCGGGGATCTCGAAGGGGGCGAGCGTGTAGCCCTCGAGCTCCGCCGGGGTGAACTCGACCCGGAGGGACTCGAGGTCCTCCTGGGTCAGCACCGGCACGTCGGCCGGGTCGATGTCGCGGTCGCGGATGGCGTCGATGTCGAAGCTGCCGCTCGGCTCCATGCCGCACTCGTCGACGCCGTACCGCTCGAGCAGGGCGGCGGCCACGTTGACCTCGCTCGAGAACCGCAGGGCGTAGGCGGCCTGGTAGGCCTCGGTGTAGCCGTCGTCGCCCTGCTCCAGGTCGGGCAGGTCGAGCACCGTCGGGTCCTCGTCGATCGCCCGGGCGATGGCCTCCACCGGACCGGCCACCGCCTCGGGCGTGCGGCCCCGGAGGGCGTGGGTTCGGACCGCGGCGTCGGCGAGGTCCTCGGCGCTGGTGCCGGCGAAGGAGCGGCCGGGGGCGATGGCCTCCAGCTCGGTGCACAGCTGCTCGGCGGTGACCCGGCCCGGGTCGTCGTCCGAGCAGCCCCGGGCCAGCCCGGCGGTCAGGGCCACGCCCACGACCAGCACCAGCCCGGCCCCGGCCCGCACCGGCACCGGGATCCGGCGGGGCGCGGCGACCGGCTCGTCCGTCCCCTCGGCCGCCGTCGGCACCGGTTCCGGCTCGGGCGCCGGCTCCGGCTCCGGCGCGGCAGCCGCCGGCTCCGGGTCGGGGGTGCGCGAGCGCCAGGCCCGGCGGACGACCAGGGCCACGGCCAGCACGCCGGCCAGCACGATCAGCCCGGCCGGGTAGGCGGTGGTCGTGGTCGTCTCGGCCGCTCCCGAGAAGCCCACGATGTTGGCCGACAGCACGTAGCTCCCGAACGAGAGCGGCTCGAGCTCGACGCCCACGTCGACCACCGCGGTCTCCCCCGGTGCCAGCGTGTCGAGGGCGTCGACGTCGACGGCGTGGGTGCCGGCCGCCGAGCGGCCCCAGCGCAGGCGCAGGTTGGCGTCGTGGACGGGGACGTCGCCGGTGTTCTCGACGGTGGCCCGCAGGGTGCCCGTGGGGGCGGCCCCGAACCACGTCGCCAGGCCGTCGTCGCGGGTCAGCTCCAGGTCGGTGACGACCAGCTCGCGGGTCGGCGCCGCCACCGTCGTCACCTCGGCCTCGGGGAGGCCGACGATCCGGACGCGCACGCCGAGGTCGATCGTCCCGCCGGGTGAGAAGACGTGCACCACGCACGGGCACGGTGCCGGTGGCCCCGAGGCGAGGAGGTGGGCGAAGAAGGTCCCGTCGGGAGAGGTGGCCCCGGTGGTCGCGTTGCGCGAGTCGCAGTCGACGCTGCCGTTGACCGCCTCGTTGCCGCACAGCTCGATCGTGAGCAGCGTGCGCGCCGGCCAGCCCTCGCCCTCGACCCGGATCTGCTGGCCCCGCTCGTAGGCGGGCCGATCGGTCGTGAGCGTGGGCTCGTCCTGGGCGGCGGCCGGCCGGGCCAGCAGCAGCGCGCCCAGCAGGACGGCGACGAACAGGCGGCGCACCATCAGCCCCCGGCGGCCACCGGCGCCGGCTCGTCGGCCGGGGCGGGAGCGTCGTCGCCGCCACCCGAGCGGCGCCGCTTGCGGATGCGCCAGGCGAGGAGGCCGGCGATCAGGAAGAAGAGGACGAGGAGGGCCAGCCACGACCAGGCGAAGACCGACGTGGTCGCCTCCTCGGTGAGCTCGCCGTCGAGGCTGGCCACGACGACGTCGGCGTTGAGCCGCTCGACCGGCGGGATCCCCTCCCAATACTCGGTGATCTCGACGTGGCCGCCGGGCAGCAGCTCGGGCAGGTCCTGCGAGTCGGGGGTGGCGACGGTGCGGCCGAACAGGCCGGTGACCTTGCTCTCGGTCGCCGACTCGATGCGGGTGTTGCCCACGTTCTCGACCGTGTAGGTCACCGTCCCCTTGCCCTGGGCGAAGGGGATGATCGGCTTGGTCGTCTTCACCTTCAGGCCGCTGATGCGCAGCGCCGGCTCGAGCGGCCCGGCGACCCGGACGTAGATGCGGGCGGCGACCCGCTGGCGCACGGCGAGGGTCACCCCGTCCTGCTCGACCTCGTCGACGATGTCGACGTCGGCGGCGAGGATGCCGCCGGCGTGGTCGCCCGGCGCGGCGTCGTCGGGGACCGTCAGCTCGAAGGGGATGTCGACGCGCCGCCCGGCGGGGACGGTGTACTCGTCGACCTCGATCGTCACCCAGGAACCCACGTCGACCGGCTCGTCGACGTCGTCCTGCAGGGCGAAGGCGCCGTCGGCCGCCGTGTTGAAGGCGTCCTTGGCGTAGATGGCGAAGGTGATCTCCTCGTCGGAGAGGTTGGAGATCGAGACGCTGTCGCGCAGCGTCTGGCCCGGCTGGGCGTTGTACGTGAAGGCCGAGCGCAGGCCGGGGCCGTCGGGCCCGGCGGGCTGCACGGCCCAGCCGGCCTCGCCCTCGTCGCCGGGCGTCTCCGACGACGGTGGCAGCCCGGGACCGGGCTGCTCGTCCTGTCCGGGCTCCTGGGCGTGGGCGGGCCCCCCGGCCAGCACGAGGCCGAGCGCCACGATGGCCAGCACCCGGATGAGGCGCCGGCGGCAGATCTGGTTGGTCATGCGTCTTCTTCTCCGAGTGGTCCGCCGGGTGTGCGAGGGAGGAGGGACGGGGCGGGGGGCGTGCCCCGTCCCTCGACCTCGCCTGGCTAGGCCAGGGTCAGGGTGAGCGTGGCGGCGTACCGCCCGGCGCCGGCGCTGGCCGGCACCCCCAGGCTCACCAGGGCTCCGCAGTCGAACGTGCCGCCCGCCTGCGTCGCCGGTGCTCCGCACAGCTGCTGCGCGTCGCTGCGCAGGCCGCTGGTCGTGGTGGCTCCGGCCTCGACCACGGCCACGTCCCCGGGGACCTGGTCGTGGGCGACGGTCGCCAGTGGCTCCCACCCGAGGTTGTCACCCGGCACGCACCTCCAGCTCCAGGAGCTGGGATCGTCGGCCGGGCAGTCCGGGGTGGCCGGATCCGTCTTGAAGTCGCTCGTCAGCTGGCCGGTGACGTCCCACGGGGCGGTGCCGCCCCGCTCGTCCACCACCGCGACCTCCTGGAGGGCGGCGGTGGCGATCGCCGGCTGGCCGTCGAGCATCACCGTCTCCAGCTCGATCGAGCCGCCGGCCTGGTCCATCGACAAGGTGTCGGGCAGGACGTCGACCACGATGGTCTGGGTCAGGCTGCACGGCGCCTCGCAGTAGAGGCCGACGATCTCGATGACGACCGAGGACAGGTTGGCGTAGCGCCCCTGGACGTCCTGCACCGCGTAGGTGAAGCCGTCCTCGGGTTCCAACGTCCCGTACTCGGGGATGTACGTCACCACGCCGGTCACCGGGTCGACGCCGACCGTCCCGAACGACGGCTCGTCCACGATGAACACCGATCCCTTGTCCAGGGGGACGGTGCCCGCCGTGTCGTTGGCGAGGATGTCGATGTCCACGCCGTCCACGTCGTTGTTGGCCACGGTCGCGCTGTCACCGGTCGAGCCCGGCGGGACCACGATGCTGATCGACCCGACCGTCGGCGACGGCGAGATGGGCCGGAAGAACATCGAGCCGTTGGGCTGCGTGCCCACCGGGTTGCCGCCCTGCACCGCCGGAGCGGTCGTCGTGGCGCCCAGGTTGGTCTGGTTGCTGTACGAGCCGCAGATGATGATGCAGGTCCGCTGCTGCCAGGTGGTGGCCCAGCTGAGGCCGCGGAGCTTCACCGTGCCCTGCTGCGGGTACGGGCCGGAGCCGATCGCCTTGACGACGACGCTCACCGTCGGGGGGCTGAAGGTCGCCCCGACGCCCAGCGCCCCACCCGCGCCCGTCGGGCGGGCCAGGGTGATGACGTTGGTGCCGGCGTCGTAGGCGGCCGTCATCGCCGCCGGGTTGGCGCTGGTCACGCTGGTGACCTGGAACATCGTCGGGTCGGGTCCGGTGAAGGTCATGGCCCAGTTCTGGATGCCGGTGATCTTCCGCTGGGACCCGAGGCCGATGACCCCGTCGGTGTTGTGCGGGCTGCCGGCGTACGGCGAGACCCAGTCACGGGCACCGACGCTGAGGGAGAGCGTCGTGCTCGCCCCCGGTGCGATGTCCGCGAACCCCGTCGTCGAGACCGAGAACGGGTTCGAGGTCAGGTCGTTGCCCGACGGCACCGCGGTGCTGCCGTACTTGGCCTTCGTCTGCTGGTCGAAGCTCCCGGTCGAGGTCACCGGATCGGGATCGGTGCTGAACGCCCCCGGAGCCACGGCGACCGAGAACAGCGCCGGGTTCGGCACGGGGGTCGGGCAGCTGGTGGGGATGTTCTGGTCACCGACGATGGGCAGCGAGGCCCGGGCGATCAGGTTGAACGACTGGAAGAACACCGAGCCGGACGTCCCCACGGTGCCCACGGCCTTCACGTCGATCTCCACGGTCGGCAGGGTGTAGGTCTGCCCACCGAGGAGGGGCCCGGGCACCGAGAAGGCGATGTCACCGGACGGCGTGTAGGACACGTTGGCCGTGGTGGTGCCCCCGACGGTGCGGACCGCTTCGATGCGGAACTGCGGGGTCACCTTGAACGCCACGTTCAGCGAGTTCAGGTTGATGATCGGGTAGCTGCTCCCCCCCGACTCGAGGGCCGCGGGGACCTCGAGGGGCGGTTGGGAGATCGTGATCGTCTCGGTGGTGTTCCGAGGGATCGCATCGGGGTGCTCGATGTCGATGGTGAGCGCCTGGGACACGGTCTGCGGACCCACGATGGGGGCGTTGGCCGTGCAGGTCAGGTTCAACGATGCCTGGGTCGTCACCGTGGCGGCACCGGCCGGTGAGGCCCGTCCCCCCCCCCCGGTGAACGCCAGGATCAGCGTCGTCGCGACCAGGAGCACCAGCGACCTCGAGCGCCTGTGAGGCTGCTTCAAGGGTCTGTCTCCTGGATCAGGACAGCGTGAGCGTCAGGGTGGCCTCGTAGGTCCCGGCCGATGCGCTGGCCGGGACGAGGAGGGCGAGACCGGCACCGCAGACGAACGTGCCGCCGTTGGTGGTGGGCTCGGCGGTGCACAGGGCCTGGTCGACCTCGAGGCCGGAGCCGGCGGTGCCGTCGGCGATGGCGGCGGCATCGGAGGTGGAACCGGCGTCGACGGCGGCGACGTCACCGGGGATCTGTTCGTGGGCCACGACCGCAGCCGGGCTCCAGCCCAGGTTGTTGGCCGGGATGCAGCGGTAGTCCCAGGTGCTGTCGTCGCCACGGGGGCAGGCGGCCACCGACGGGTCGGTCTTGAAGTCGGTGACCGAGCCGACCAGGTCCCAGCCGGCGCCGTCGCCGCGGGCGTCGATCACGGTGACGTTGTTGATCTCACCGGTCGTGCTCTGCGGCGTGCCGTCGAGGGTGATCGTCTCCAGGGCCACGTCGGCCCCGGCCTGCTCCATGCTCAGCGTGGTGCCCTCGACGTCGAACTCGATGATCTGGTCGAGCGAGCAGGAGGGGTTGGCCTCGCACTGGTTGCCCAGGACCTCGATGGTCACCGTGCCGGTCGTGGTGCTGCCACCGCCGAAGGCGTTGCTGGCCGTGTAGGTCACCGTGTCGGTGCCGTCACCGTTGGCCTGGTCGTGCACGTAGGTCAGACGCCAGAGATCGCCGACCTTGGCGATCGAGGCGGTGCCGAGGGTGCCGTTCTGGTCGATGACCACGTCGTCGACCGGCGGGTTGCCGGTGACCGGCAGGGTGACGGTCCGGGTGCCACCGAGGGCGACCGAGGTGGTCACGTCGGGGGCGATCGGCGGGCCGGGCTGCAGGATGTCGGTGGTGTCGACCGGGTCGGTGCTGGTCGACTCGCAGATCAGGGCCAGGTTGAGGCCGGCCGGGAAGAGCCCGGCGATCGGCGGCGTGACCACGTCGAAGACCACCTGGTCCAGGCGGTACTCGATCGTGCTCTGGTCCGGGCCGGTGGCGTCGATGGCATCGCCGAAGCTCGGCGAGCTGACGCTGAGGCCACCGCTGGCCGGGATGGCGATCGTCTGCGTGTACGGCGCGCTCGAGATCGACGCCGGGTCGGCGTTGGTCAGGGCCATGGTCGACACCTGGTCGATGACCTGGACCGAGGTCACGCCGAGCCCGCCGACCTGGGCGATCAGGCTCTCGGGCAGGGTCACGCCGATCTCGAAGTCGACCGGGACGTCGGTGGCGCCCACGTCGACCGACTGCGGCGCGTCGACGGCGACGTCGACGGCGACCTCGAGCGAGGCCGGCAGGGTGGGCGGCGGTGCGCCCGGCTCGGCGAACAGCGTCGCCAGCGTGTCCAGCAGCGACTGCGTCGCCGGTGTACGTCCGAAGCAGAGCGCGGTCGTGGGGGCGGCGCCAGCCGGCGTCGCCATCCCGAACCCGCCCACCACCAGCGCCGTGGCCACAACTGCAGCCACGGCGCGACGGCTCACAAGCCTTCGCATGATCGGTTCCCCTTTGCCCGTATGTGTTGTGTGGCGCCCTGTTGGCGCCATCCCCAAGCCCACACCGCAACCCACAACCACCCCGGGTACGGCGTGTCCGCCGGCACACTACGCACGGTCACTGCAAAAGACAAGCGATATTCGGCGTTATCCCTGGTAAACGGCACGTACCGCCGGTAAAACAGAACCTGTTCTCACGCACGGCGCGATCCGCGCCACCAATAGAAAGGGTGCGGCTGACAGATGTCACATCTGTCAGAGATCGCGACGCTGGAAGGCCAGGGCGGCCAGCCCGCCGACGAGGAGGAGCCACGTCAGGGCCCACAGCAGGTAGGCGGGGGTGAGCGACACCGCGCTGAGGAACGGGAAGGCCTCGGCGTCCTCGGGGCCCATCTCGACCAGGGCCGAGGGGTCCTGGAAGGCGTGCATGGCGCCCCGCCACAGCCCGTCGGTCGGCAGGAGGATGCGGGAGATCGTGCCCACCCGTTCCACGCTCTCGTTGCCCAGCGAGGCACCGATGCCGCCGACCACGCCGGCGATCCACGTCGACCCGAACAGCCCGACGGTGACGACGCCCGAGGCCATGGGCGAGATCGCCGTCGACAGCAGCACGGCGAGGGTCAGCAGGAGGACCGTCTGGGCGGCGAGCAGGGCCAGGGCGGTGACGATCTGCGGCGGCCAGTAGTCGACCGTCGCCCGCACGACCAGGCACTGGGCCAGCCCGGCGACCACGACGAAGCCGGTGCCGAAGGCCACCAGCCCGAGCCACTTGCCGGCGAGCAGCTCGACCCGGCGGATCGGCCGGGCCAGCACGGCGAGGGCGGTGCCCGACTCGGTCTCCCCCGCCAGCGTCGGGCCGGCGAGGAAGGCGGTGCCCAGGGCGGCGATGAGGCTGAAGCCGAACATCACCAGGTTGAGCATGATCGAGGCGGTCAGCCGGGCCTCGCCGCTCGTGAGCGTCTCGTCGCCCTGCTGGGCGGCGTCGAGCCGGGAGAAGCCCCACCCGCTGAGCGCCAGCAGGACGACGGTGAGGCCGACCAGGGCGAGCAGCACCCGCCGGCGCGACGCCTCCCGCAGGGTCAGGGCGGCGACGGTGCGGATCGTCCGGAACGAGATCACTGCTCTCCTCTCAGGATGCCGAGGAGGCGCTCCTCCAGGCTGATGCGGGCGGGTTCGACGGCGTGGACGCGCACGCCGAGGGCGACCAGGTCGGCCACCAGGTCGGGGACCGCGGTGTCGTCGGCTGGCCCGTCAACGGCCGGCTCGTCGTCGGCGGGCAGGGCGACGGTGACCTCGTCGCCCACCCGGTGGACGGCGCCGGTGGCGGCCCGTCGGGTCTCGGCCGCCGGCGTCAGGCCGGTCAGGTGGAGCTTCACCTCGCGCTGGCCGAGCAGCTCGGCGAGGGTGCCGGCCGCCGCCACCCGGCCGCGGTCGAGGATGACCACCCGGTCGCACACCCGCTCGACCTCGCCGATCAGGTGCGAGTTGAGCAGCACGGCGACGCCCTGCTCCCGCAGCCCGAGGACGATGTCGCGCACGTCGACCCGGCCGAGCGGGTCGAGGGCGCTGGTCGGCTCGTCGAGCACCACCAGCTCGGGCCGGGCGACCAGCGCCACCGCCAGCCCGAGCCGCTGCTGCATGCCCTTGGAGAAGCCGCCGACCCGGTCGCCGGTCCGCTCCCCCAGGCCGACCAGCTCGAGTCGCTCGCGCTGCTCGGCCGCGCTCACCGCCACCCCCGAGAGGCGCACGTGGAGGGCGACGACCTCGGCGGCGCTCAGCCAGGGCTGGTAGCGGAACAGCTCGGGCAGGTACCCGACCGGCCGCCGCGCCGCCGGGTCGGTCGTGGGCCGGCCGAGGATCATGGCCTCGCCGGCGTCGGGGTGGACGAGCCCCAGCACCATCTTGATCACGGTGGTCTTGCCCGCCCCGTTGGGGCCGAGCAGCCCGACCACCTCGCCCCGCCCCACCTCGAGCGACACGTCGTGGACCGCCGGTCGCGAGCCGTAGGCCTTGCGCAGCCCGGAGGCCCAGAGCGCGGCGCTCACCGGAGGTCCCGGGCGACGGTCAGGACCTCGTCGGCGTCGAGCGGGCCGGCGACCACGGTGACCACGCCGTCGTCGACCCAGGCCACCGCGGCCAGCGACCGGTCCCGAGTCGACAGGACGGTGGCCGGCACGCCGTCGACCTCGGTCGTCTCGACGGTGACCCGGCCCTCGGGCACCGGGAAGGGCAGGGTCGAGCCCCCCGACCCGAAGGTCCGCAGCGAGGAGGCCACCGCATCGGGCAGCCCGGGGAGGGAGAGGAGGTGGTCGCGCAGCTCCTCGAAGGGCACACCGCCGGCCGACTCGGCCCGGGGGGCGCGGGCCCGCCCGACGATCAGGTCCGGCCGGCCCCCCCCCCCCTCCCCCAGCAGGGCGACGCCCGGCCCCACCACCAGCCCGGGCCGGCGGCCGTCGAGCTC
>JBQGCF010000242.1:0-2787 GCA_052038315.1 Iamia sp.
GGTCGGCCAGGAGGAGGCGGTCACGGCGGTGGCCAACGCCATCCGGCGCAGCCGGGCCGGCCTGTCCGACCCCGACCGTCCCATCGGCTCGTTCCTGTTCCTCGGCCCCACCGGCGTGGGCAAGACCGAGCTGGCCCGCACCCTCGCCGAGTTCCTCTTCGACGACGCCAAGGCCATGGTCCGCATCGACATGTCGGAGTACATGGAGAAGCACACCGTGTCCCGGCTCATCGGGGCGCCCCCCGGCTACGTCGGCTACGGCGAGGGCGGCCAGCTCACCGAGGCCGTCCGCCGCCGGCCCTACTCGGTCGTGCTCCTCGACGAGATCGAGAAGGCCCACCCCGACGTGTTCAACGTGATGCTCCAGGTCTTCGACGAGGGCCGGCTCACCGACGGCCAGGGCCGCACGGTCGACTTCACCAACACCGTGCTGATCATGACGTCGAACCTGCCCGGCGACCCGCGGGACTTCTTCAAGCCCGAGTTCGTCAACCGCATCGACGACATCGTCCGCTTCCGGGCCCTCACCGAGGACGACCTGGGCCACATCGTGGAGATCCAGCTGGCGTCGCTGCGGCGTCGCCTGGAGGAGCGCCGCATCGCCCTGGAGGTCGACGACGGCGCCCTGGCCCTGCTGGCCAAGGAGGGCTTCGACCCGGCCTACGGCGCCCGGCCGCTCAAGCGGGTGATCCAGCGGGAGGTGGGCGACCGGCTCGCCGTCGCCATCCTCGAGGGCAAGGTCGGCGACGGCGACACCGTCCAGGTGACCGTCGACGGTGACGGCGAGGTCGCCGTCACCGTCTGATGATCAGGACCCCCGGTCCCAGACGACGATGTTCGACCAGTTCCCGGGCTGGCCGATCGGCATCGGCGAGTCCTGGAAGGCGATGACCCGGCCGTCGGCCGACACCGACGGCCGGTTCCCGACCGAGGCATCGGACGTGAGCCGGAGGAAGGTGCCGGTGGCCCGCTCCCAGACGTAGGCGTCGATGGCGTCGAAGATGGTCCCGGCCTCGGTGTCGCCGTCCTCGGGCACGAGCGGTGCCGGGCTGGAGAACGCCATCGTCGCCCCGTCGGCGGCCAGGCGGGCATCGTCGACGAGGACGTCCTCGGGGACGACGGTCACGGTGGGCTCGTCGCCCACCCCGTCGACGATGAACAGCCCGCCGCCCCGCCAGACGCTGAGGATCACGTCGCCCTCGTCGGTGACGCCGTGGACGAAGGAGTCGTCGGCGACCTTCTCGATCGAGTCGGTCTCCCGGGTCCACAGGTAGGCGTCGGGGGAGAGGTCCTCGCCGGCCGGGACCGGCCGCTCCTGGAACATGAGCGCCACGTACGAGCCGTCCGGGGACATCACCGGCCGGGTGGAGGGGCTGACGTCGCTGGTGACCAGCTCGGTCTCGGCGGTGGTGCGGTCCCAGACGTAGACGCCGTGGTTGCTCGACGGGTCGATCGTCTCGTGGCTGGCGTAGGCGATGAAGCGGCCGTCGGCCGACACGGCCTGGCCCGTCGAGCTGCCGAGGTCGTCGCTGACCCGGGTGGTCGTGTTGGTGACCCGGTCCCAGGTGAAGATGTCGGGGGCCCCGGCGTTGGTGGTGGAGAAGACGACGTGGCGGCCGTCGGCCGACAGGCCCGGGCTGCCGAGGTCGTAGCCCGGGAAGGGCGGCGGGACCTTGGTGATCGTGCTGGTGTCGCGGTCGAGCAGGTACATGTCGAACGACGAGTCCTGCACGTCGCCGGGCACGAGGTTGGAGGCCCGGGACAGGAAGGCGACGTAGCGGCCGTCGGCCGAGATCTGCGGCGCCATCGAGCTGCGGTCGCCCTCGGTGGCCTGGGTCAGCGTCGCCGGGGGCGGGACCTCGCACCCGGCCTGGGCCCGCTGGTAGGCCTCGAGCGAGGAGGCGAGGTGCACGGCCAGGGTGACGTCGTCGAGGGTGGCCAGCCGGCCGGCCCAGTAGTCACGCCCGCCGGTGTCGGGCTGGCGGCCCAGGATCTCCTGGTAGAGGGCGGTCACCCGGCTCCGCCGGTTCTCGATCGAGCCGAGCAGCCGCTTGGCCACGTCGCCCGGGCCCTGGTGGCCCAGCTCGCCGGCCCAGTACTCGACGTCGTCGGGCGAGGCCTCCCGGCCCATGATCCGTGGGTAGACGTCCTCGACGAAGCCCTCGGGCGTGCTGCCGCCGCGGGCCCACACCTCGTCGGAGCCGTAGACCTGGGCCGTCAGGGTGGTGACCCGGACGCCGGCCCGCAGCCGGCCGATCCAGAAGGCCAGGCCGCCGGGATCGGGGCCCCGGTCGAGGGCGGTGTCGTAGATGCCGGTGACGACGGCGGCGAGCCACTCGTCGGACACCGCCATCAGCCGGGCCGCCGCCGGGCGGGCCGGGGCCGGCTCGTAGCGGTTCGTCCAGGTCTCCAGGTCGTAGACCGAGGCCGGCCGGTCCAGGAAGATCTCGTGGATCGCCGCCAGGTAGCAGCGCTCCTGCACGAAGACCGGGGCCGGTTCCGCCGCCGCGGAGGCGGACCCGGTGCTCAGCACCGTCCCCGCCGCCACCGTCGCCGTCATCGCCACGGCCGCCAGCCGTCGTCGAGCACTCGTCATGACACACCCCCGTGTGTGTGGTTCCGCCGAACGGGCGAGACCCTAGCGGGAGCGTTGAACGGGTGGGAGGTGATCGGTACCGTCGTCGGGTCGACACGGCGAGGAGATCGATGCGAAAGCGGACCGTGACCCGGGGGGCGGGCGCGCTCGTGCTCGCCGCCACCCTTGCCGGGCTGGTGCCCGGCGTCGCC
>JBQGCF010000243.1:0-11162 GCA_052038315.1 Iamia sp.
CGATCCGTCCGAGGTGCTCCGGCGTCTCGACCTCGTCG
This sequence comes from Iamia sp., assembly GCA_052038315.1. GTDB lineage: Bacteria > Actinomycetota > Acidimicrobiia > Acidimicrobiales > Iamiaceae > Iamia. Next base: position 39 of record JBQGCF010000243.1, read on the forward strand.
TGCGCCGCCGCCTCGACGGGCTGCTCAACGGCGAGTACCTCGGCCTGGTGCCCGGGCACGGCACCGAGCAGGGCGAGACCCGGCTCTACACGCCGGGTGACGACGTCCGGCGGATCGACTGGAACGTCACCGCCCGCATGTCGGACCCGTACATCCGGGAGACGATCGCCGACCGCGAGCTCGAGTGCTGGCTGCTCTGCGACGACTCGCCCAGCCTCGACTTCGGCACCGCCCTGTGCGAGAAGCGCGACCTGGCCGTGTCGGCGGCGTCGGCCATGGGGTTCATCACCCACCGCACCGGCAACCGGCTGGGCGCCGTGCTGGCCGGCCCCGAGGGGCGCCAGATCGTCCCGGCCCGAGGCGGCAAGGACCACCTGATGGCGGTGCTCCACCGGCTGGTGTCGGCCGCCCGCCACCCGAGCGGCCGCACCGACCTGGCCGGAGCCCTCGACACGCTCGGCGGGATCGCCCGGCGGCGGGGCCTGGTGGTCGTGTTGTCCGACTTCCTCGAGGACCCGGCCTCGTGGCGCCAGCCCCTCGCCCGGCTCGGCGTCCGCCACGAGACCCTCTGCATCGAGGTCGTCGACCCCCGCGAGGTCGAGCTGCCCAACGTCGGCGTGCTCCACCTGGAGGACCCCCGCAGCGGCGACCTGATCGAGATCCAGACCGCCAACCCCAAGCTCCGCGAGCGCTACGCGGCCGCGGCGGCCGCCCAGCGGGGCGCCATCGCCGAGGCCATCCGCGCCGCTGGGGCCGACCACCTGCAGCTCCGCACCGATCGCGACTGGCTGCTCGACATCGTCCGCTTCGTCGCCCAGCGCCGGGAGCGCACCCGCGACATCGCCCCCCGGACGTCCGCATGAGAGGGACCCCGATGCTCGCCCTGACCTACCTCGAGTTCCAGAACATCTGGATGCTCATCGTGCCGGGCGGCCTGCTGGTGGCCTACATCGTCCTGCAGACGCAGCGACGCCGGTACGCGGTGCGGTTCACCAACCTCGACCTGCTCCAGAGCGTCGCCCCCCGCTCCCCCGGCTGGCGCCGCCACGTCCCCGCCATCCTTCTCGTGCTGGGCATGGTCGCCCTGGTCGGCGGGCTGATGCGGCCGGCCCGCGAGGAGCGGGTCCCCCGCGAGCGGGCCACGGTGATCATGGCCATCGACACGTCGCTGTCGATGATGGCCGAGGACGTCGAGCCCGACCGGCTGACCGCCGCCCAGCGGGCCGCCAAGACCTTCCTGAACATCCTCCCGCCCCAGATCAACGTGGGGCTGGTCAGCTTCAACGGCACGGGCACGATCCTCGTGCCCCCCACCACCGACCGGGCCCAGGTCCGCACCGCCATCGACCGGCTGGAGCTGGACGAGCGGACCGCCATCGGGGAGGCGATCTTCACCTCGCTCCAGGCGATCCGGCAGGCGCCGCCGGCCGAGGGCGACGAGGAGGGCGAGGAGGTCCCGGCCCGCATCGTCCTCATGTCCGACGGCAATACGACGGTGGGCCGGCCCGACAGCGTCGGCGCGGCGGCGGCCCGGGACGCGGGCGTGCCGGTCAACACCATCGCCTTCGGCACCGACCACGGCGTGATCGTCATCCCCGAGGAGCCCGCCCCCGTGCCGGTCGACGTCGACCACGCCGCCCTGGAGGCCATCGCCGAGGCCACCGACGGCAAGGCCTTCCGGGCCGCGTCCGAGGGCGAGCTGCGCGAGGTCTACCGGAACATCGGGTCGTCGATCGGCTACGAGATCGAGTTCACCGAGATCTGGTACCGCTTCGTCACCAGCGGCTTCCTCTTCCTCATCGCCGGTTCGATCCTGTCGCTCGTCTGGTTCAGCCGGTTGCCGTAGCCGCCCTCAGCCCTCCAGCAGGAGGCGGTGGAGGACGGCGATCAGGTCGGCCCGGGACACGAGCCCGGCCAGCCGCCCGTCGCCGTCGAGCACCGGGACGTGGCGGTGGCCCTGCTCGACCATCAGCCCGACCAGATCCCCCACGGGTGTGTCCTCGTCGATCGTGGCCACGCTCGTCGTCATCAGCTCGCGCACCGGTGTGAGGTTGCCGGCGTCGAGGTTGAACAGGTCGACGATGGCGACGATGCCCACGACGTGGCGGTCCTCGTCGACCACCGGCAGGGCCTTCACCCGGTGCTCGTTGATCAGGACGCGGACCCGGAACAGGCTGTCGGCGGGGCCGACCGTGATCACGTCCCGGCGCATCACGGCCGCCGCTCGCAGGCCGCCGAGCCGGCGGTCGAGGGCGTGGGCCTCGGCGTCGCGCACCAGGGCGACCACGTCGGCGGGGGCGATGTCGAGGCCCTGGTCGAGCCGCGCCATGGCGGCGGCCACGTCCTCGGCGTCGACCCCGCCCCGGCCCCGGGCGGCGGCGTCGGCGGCGTGCTCGGGGGCCGGCTCGGGCACGGCGACGGCCACGTGGGGGTAGCGGCGGCCGAGGGCGGTGTGGAAGGCGATGCCGACCGCGACGAGGACGATCGAGTTCAACCCGACCGGCCAGAAGGCGAAGGTGGCGCCGTGACCGGTGACCGCGACCGGCGCGAGGGCGGCGGTCAGGGCGCAGGCGCCGCCCGGCGGGTGGAGGCAGCGCAGGGCGATCATGGTGGCGATGGCGCCGCCCACGCCGACCGCCGCGGCCAGGGGCAGCGGGCCGATCAGCCAGCCGGCGGCCAGGCCGACCAGGGCCGAGCTGACGTTGCCGCCGACGACCGACCACGGCTGGGCGAGGGGGCTGCCGGGGACGGCGAAGACGAGCACCGCCGAGGCGCCCATCGGGGCGACGATCCACGGCAGGTCACCGGTCGCCCCCAGCGCCACCCGGCCGACGAGACCGGTGACGAGGATGCCGACGAGGGCCCCGGCGAAGCCGCGCAGGCAGTCGGCCGGGCGCGGCGGGCCCTGGGCGGGCAGGAGGCCGCGCCAGATGGCGGCCAGGCGGGCGTCGGGAGGGGGTGCGGAGGTCATCGGTGTGGCGAACGGTGCGCGAACGGGCGAAAGGTCCGTCGGGAACCGGCGTGGAGACCGTCATACTGGCCCGATGACCCGGCGCACCAAGATCATCGCCACGATGGGGCCGGCCTCGGAGTCCGAGGCCGTGCTCAAGGACATGGTCGAGGCCGGTGCCGACGTGATCCGCATCAACCTCTCCCACGGCACCCTCGACCAGCACATCGACCGCTACCGGCGGCTGCGGCGGGTCGAGGAGTCGGTGGGCCGGCCGCTCGGCATCCTCGCCGACCTCCCCGGTCCCAAGGTCCGGGCCGGCTCGTTCCCCGAGGGCGGGGTGCACCTCACCACCGACGCCACCGTCAAGCTCACGCCGGGCAACGACCCCAGCGACGCCGAGTGCGTCCACGTCGACTACGCCGGCCTCCTCCAGGACATCCACGGCGGCGACAAGCTGGTCTTCGGCGACGGCGGCGTGATCGTCGAGGTCGTCGACTCCACCTCCGACTCGCTCGTCGCCCGGGTCCTCCACGGCGGCCGGCTGCAGGGCCGCCCCGGCGTCCACATCCCGTCCGAGCGGCTGCGGGTGCCCACGCCCACGCCGCACGACCTGATGCTGCTCGACGCCTTCGTGACCGAGGGCGTCGACATGGTGGCGGTGTCGTTCGTGCGCTCGGCCCACGACATCCGCCGGGTCGGCACCGAGCCCCACACGGCCGGTCCGATGGTCATCGCCAAGGTCGAGACCCGGGCCGCGGTCGAGAACCTCGACGGCATCGTCGAGGCCGCCGGCGCGGTGATGGTGGCCCGTGGCGACCTCGGCGCCGAGATGCCGATGGAGGAGCTGCCCCACCTCCAGAAGCGGATCATCGCCCGCTGCATCGCCCTCGGGAAGCCGGCCATCACCGCCACCCAGATGCTCGAGTCGATGGTGTCGGCGCCGACCCCGACCCGGGCCGAGACGTCCGACATCGCCAACGCCGTGTTCGACGGCTCCTCGGCCGTGATGCTCTCCGGCGAGACGGCCATCGGCCACGACCCGACCCTCGCCGTGGCCACCATGGCCCGGATCGCCGAGCGGGCCGACGAGGAGTTCGACTACGACCTCTGGGCGGCCAAGGTCTCCCGCCTCAACGCCGCCCAGCGGATGACGCCCGACGACGTCGTCACCAACTCGATGACCAACGCGGCGTGGAAGGCGGCCTCCGAGAGCGGTGCCACCTCGATCATCTGCATCACCCGCACCGGCTTCACGGTCCGCTCGATCGCCCGCTACCGCCCGCGGACCCCGATCCTCGGCTTCTCGACCGACCCCCGCACCCTCCGCCAGCTCACGCTGTCGTGGGGCGCGACGCCGGTGCCCCTGCCCGGGCCCTTCGACATCAGCCGCCAGGTGAGCCTGGCCATCGAGATCGCCCGCACGGAGGGCCACATCCGCACGGGCGACCTCGTCGCCGTCCTCTCCGGCTCCCCCGACTACAAGGGCGTCGCCACCGACTCCCTCCGCCTCGTCCAGATCTAGGCGAACCAGACCCTCACGGCGGTGGGAACCCGGAACTTCAGGGGGGTGCCGAAGCCGCCGGGGAGGGCATCGGTGTCGGGGAGGACCAGGGTGCCGCTGATCCAGTAGTCGTTGGGGTTGGTCGCCCAGGCCGGGCGGTCGTCGAGGTCGAGGGCCCCGTCGGCCAGCCAGACGGTGGCGGCGTACTCGCAGGTCCCCTGGCCGGACTCGGGCGCGGGCGGGTCGGGCTCGACCTCGCACACGTCGACGCCCTCGTCGTGCTGCTTCAGCTCCAGGGCCAGGGCGAGGTGCCGGTCGGTGTCGACGTCCTTCAGGACCTGGACGCCGAGCGGGAGGATGCCGTCCTCCAGGTCGTACGCCGCGAACGGCTCGCCACCGACGCCCTCGAACCAGCTCTGGGCGTAGAAGGCGTCGTCGCCGTAGGGCGTCTCCCAGACCTCGGCCTGGTTGAAGACGACGTCGACGTTGCGCTGGAGGGTCCGGAACGAGCCCGAGCGGTTGGCGATGTCGCCGTTGGCGTCGACGGCGCTGACGAAGGCGTCGTACCGGGTGTCGGCGCCGAGGTCGCCGAAGTCGGCGCTGAACGAGGTCTGGCCGGCGGCCGAGCTGATCAGCCGGTAGTAGCCGCTGCGGCTGACGGCGATCCGGATCGTGGCCGGGGTGTCGGTGGTGACGACCAGCCGGGCACCGGGGCCCCGGCCGTAGGCGACGCCGCTGGTGATGCACTGGACGGAGCAGCTCGGGTTCGACCTCAGCCCGGTGGCGGCGCCGTGGCGGCCGGCGGCGGTGCGGACCGGGGCGACGATCGACCCGAGGGCGATCTCGCCGGTCCGGACGCCGGTGCCACCGGTGCCGCCGGACCCACCGGGGGTCGGCGTCGGTGCGTCGGTGGTCTGGGCCGCGGCGGGGGCGCCGACGAGACCCAGGACGAGCAGCAGTGCGATGGCGAGGAGCTTCCTCATGGTGACCTCCCGTGGTGGTGTGTCGGGAGGCCTGACCGGCGAACGCCCTGTGCCTTACGCGGGGGCCAGGACGAAGAGGATGCGGCCCCGCGCCGCCTCCTCGCCCTCGACGGTCGCCCGGCCCACGCCCCACCCGCCCCGCTTCGACACCCGCTCCAGGGCGACGTCGAGCACGACCTCGTCGCCGGGGACGACCATCCGCCGGAAGCGGGCGTCCTCGACCCCGCCGAGCAGGGGCAGGCGGCCGGCGTGGGCCGGGTCGGCCAGCACGCCGATCGCCCCGGCCTGGGCCAGCGCCTCGGTCAGCAGCACGCCCGGCACGACCGGCCGGCCCGGGAAGTGGCCGGCCAGCCAGGGCTCGTCGCCGGTGATCCGCCAGCGGGCGGTGACGTGGGCGCCGGGCTCGCAGACGTCGACGGCGTCGACGAAGCGGAACGGCGGCCGGTGCGGGAGGAGGGCGACGAGCGGGTCGGGGGTCATCGGGTCTCGGACGCCGTCCACACCGCCCGGGTTACGGCCCGAAGGCGCTCGATCCGGGTCCGGCGTGTGTCGGGGGCGTGACCTACCGGCCGGTACGCGCAGTTACCGGTCAGTAGGCGAACCTACTGGCGAGTAGCAGGAAACCCTGGGCGTCATGGGCCGGTCCCAGTCCCTGATGCCCACTCCCCCGAGTCCCCCCGCCCCGGCCCCGGCGCCTCCCCGCGCCGACGAACGGGAGGGGGCCGGCGACGTGGCCGTCACCTTCCCCGGCCAGGGCAGCCAGGTGGCCGGATTCGGCCGGGCCTGGCGCGACCACCCCGCTTGGGTGGTGGTGGAGCGGGCCGAGGCGGCGTCGGGGCGAGCCCTGTCCCCCCTGTTGCTCGACCCCGACGCCGACCTCTCCCGCACCCAGGACGCCCAGCTCGCCGTGCTCGCCTCCTCGCTCCTCGTCTGGGAGGCGGCCAAGGACTACATCGGGACGCCGGTCGCCTTCGCCGGCCACTCGCTGGGCCAGATCACCGCCCTGGTCGCGGCCGGGGCGGTCGATCCCGCCGACGGGCTGGCCCTGGCGGCCCGGCGGGCGGCGGTGACCCAGGAGGCGGCCGACGCCACCCCCGGCGGGCTGATCGCCCTCCTCGGCGCCACCCCCGAGCAGGCCCGGGACACCGTGGCCCTGGTCGACGAGGCGTGGATCGCCAACGACAACGCCCCCGGCCAGATCGTCGTCGGCGGCACGACCACCGGCGTCGCCGCGGCCCAGGCCGCGGCGCGGGGCGCCGGGGTCCGCAAGGTCAAGCCGCTCGCCGTCGGCGGCGCCTTCCACACGCCGCTGATGGCCCCGGCGGCGATCGCCTTCGAGGCGGCGGTGGCCGAGGTCGAGTTCGCGCCGCTGACCGCCCCGGTCGTCACCAACCACGACGCCACCGCCCACTTCGCTCGGCGGGGCTGGCCCGAGCGGCTGGCCACCCACCTCGTCCGCCCGGTGCGCTGGCGGGAGACGGTCGACGCCCTGGTCGAGCTGGGCGCCACCCGGCTGGTCGAGCTGGGCCCGGGGACGACCCTGACGGCGCTGGCCAAGCGCTGCCGGGACGACGTCGAGCCCCTGTCCGCCGCCACCCCCGACGACGTCGAGGCCCTCCTCCCCGCCCTCTGGGGGGTGGGACGATGAGCGAGCGCAGCGAGCGAATCCTCGAGCACGGGCGGTCCGGCGGCAGAGCGAGCGCAGCGAGCGTCGCCGACGGCGCTCATCGGCGCCGTCCGAGCCCTGCCCCGCCGGTGGCTGCCCCCGGCCAGAGGAGCCGCCGATGAGTGCCTCGGTGTTCATGGAGGGGGACGACCTGCGGTTGCCGACCCGGCTGATCGTCGCCCCCGAGGCCGGGACCTTCCGGCCCCTGCCGCCCGAGACGTGCACCGCCGAGGGCGAGGTCGTCACCGCCGGCGTGTCGGTCGGGACGGTCGAGAGCCTGGGCCGCTCGGTCCCCGTGACCAGCGCCTTCGGCGGCTTCCTGATGGGGATGCTGGCCCTGCCGGGCGAGCGGGTCCGGGCCGGCCAGCCGGTCGCCTGGCTTCACGCCATCGACGCGGCATGAGCGTGCTCCACGCGACGGACGTCGCGACGCGCGTGCGGACGCGCCTCGCGGTGGGCTTCACCGGCTGGGGGGCGACGGTGCCCGGGCGGCCGGTCACCAACGACGACCTGGCCGCCGTGCTCGACACCAGCGACGAGTGGATCTCGACCCGCACCGGGATCCGGGCCCGCCACGTCGCCGGCCCCGACGACACGACCGCCACGCTCGCCGCCGACGCCGCCCGCGCCGCCCTGGCCCGGGCCGGCCGCCGGCCCGACGAGGTCGACCTGCTCGTCGTCGCCACCACCACGCCGGACCGGGCCTGCCCCTCGACCGCCGCCGACGTGGCCGGCCTGCTCGGCACCCGGGCCGCGGCCTGCGACCTCAACGCCGCCTGCGCCGGCTTCGTCGCCGCCCTCCACCTCGCCCTCCCGGCGGTGGCCACCGGCACGAGCCGGGTCGCCCTCGTCGTCGGCGCCGAGCGGATGACCAGCCTGGTCGACCCCACCGACCGCGGCACCGCCGTCCTCTTCGGCGACGGCGCCGGTGCGGTCGTGCTGGAGACGCCGACCGACGACGCGACGGCCCACGACGGACCGGGGCTGGTGGCCTCGGTGCTCGACGGCGACGCCGCCCTCGTCCCCCACCTCGAGGTCCCCCACGGCGAGCGCTGGCTCACCATGGACGGGCCCGAGGTGTTCCGGGCCGCCACGCGGGGGCTGGCCGACTCGGCCGCCGAGGTCCTGCGCCGCAGCGGCGCCACCGTCGACGACGTGGCCTGGTTCGTCCCCCACCAGGCCAACCGCCGGATCATCGACGCCGTCGGCAGCCGCCTCGGCCTGGCCCCCGAGAAGGTCGTCCTGACCCTCGACCGCCACGGCAACACGTCGGCCGCGTCGGTTCCGCTCGCCCTGGCCGAGGCGGCCGACGACGGCCGGATCGGACCCGGCGACCTCGTCCTCGCCTCCGCCGTCGGCGCCGGCATGACGTGGGGCTCCATCCTCCTCCGCTGGGGCGGGGCCTCGTGACCGCCGCCGAGCAGCGAGTCGCCCTGGTGACGGGCGGGTCGGGGGCGATCGGTGCCGCCACCGCCCGCGCCCTCGCCGCCGACGGGCGCGCCGTCGCGGTCGGCTACCGGGGTGGCGAGGTGGCGGCCGAGGAGGTCGTCACCGCCATCGAGGCCGGTGGGGGCCGGGCCCTGGCCGTCGCCCTCGACGTCACCGACCCCGACTCGATCGCCGCCGCCCTGGCCACCACCACCGAGGCCCTCGGCGACCCGACCATCGTGGTCGCCAACGCCGGCGTCACCGACGACGGCCTCTTCGTCCGCCTCACCCCCGAGCGCTGGCGGGCCGTGCTCGACGCCAACCTCGACGGCGCCTACCGCACCCTCAGGGCCACCGTGCCCGGGATGATGAAGGCCCGCTTCGGGCGGATCGTCACCGTCTCGTCGGTCGGCGCCTACGCCGGGGCCGCCGGCCAGGCCAGCTACGCCGCCTCGAAGGCCGGGCTGATCGGCCTGACCCGAGCTCTCGCCCGCGAGCTGGCGCCCCGGTCGATCACCGCCAACGTGGTCGCCCCCGGCCCGGTCGCCACGGCCATGACCGACGCCCTGCCCGAGGCCCGCCGGGCCGAGCTGGGCGCCACCGTCCCCCTCGGCCGCATGGCCACCCCCGACGAGGTCGCCGCCGCCATCCGGTTCGTGGCCTCCGACGCCGCCTCCTACGTCACCGGCGCCGTGCTGCCGGTCGACGGCGGCATGGCCATGGGCCACTGACCGAAGCCCATGGGAACGTCCTCCGCCCCGCCCACGCTCCGACCCGACCGGGCCATCCCCGCCAGGGCTCGCTGCGCTCGCCGGCTCCGGCTGGCGCCGCACCGAGCAGCCGTCGTGGCTGCCGCCCGGCCCACCCGGGCCATCCCCTGACACCGACCCCTACCAAGGAGAGATCCATGGATCGAGCCACCGTCCTCACCACCGTCATCGAGACCGCCGTCGACCTGCTCAAGCTGGACGCCTCCACCGTCACCGAGGACGCCCGGTGGAAGGAGGACCTGGAGGCCGACAGCCTCGACCTCACCGAGCTGGTGATGGCCCTCGAGGACCACTTCGAGGTCGAGGTGCCCGAGGAGGCCCTGGAGGACGTCAAGACGGTGGGCGACGCCGCCGACGTCGTCCTCGCCGCCGTCAGCGCCCCGGCGTCGTGAGCACCCGGCGCATCGCCGTCACCGGCCTGGGCGTGGTCTCGCCCGCCGGCAACGACCTGGCCACCACCATGGCCCGGGTGGTGGCGGCCAAGGCCACGGCGGCGCCGATCACCCTGTTCGACGCCACCCCGCTGCCGGTGGGCTTCGCCTGCGAGGTGGCCGACCTCGACGTCGAGGGACGGATCGGGGCCCGCGAGGCCCGGCGCATCGACCGCAGCGGCCACCTCGCCCTGATCGCCGCGGCCGACGCCCTGGCCGACGCCGGCCTGGGCGGCGCGGTGGCCGACGGGCTCGATGCCGGACGGGTGGCCGTCGTGGCCGGCTCCGGGGTCGGGGGCCTGACCACGCTGGAGGAGCAGGTGAAGCTGCACGCCGAGCGGGGCCCCGAGAAGGGGCCGCGCCGGGTCAGCCCGATGCTCGTCCCGATGATGATGGCCAACGGACCGGCCGCCCTCGTCGCCATCGAGCACGGCTTCACCGGCCCCTGCCTGTGCGTGGCCACCGCCTGCGCGACCGGCGCCAACGCCATCGGCGAGGCCTCCCGGCTGCTGCGCGACGGCACCGCCGACGTCGTGGTGGCCGGCGCCACCGAGTGCGCCATCACCCCGACGGCGATGGCCGCCTTCGCCAACATGGGCGCCCTCAGCAAGCGGTCGGACGACCCCGGCACCGCCAGCCGCCCCTTCGACGTGGCCCGCGACGGCTTCGTGATGGGCGAGGGTGCCGGCTTCCTCGTGCTGGAGGACTGGGACCACGCCGTCGGTCGCGATGCCCGCATCCACGGCGAGCTCCTCGGCTACGGGGCGACGTGCGATGCCAGCCACATCACCGCCCCCTCCGAGGACGGGGCCGGCGCCGCCGCGTGCATCCGCCGGGCCCTGGCCAGCGCCGGTCTCTCGCCCGCCGACGTGCGCCACGTCAACGCCCACGGCACCTCCACCCCGCTCAACGACGCCGCCGAGGCGCGGGCCATCAGCTCGGTGTTCGGCGCCGGTGCCCTGCCGGTGACGTCGACCAAGGGCGTGACCGGCCACCTGATCGGGGCCGCCGGCGCCGTCGAGGCCGCCGTCGCCCTGACCTCCGCGGCCGAGGGCGTCGTCCCGCCGGTGGCCGGCACCACCGAGGTCGACCCGGCGCTCGACGTCGACGTCGTCGTCGGCGCGCCCCGCCCGATCGAGCCCGGCCCCGTCGTGTCGACGAGCTTCGCCTTCGGCGGCCACAACGCCGCCCTCGTCCTCGCCCCCGCCTGATCGCGCCCCCGATGACCGATCTCGTCGAGGCGGCCGAGGCCGAGCCCGGGCTGGCCACCGCCGCCCTGGTGGAGCGGCCCCCGCCGACGGGCCCGTCGCGGCCCGACCGGCGCCACCCCGACCCGACCCGGTCGCTGCCCGAGCCCCCCCGGCCCGGGCCCCGCCGCGGGCCGCCGCCGGC
>JBQGCF010000244.1:0-2661 GCA_052038315.1 Iamia sp.
GGACCACCCTCCCCCCGCCCACCCGTCCTTATCCCCCAGCGTTGGGTGGGCGCAACGATGGCTCATCAGAACGGGCGCGACGGTGCTCACGGGAGGTCGTCCGGGGTGTCGGCGTCGGCGACCTGGTCGGGGGCGAGGGCGACGACGCGGTGGGCGACGACCGGGGCCACCGCGTCGAGGCGGCGGGCGCCCCCGACGACCAGGGCGGCGAGCCGCTCGACCACGCCCGGCGTGACCCACCACGCGCTGGGCAGCCACTGGACCCGCTCCTCCACCCTCACCGCGACCGCCTCGACGGCCGGCGCCACGGCCAGGGCGCTGGCCAGCGTGGCCACGACGTCCGGCGCCGGGTGGACGAGATCGCACGGGGCGAGCACGAGCACGTCGCCGCCGGCCGCTGCGGCCAGGGCGGTGGCCAGGCCGCCGAGCGGTCCCTCGCCGGGCCAGCGGTCGGGCACCGGCTCGAGCCCGAGGGCGGCGAGGGCGGTGGCGTCGCCCCCGATGGCCAGGACCCGGTCGAAGCCCCCGGCCGTCAACGCGTCGGCGACACGACGGGCCAGGGCCACGCCGTCGACCTCGACCAGCGCCTTGTCCCGGCCCATGCGCCGGCTGGCGCCGCCGCAGAGGACGGCGCCGACGACGGCCATCGGCTCCTCGCTTCGCTCCTCGGCTCCGCTACTCGGCGATGCCGCCGTAGGTGGAGACGTCCGACGTGGTGGGGGCGTCCTCGGTGATCGGCACCTCGGCGAGGGCCTGGCCCAGGTCGGCCACGAAGCGATCGGCGACCTGGAGGTGGTACGGCGACAGCATCACGTGGAGGCCGCCCTGCTGGCGGTCGAGGTTCCAGCCCCGGGCGTCCATCTGGTCGCCCACCGCGTCGTGCGAGCGGCCCGGCGTCGTCACCTGGAACACCGAGATGTCCGGCTCCGGCGCGACCACCGCCCCGTCGGAGGCGGCGATGCCGGACAGGAAGGCCTGGTGGGCCTCCAGCACCTGGCCGGTCAGGCGCAGGAAGCCCTCCCGCCCGAGGTGCATCATGGCGGCCCAGGCGCCGGCGATGGGCGGGGCCGGGCGGGTGCCGGCCGGCGTCGAGCTGGCGTAGAGGCCGCCGGGCCACTCGTCGTACCAGAAGTGCTGGTGCTTGAGCAGCGACCGGTCCCGGTAGAGCACGAGCGAGGCGCCCTTGAAGGCGTAGCCGTACTTGTGGATGTCGGCGCTGAGGCTCGTCACGCCGGGGACGGACAGGTCCCACGGCGGCACCGGCTGGCCCAGCTCCTCCCAGAACGGCAGGAGGCAGCCGCCGAGGCAGGCGTCGACGTGGCAGAGGAGGTCCCGCTCGGCGGCCAGGGCGGCGACGTCGGCCACCGGGTCGATCGTGCCGAACGGGTAGCAGGCCGCCGAGGCGACGAGCATCGCCGTGCGGTCGGTGATCCGTTCGGCCACGTCCTCGGCGGAGACCCGGCCGTCGGCCCCGACCGGCACCAGCACCAGCTCGATGTCGAGCAGGTCGCAGGCCTTGGCGAAGGCCGGGTGGGCGGTGACCGGGGCCAGGATCTGCGGCTCGGGGATGCCCATCTCGGCCCGGGCGTGGCCCCGGGCGACCTGGACGGCGCAGAAGATGCTCATGCTGCCGCCGGCCGTGACCGCCCCGGCGTCGGGGCTGCCGCCGAAGAGGCCGGCGCCCATGGCGACCAGGTCGAGCTCCATCTGCAGGAGGCTCGGGTAGCGGAACGGGTTGAGGGCGTTCTCGTGCAGGTAGCGATCGGCCACGGCGTGGAGGACGGCCTCGTGGGCCTCGTCGCCCGAGTTGTAGACGAGGCTGAAGGCCCGGCCGCCCTTCCAGTCGAGGTCGCCGGCCCGGGCGGTGTCGATCCGGGCCAGCAGCTCGTCGGCGGGCGTCCCGGTGTCGGGGAGGCGGGCGGGACCGTCGGTCGTCATGGTCCCGGAGGGTAGGTGACCGGCGCTACTTCACGAGCCCGGCGACGTAGTGGCGGCGGCACAGCAGCTCGTAGGTCACGACATCGCCGAACAGGGGCGGATCGGTGTTGCCCAGCGCCTCGGTGTCGGCGATCACCACCGTCTCGCCCTCGCGGGTCATCACCCCGTTGACGAGACGGGCGTTGTGAGTGGCCCGGCGACCGCACCAGCAGCGGGTCTCGACGCTGAGCGGCACCCGCTCGTCGGCGACCTCCATCAGCCGGCGGGTCCCGTCGAACAGCCGGCCCCGGAAGTCGGTCAGCAGGCCGTAGGCGAAGACGTCGGTGCCCATCTCGTCGACCACCGCGGCCAGCTGGTCGATCTGCTCCGGTGCGTAGAACTGGGCCTCGTCGCACACGAGGAAGTCGAGGTGGCCGTCGCCGGCGGCGGCCTCGGCCCGGGCGAAGGCCAGGAGGTCGACGTCGGCCGTGACCTCGAAGGCCGGGTGCGAGACGCCGAGCCGGCTCGACACGATCGTCCCCTCCCGGTCGAACAGCGTGCACAGGGCGCCGCGCAGGCCCCGGCGGATCAGGTTGTGGTGGACCTGGAGGGCGACGGTCGACTTGCCCGAGCCCATGATCCCGTAGGAGAAGCGCAGGACGCCCTGCCGCACGAGGTCCCCGTCGCCGGTCATCCCAGCGAGGGTACGGGACGCCACCGCCGAGCGACGTACGATGCCCCGCT
>JBQGCF010000245.1:0-17563 GCA_052038315.1 Iamia sp.
ACCCGGCCGACGACCGGCGAAGCCGTCGACAGCAGGACGTCAGGACGTTGCGGTCTCGGTGCCCGATCGCAGGCGGTCGAGCACGGCTCCCCAGTGTGCCGGGTCAGGGGGAGCTTCACACCCCCAGGTCAGGGCGCAGCGCCTCGGCGGCAGCCGGGGCGGGGGCCTCGCCCGGGGCGTCGGCGGCGGGCGTCTCGGCGGGGGCCTCCGCCTTCTTGGCGGGCGCCTTCTTCGCCGGGGCCTTCTTGGCCGACGGCTCCTCGGGCTGCTCGTCTCGGACCATGCCCTCGCGGTGCGCCTTGCGGCGGGCCCGGTCGGCCTGGGCCTCCTCGACCCCCGAGGAGTGGGTCTTGACGTCCATGCCCAGGCCCGCGCAGAGGTCGAGGGCCTCCTTGTTGGTCAGGCCAAGCTCCTTGGCGAGCTCGTGGACGCGGATCTTCTTCGGCAAGGTCGGTTGCCAGCCCTTCGTTTCATCGTCCCGTGGGAACGCACGGGTCTTCCATCCTCGCGCACCCGGCCGACGGCCGACGAAGCCACCGACAGCGGGAGGTCAGGACGCTGCGATCTGGGCCCGGCCGCCGGGGCGACGGGCACGGCTCCCCATTGTGCCGGGTCAGGGGCCCGATGCCACCGGGGGTTCGGTTACGAGGGCCTGGCGGACCGCTTCGGCGGCGTCGGCCCGCACCGGAGCCCGGAGCGCTCGCCCGAACGCCTTGCGGCGGACGGCAGCGGCCAGGCAGTCCGGGTCCGGGTGGAGCCAGGCGCCACGACCCGGGAGGGCCCGGCCGACGGCCAGCCCGTCGTCGCTCGTCCGCGTGACCCTGATCAGCTCGGCCGCATCGGTGGTGCGCCGACACCCGACGCAGGTCCGCTGCGGTCCGAGCCGGTCCTCGGGGCCGATGGGGGTCAGCCCGCGGATCCCTTGTCGCCGGCCTCGGGGACGTCGGCCTCGACCGCCTCGTCGGCGGCATCGGGGTCGTCGTCAGCCGGGTCCTCGACGGCGCCCTCGGCGATGGCCGCCTCCGGCGTCTCGGGGGCGTCGTCGCCGGCCTCGTCGGCCTCGATCGCCTCCTCGACGTCGGCACCGGCCGCGTCCTCGCTGCTCACGCTGGACTCGTCGCCGCTGGCGTCGGGGTCGACGCTGACGTGCTCGTCGCCCTCGTCGCCGGCGGCCGCCTCGGCCTCGGCCTCGATCTGCTCGGCCGACTCGGCCCACGCCTCGGCCGACAGGGCCTCGCTGCCGTCGGCCGGCTGCCAGACCTGCTCGCCGTCGGCGTTGGTCACCCACTCGCCCTCGGCCCAGTCCTGGTTGGCGTAGGCCTCCTCCTCGGCCAGCTGCGTCTCGCTCTTGATGTCGACGCGCCAGCCCGACAGGCGGGCGGCCAGGCGGGCGTTCTGGCCCTCCTTGCCGATGGCCAGCGAGAGCTGGAAGTCGGGGACGATCACGGTGGCGGTGCCGGTGTCGTAGTCGAGCCGGACCTCCTTGACCTTGGCCGGGGCCAGCGCCTTGGCGACCAGGTCCTCGGGCACCTCGGTGAAGGGCACGATGTCGATCTTCTCGCCGTTGAGCTCGTTGACGACCATGCGGACGCGGGCGCCCCGGGCGCCGACGCAGGCGCCGACCGGGTCGACGTTGGCGTCGTTGGACCAGACCGCGATCTTGGTGCGGTGGCCGGGCTCGCGGGCGCAGGCCTTGAGCTCGACGATGCCCTCGGCGATCTCGGGCACCTCCATCTCGAAGAGGCGCTTGATCAGACCCGGGTGGGTGCGGCTCACGACGATCTGCGGGCCCTTGGCGGTCTTGCGGACCTCGACGATGTAGGCCTTCAGGCGCGAGTTGGCCTGCGGGCGCTCGTGCGGGACCTGCTCGGCCTGCGGCAGCAGCGCCTCGACGCCCCGGTTCAGCTCGAGGAGCGTGTAGCGGGAGTCGCCCTGCTGGATGATGCCGGTGACGATGTCGCCCTCGCGGCCCGAGTACTCCTCGTACTTCATCTCGCGGTCGACCTCGCGCAGGCGCTGGTTCATCACCTGGCGGGCGGTCTGGGCGGCGATGCGGCCGAAGTCGGGCGGGGTGACGTCCTCGACCTCGCCGTGGGGCTCGCCGTCCTCGTCGAGGTCCTGGCTCCAGACGCGGATGTCGAAGGTGTCGGGATCGATCGTGACCCAGGCGTAGTCCTTCGCCCCGGGCATCTTGGCGTAGGCCATCTCCATGGCGTCGGCCAGGGCCCCCATCAGGGTGTCGAGCGTGATGCCGCGGTCGGCGGCCAGGGCCTGGAGGGCCTCCATCATGTCGAGCTCGCGACTCATCGCTTGGCCTTCTTCCTGGTGGGTGGTGACTTGTCGTTCTTGGGCTCGGCGTCCCACACGAACACGGTGCGGGCCTTGTCGATCTGGTCGTAGCGGAGGACGATCCCGTCCTCCGGGTCGTCGGCCCGGCGCTCGTCGGGGGCGATGGTGATGCCGTCGTCGTCGGCGGCGAGGAGGGCGCCCTGGATCCGGCGCGGGCCGCCCTCGGCGCGGGTGCTGGCCCGGAGGGTGACGGTCTCGCCGACGGCCCGCTGGAAGTGGGCCGGCTTCTTGAGCTTGCGCTCGAGGCCGGGGCTGGAGACCTCGAGGGTGTAGCGCCCGGGGATGGGGTCGTCCTCGTCGAGGAGGCGAGAGATCTGACGGGTCACCGAGGTCAGGGCACCGACGGGCAGGCCGCCCTCCTTGTCGATGGTGACGAGCAGGACCCCGCCCTCCATCTCGACGTCGACGAGCTCGACCCCGGCGGCGTCGCACACGGGCTCGGCCAGTGCGGTCACGGCGTCGATGGCGTTCATCTGGGGGTCACCTCCTCGTTCGTCGGGCAGCCGCTCGGTCAAAGAAAAAGCGTGGGCCGGAGCCCACGCCTTGCACAAGCGCCCCACCCGTCACGGGTGAGGCCCGACAGCATAGCGGCGATGGTCCCGATGCGAACCTGCACACGGCTGACCAGGGACATCGCCCGGGCGATCCGGCTGTCCGATCCATCTGGGGCGATCCGTCCGGGCGACGGCCCCGAACCTCGACCGTGCCGCTCCCCTCCCCCCTCGCCCGCGCCGTCGACCTCGCCCTGGAGGCGGCGGTCGTGCCCAGCTTCAGCCGCATCGGCCCCGCCGTCCGGTCCCGGACCGAGGGCTGGCAGGACCCGCCGGCCGGTGCCCTCGCCGGCCAGGTCGTGGTCGTGACCGGCGGGACGTCGGGCCTGGGCCGGGCCACCGCCGAGGCGGTCGGCCGGCTGGGCGCCGAGGTCGAGGTGGTGGGGCGGGACGCGGGCCGGGGGGCGGAGGTCGTCTCGGCCCTGGGCGCCGCCGGGGCCACCGCTCGGTTCCGGGCCGCCGACCTGGCCGATACCGAGGCGGCCGCCGGTCTGGCCGACGCCCTCGTCGACGACCACGACCGCATCGACGTGGTCGTCCACGCCGCCGGTGGCATCACACCCGAACGGCGGGAGACCCGGCAGGGCCTGGAGGTGATCTGGGCGTCGATGGTGGTCGGCCCCCGGCTCCTGACCCAGCGCCTCGTCGCCGGGCTGCCGGGTGGGCTGGGCCGGGCGGTGTGGGTCACCTCGGGCGGGATGTACCTGCAGGCCGTCGACCTCGACGACACCGGGTGGGAGCACCGGGACTGGGACGGCGTGCGGGCCTACGCCCAGGCCAAGCGGGCCCAGGTCGACCTGGTGGCCGAGGCGACCGAGCGGGGCGAGCAGCCCCTCCAGGTCGCGGTCCACCCCGGCTGGGCGGCGACACCGGGCGTCACCGACGCCCTCCCCGGCTTCGACCGGGTGATGGGCCCGATCCTCCGCACCCCCGAGCAGGGCGCCGACAGCCTGGTGTGGCTGTCGGCCGCCCCGACCGGGGATCTGGTGCCGGGTGCGCTGTACCACGACCGGCGGGCGCGGGGGACGGTCCGGTGGCCCCGGACCGCCACCCCGGCGACCGACCGGGCCCGCCTCCTCGACCTGGTCGACGAGCAGGCCCACCGCCGCTGAACGGCGGCGACGGGCGACTACGGCGGCGGCGCGGCGCCCACCCTCTCGGCGTACTCGGCCGAGGTGATGATCTCCTCGATCACCTCGAGCCGGCCCTCCAGGGTGCCGACCCGGACGGCGGCGGCGTCGAGCTCGGTCTGGCTGGGCGTGCGGCCGAGCAGGCCGAACCAGATCTCGCTGGCGTCGACGACCGGCCGGGTGAGGGCCTTGTTCTCGGCGCTCTCGGAGAAGAACACCATCATCTCGGCCCGGGACAGGCCGGCCTCCAGGCGACCGACCCAGTAGTCGAGGTCGGCCTCGCTGGCGTCACGGTCCAGCACGTTCTCGTAGACGAGCTGGACGAACTCGGTGTCGTCGAGGTCGCCGTAGGTGGTGCGGAACTCGGTCGACCCGACGAAGAGCCGGGCCATCTGCCGGAGCGAGAGGCCGTCGGCGTACCGCCCGGCCCAGTACTCGACGCCCCCGAAGTCGGCCCGGCGGCCCAGGGCCGCCATGTAGAGCCGGATCACCGGGGCCCGGTCCGGGTCGTAGGCGATGCGCCGGATGTTGTCGACGAGGCGGGCCCGGGTGAGCGAGCCGTCCTGGAGGGCCTCGGTCCACACCTCGACCTCGGCCGGGGTCGCTGGGCGGCCGACGAGGTCGAGGTACTGCTGGTCGACGAAGTCCTCGTCCTCCAGCTCGGGCACCGGCGGGGCCGGGAAGGCGAAGCGGGCGACCGACGGATCGTGGTCGCTGACGCCGCGCCCGGTGCCGGGCGTGGCGTCGGCCGCCCAGTCGGCGTTGACGTGGGCCACCCGCTGCTCGACCAGCTCGGCGAGCAGGGCATCGTCGACGAACTGCTGGTCGAGGGTCTGGGCCTGGCCCTCGAAGACGTACGAGTAGGCCGACGCCGGCACCTCCTCGACCAGCACCTCCCACAGGCTGTTGAGCCCGGACTCGTAGAGCGGCCCGAGCTGGTCGCTGGGCCCGTCGGGCGGGAGGATCGGATCGTCCGGTCGGGGGAAGACGTTGAGGTCGCCGGCGACGATCACCCGGCCGTCGGGCACCTCGGCGGCGATCGTGTCCGCGATGGCGGCGGCGTAGGCGGCCTGCTCGGTGCGCTGGCCGACCCGGGCGTCGGGCGTCGACGAGAAGTGGTTGTTGACCACCCACAGGTCGACGGGGTCGCCCTCGCCCGCCGTCTCCGGGTACACCCGGAAGCGACCGGTCTGGGCCGGGCGGGTGTACACGTTCGAGCCGTCGACGCCCGTCGAGGTGTCGACGTCGGACGGCAGGTCGGCGTTGAGCGCCTTCGGGTTCTCGACCTCGGCGTTGTAGGCGAGGGCGTCGCCCCGGTAGTCGACGCCGGGGGTGGCGCCGAGGATCGGGTCGCCGGCGGCCGGCTCGGCCAGCTCCACCCGGTCGACCCGGAAGAGGAAGCCGTTGTGGATGCCACGGTCGTCGGCGCCGTCCCGGTCGGAGGCCACGTCGTAGAGGGCGCCCTCCTCACCGGTGTTCATCCAGTAGGTCAGCTCCTGGAGGGTGTCGGGCTTGCCGTCGCCGTCCTCGGCGCCGCCGCAGGTGAGCGGACCGCCGGGCTCGGCCGAGCAGATGTCCTGGTCCTCGGCCTCCTGCACCGTGACGATGTCGGGCAGGTGGAGGTCGAAGGCGATCTGCTTGGCCAGGCCGACCAGCCGGTTGAGGTAGACGGTGTCGCTGGCCGGGACGTAGTCGAACGGCGGGCTGACGCCCGGGCACCCGGCGTTGCCGGTGAAGTCGCAGCCGTCGGTGGGGTCGTCCCGCCGGTCGTAGAGGTTCTCGACGTTGATGTTGCCGACCGAGTACTCGGTCTCCCGGGCCGGCGCCTGGGGCGGGGCGTTGTCGGACGGGTCGACGCCCTCGGTGAAGGTCGGCTGGGCGGCGACCTCGATGCGGTACTTGTCGAAGGAGTAGTTCAGGGCGCCGGTGACCGGACCGCCGAGGGTGTCGAAGGTGCCGGCGGCCGGGAGCAGGACCGTGTTGTCGGCGGCGGCCGCCTTGACGCCCTGCGGGCCGATCAGGATGCGCTGGCCGTTGCCGTCGTCGACCGTGCCGGGCTGGGCGTCGATCGGGTGGGCGTCGCGGAAGGTGCGACGGGCGTAGGGGTCGGACCGGGCCATGAGCGGGTCGTCGCCGCGGATCATCCAGATCTCGGAGTCCGCCGTGCCGGGGAAGACCGAGCGGCCGCCGGTCACCCCCGCCCCGGCCGGGACGGTGACCTGCATGCCCTCGAGCCGCTCCCAGTAGACGCCGGCGTCGTCGGCGTCCTCCGGCGGGTCGGCCTCGACGGCCGCCGGCAGGGTGGCACCGCCGCCCTCGAGGACGACGTCGGTCACCGAGGTGAGCTGGGTGGCGAAGAAGAACTCGCCGACCTTGGCGGTGACGGTGACCTCGTCGCCGACCGTCGGCGTGTAGCCGTCGACCGTGGCGCTGGAGCCGGTGAAGACGAAGATGCCCTCGGACGTGTCGGGGTCGTCGTCGACCTCGGCGTCGGGCGTCTGGATCCAGAAGCCGTTGTTGGACCCTCCGCTGGAGGTGCGGGCCAGGCTGCGCTCGGTGACGATGCCGGTGGTGGTGACCTCCTGGCCGGCGCCGTTGCCCGATGCCGGGGCGAAGGGCGAGCGGCTGCTCGGCCCGGTGGCGTCGCCCTGGACCTCGCCGATCGTGCGGACCTCGGGCTCCGGCGGCTCCCCGGTGGTGTCACCGGGGAAGCCGACGCCGGCGAAGGTGTCCTGCGCCAGGCCGGTGAAGGTGGCGGCGGGGTCGTAGGCGTTGGTCGTGTCGGTGTCGGGGACCTCGTTGGCCGCCGGCCGCCGGAGCGTGTCGTTCTGGGTCGTGACGTCGCCCGTGCCCCAGAAGTCGCCCGGGTCGGTGCCGACCTGGCCGATCGAGTCGACCACGGTGCCCGGGTCGCCGCCCTTGGTGAGCACCACGGCGTCGTCACCGTTGAAGTTCACGGCCGAGGCGCTGATGAGGTCGGCGACCGCCGTCAGGTCGGTGCTGGCGCTGGCGTGGGCGATGACGAACACGTCGCCGACGGCGACGGTGCCGGTCAGCGGCGTGCTGGTGCCGGGTGTGCTGGCACCGTTGGCGTAGAGGCGCAGCGTGTACTGGCCGGCGCCGAGGTCGACCGGCGCACCGGTCTTGTTCTCGATCTCGATCGCCTTGTTGTTGCTGCTGCCCTCGACGTACTCGGAGATGAGCAGGTCGGCGGCCACGGCTGCGGTCGGCGGGGTGGACACGACGAACCCGCCCAGGATCGCCGAGAGGAGGGCGAGCGCGCCCAAGGCGCGCCGCCGGGAGGTGAGGAGCACGGGGGATGCCGCCTATGTGTGTTCGGGGGATGGAACGGGGTCAGGCTGCCACACGCCCGGAGCGGCTGCCCGGCCCACGCGTCAACAGTCTGTCAACCAGGGCTGAACCCTGGATGGACGACTCGTGCGAGCCGTCCCGAGATCGGGGGTTTGCGGCCGTACGAACATGTGTACGATCCCGTCATGCCCATCGAGCTCGTCTTCCAACCCTCCTTGTTGGCCGGCGGCGCACCCACCCCCGATCGCACCTTCGGGAGCGCCGAGCGCCACGACCTCGGCGCCGACGCGTGGGTCGACCACGTGCCCGGGTGGCTGTCGGGGGCCGACGGGCTGTTCACCGACCTGCTGGAGGGGGTCCGGTGGCGGCAGCGGGAGGTGCCGATGTACGGCGAGCTGGTGGTCGAGCCCCGGCTCACGGCCTGGTGGGGCGACGAGGAGCAGGACGATCGGCGCCTGGGCGACGCGCCGGCCGCGCTGCGGGGCCTGGTCCCCGTGCTCGACGCCCGCTACCAACGAGGCTTCGACGCCATCGGGCTCAACCTGTACCGGGACGGGCGGGACTCGGTGGCCTGGCACGGCGATCGCTACGAGCGGGATCGACCGGCCACCGTCGTCGCCGTGCTGTCGTTGGGCGAACCCCGACGCTTCCTCCTCCGGCCGGTCGGGGGCGGGGGCTCGCGATCGTTCGAGCTCCACTCGGGCGACCTGCTGGTGATGGGCGGCACCTGCCAGCACACGTGGCAGCACTGCGTGCCCAAGGTGGCCCGTGCGGGGCCTCGGATGAGCGCCACCTTCCGGCGCCGGATCCACCCCGCCGACATGCGCGGCCGCTCGGTCGCCGCCGGCGGGGCATGATCAGGAGGTGGCCGACGACGATCAGCTGACCGCCGAGGACCGACAGCGCATGCGGGACGAGAGGCGGGCCCGGCTACGGGCGGCCGCCATCGAGGCCGAGCGCAACACCGGGCGCCGCGAGCGCACCGACGAGGCCGCGCAACGCAACATCGTCGTGCGCATCGGCATCATCGCCCTGGGGACCCTGGTGACCCTCGCCGGCGTGGGCATGCTCGTGCTGCCCGGACCCGGGATCGTCGTGGTGATCGCCGGGCTCGGCATCCTCGCCTCCGAGGTGTCGTGGGCCGAGCGCCTCCTCGCCTACGCCAAGGAGAAGGCCAACGTCGAGGGGGTCACGGCCCAGCACCCGTGGATCAAGCCGGTGTCGATCGTGCTGATGGTGCTGGGCGTGGCCTTCAGCATCGTCTACGCCGTCCACTGGCGATAGCGCCGTCGACAGCCGGGCTGCGCTCGGCGGGCGGGGCGGCGCCGGCGCCGGCCGGGGTCAGAGGTCGAGGCGGCGGGCGAGGTCGCTGCGGAGGACGCCGTCGGGGTCGACGCGACGGCGGACGGACCGCCACTCCTCAAGGCGCGGGTACATGGTCGGCAGCAGCTCGGGGCGCAGCCGGGAGTCCTTGGCCAGGTAGATGCGGCCGCCCGCCTCGACGACCTGGGCGTCGAGCCGGTCGAGCAGCGGGGCCAGGCCGTCGACGGCGACCGGGATGTCCAGCGAGAGCGTCCACCCCGGGAGAGGGAACGACAGCGGGCCGGGGTTGGCGGCGCCGAACCGCTTGAGCACGCCGATCAGGGTCGGGACGCGGGCGGCGACGAAGGCGTCGGCCACGTCGACGAGGACCTGCTCGGCCCCGAACGGGACGACGATCTGCCACTGGACGAAGCCCCGCGGGCCGTAGAGCCGGTTCCACTCCTCGACGCCGTCGAGCGGGTGGAAGAACCGGGAGATCGTCTGGATCTCGTCCCGGCGCCGGCGGGGCGCCTTGCGCCACCAGGCCTCGTTGAAGGCCTGGATCCGCCAGCGGTTGAGGAGCCCGGGCGGCACGATCGGGGGCACGGTCGCCAGCGCCTGGGGCGCGAAGGCGAGCGGCTGGCGGCGCTCCCCCACCGGCAGCTCGTCGATCTCGGCGAAGCGGCCCCGGGTGATCACGGAACGACCGACCTGGCCACGCAGGGGCAGCAGGTCGACCCAGGCGACGGTGTACTCGTAGTGGTCGTCGCCGGCGGACAGGAGGTCCATGCAGTCGGCGAGGGTGTCGGTCCGATCGGTGTCGACCAGCGCCCGGCTGGTGGCGATCGGGCTGAGCTGCACGGTGGCGTCGAGCACGACCCCGGTGAGCCCCATGCCCCCGGCGGTGGCCCAGAACAGGTCGGCCTCGCGGTCCGGCCCGACGTCGACCGATCCGAGTGCCGGCGTGGCCAGCCCCATCCGGCGGACGTGGGCGCACCACGTGCCGGCCCGGTGGTGGTTCTTGCCGTGGATGTCCGAGGCGATGGCCCCGCCGACGGTGACGAACCGGGTCCCCGGCGTGACCGGGACGAACCAGCCACGGGGCACGAACCAGCGCATCAGGTGGTCGAGGCTGGTGCCGGCAGCGACGGTGACCAGGCCGGTCTCCTCGTCGAAGTCGATCACCCCGCCGACCGCGGTGGCGTCGATGACGGCGCCGCCGGCGTTCTGGGCCGCGTCGCCGTAGCTGCGGCCCATCCCGCGGGCGACGACGCCGCGTTCCGGGGCGTCACCCAACGACGCCACCACCTCGCCGGGGGTCACCGGCGTCCACACCTCCGACGCCGTGGGCGTGGTCCGCCCCCACCCCGCCAGCTCCCGCCGGGCCCCGCTGGTCATGCCGCCAGCACCCCGAGCCCGAACACGACCGCCCACGCCGCCCCGGCCACCAGCAGCATGCGGTCCTTGAGCACCAGCTCCTCGGGCGCGCCGCCCTCGCCGGTGTCGAGCAGCTGGGCGTAGCGGAGGATGGCGGTGGCGAAGGGGACGATGGACATCTGGTACCACGGCACGCTGACGTCGGCGAGGTCGGCCCGCTCGAAGGCCCACAGGCAGTAGGCGACGAGCACGACGCCCGAGCTGACCGAGCGCAGGTGGGCCAGGAAGCTCGGGGTGTAGCCGTCGAGCACCTTGCGGTGGGAGCCGGCCTCGTCGCCCATGGTGACGACCTCGGCGTGGCGCTTGCCGACGGCCATGAACAGCGAGCCGAACGACGTGACGATGAAGAACCAGTCCGAGATCGGGACGTCGGCGGCCACCGCACCGGCCACGGCACGCAGCACGAAGCCGGAGGCCAGGGCGATCACGTCGAGCAGCACGATGTGCTTGAGCACGAGCGAGTACGTCGTGGTCAGGGCCACGTAGCCGGCCAGCACGGCGAGGAGCTGCCAGCGGACGGTCAGGGCCACGCCGGCGGCGGCCAGGGCCAGCACCACGGCGAGGACCCGGGCGGTGGCGACGGGGAGCTCGCCGGCGGCGATCGGACGGTGCCGCTTGGTGGCGTGGGCCCGGTCGGCCTCGACGTCGGCGGCGTCGTTCAGCAGGTAGGTGGCGCTGGCCCCGAGGCAGAAGGCGACGAGGGCGGCGGCCGTGGCCACGACGGCGTCGGCCTCGCCGAGCACCCCCGCCGCGCCGGGGGCGGCCAGGACCAGGAGGTTCTTGCTCCACTGCTTGGGCCGGCAGGCGACCAGGATGGCGAGGGGCAGGGGGCGAGGACGGCGGGCGACGTCGGCACCGCGTCCCGTCACCGGGGCACCGCTCCCGCGCTCGGTGGGGTCACCGGCTCACCGGGTCGCCAGCCGCCGCCACAGCGGACGGGGCACGAGCCGGAGCACGCCGAACACGGCCCGCAGGACCGCCGGGGACCAGACGGTGTGGGCGCCGCGCCGCAGACCGGTCTCGATGTCGATGGCGACCTGGTCGGCGGTGGTGGAGAACGGCGCCGGGTCCATCCCCTCGGTCATCTTGGTGGTGACGAAGCCGGGGCGGACCACCATCACCCGGGCGCCGCTGCCGGCCAGGGCGTCGCCGAGGCCCTGGGCGAAGCCGTCGAGCCCGGCCTTGGTCGAGCCGTAGACGAAGTTGTCCTTCCGGACCCGGACGCCGGCCACGGAGGACAGCACGACCAGGGTGCCGTGGCCCTGGCGCCGCAGCCGGTCGGCCACGGCCAGCCCGGCCGACACCGCTCCGGTGTAGTTGACGGTGACGGCGTCGACGGCGGCGGCGTGGTCGTCGTCGAAGGTCGCCTGGTCGCCCAGCACGCCGAAGGCGAGCAGCACGACGTCGATGTCGCCGGCGGCGAAGACCTCGCCGATCACCTTGTCGTGGCCGGGCGTGTCGACGGCGTCGAAGGGCACGACCTCGACATCCGCGCCGTCGGCCCGGATCTCGTCGGCGGCGGCGTCGAGGGCCGGCGACGGCCGGCCGGCGAGCACGACCCGCCGGCAGCGGTCGGCCACCAGCCGTCGCACCGTGGCCAGGGCGATGTCCGAGGCACCGCCGAGCACGAGGACCGACTGCACCCCGCCGGTGCCGTCACGCACGACGCTCTCCCCGGGGGGCGCGGACGGGGACGGCGGCAGGAGCCATGGCGGCCGACTCTACCGACGCGCCCCTGGACGGGACGAGATGCCGGGACCGCCCGAGCTCTCGCCCGGAGGTCCGGACGTCCGGCACGGACGGGGGACGTCCCGAGGTCCAGGCGTCCGGCACGGAGGGGGACATCCGGAGGTCCGGGCGTCCGGCACGGACGGGGGCGTCCGGGCACGGGGTCGCCGCAGGTGGACCCGACGGGGGAGTTCGCGGAACTCGGGGGTCTCTGTCACCCGAGACACCTTCCCGTAACGTTCACGGGTTCGGGCGCACCCGCCTGCCCCGCCGCCCGCGCCGCCAGGAGATCCCATCACCGCCACCGCGCCCCCCGACGCACCGACCACCGACGAGGCGCCGTCGTCGCGCCCGTCCGGGGGCCGTCTGGCCCGGCTGCTGCCCACCGAGGAGGCCCGGGCCTTCTTCCGCTGGGCGGCGGGGGCCTACGCCCTGGTCACGGTGGTCGTGGTGGCGGCCTGCCTGCGGGTCAGCGACGGCCGGCTCGTCTACGTCCTCGACGACCCGGCGATCCACCTGGCCATCGCCCGCAACCTGGCCGAGCACGGCACGTGGGGCGTGGTCCCGGGCCACTTCGAGTCGGCGTCGTCGTCGCCGGTCTGGACGGTGGTCCTGGCCGTGGGGGTGAAGGTCCTCCCGGCCGGCGAGGAGGCCCTGGCCCTCGTCCTCAACCTGGTCGCCGGGCTGTGCGTCCTCGCCCTGCTGGCCCGGGCCCAGACGGTCCTGCGCCCGGCCCTGCGCCGCCCCGTCGACGCCGTCGCCACCGTGTTCGTCGCCGTGGTCGTCCTCTTCCTCCCGGCGGCGGCGCTGGTCGGGATGGAGCACGTGCTCCACCTCGGCCTGCTGCTGGCCGCGGTCCCGATGCTGCTGCGCCCCGTCGGCGAGGACGCACCGGGCCGAGCCCGCGCCGCCCTCCCCTACCTGCTGGTCGCCGTGGCCACCCTCACCCGCCTGGAGACGGCGTTCGTGGCCGCCGGCCTCGGTGGCGCCCTCGTCCTCCAGGCCCTGCCGTGGGGCCGGGACGAGCCGTGGCCCTGGCCCCCGGTGGTCCGGCGGGTCGCCGGGCTCGGTCTGACCTCGGGCCTGCCGCTCCTCGCCTACGGGCTGGTCAACCGGGCCATGGGCCAGGACCTCCTGCCCAACTCGGTGTCGGCCAAGAGCGAGACGATCAACGGCGCCGACCGCGTCCCCTCGCCCCGGATCGTCATGGAGCGGCTCACCGCCGACCCGATGCTGACGGTGCTCGTCGGCGGCTGCCTGGCCCTGGCGATCGTCGGCTGGCGCACCCGGGCCCGGTGGGCGACCCTCGGCACCGCCGTCGCCCTGGCCACCGGCCTCCACGTCACGCTGGCCCAGATCGGGTGGTACGAGCGCTACCAGATGTACCTGATCGGCCTGGCCGTCCTCGCCCTCCTGTGGGCCGGGCAGGACCTGCCGGCGTCGGTCCGGCTGCGGCGCCCGCACCTCGTGCCCCTGCTGGTGCTGCTCCTCCTGCTCACCGCCACCACCAAGATCTCGCTCACCGTCGAGGCGCCCCGCGGCGTGGCCGACACCTACGAGCAGCGCTACCAGGCCGCCCGCTTCCTCGAGCGCTACTACGACGGCCAGCCGGTCGGCACCGGGGAGCTGGGCTACATCAGCCTGTTCCACGAGGGCCCGATCACCGACTTCTACGGCCTGGGCGACCACGAGGTGCTTGCCGCCCGCCGCGACATCAGGGACCCGGCCGGCCGCAAGGTGTTCTGGAACGACCTGGTCCAGCGGCGCGGCGTCCGGGTCGCCGCCATCTACCCGACCAACCTGCTCTTCGAGATCCCCGAGCAGTGGATCCTCGTCGGTACCTGGCAGCTCCCCCGCCAGCCGTTCACCGCCTACGACGAGAACTTCCAGTTCTACGCCACCGTGCCGGAGGAGGTGGAGCCCCTCACCGCCCACCTGGAGGAGTACGCCGCCGAGCTGCCGTCGGCCGTCCGCTTCACCCTCAACGAGCTGGCCGGCTACCAGGCCGCCGTCCGCATGTCCGAGGGCGGATGAGCGACGTCGACCCCGGCGAGCGGGCGGCGCTGATCGCTCTGGTCGAGCGGCTGATCGCCAACGACTTCGCGGACGAGGACGCCCACGACCGGGCCCTGGCCGATCTGGCCGCCCGGGTCCCCCACCCGGAGGTCAGCGGGCTCATCCACTGGTGGCAGGACCACTTCGACCACGAGCCGACGGCCACCGAGGTCGTCGATCGGGCCCTCGCCCACCGGGCGATCGAGCTCTGAGGGCTAGTCGGAGCCGACGCGCTTCTGGATGAGCTGGACGCGCTGCTCGCTGGCGTTGACGTCGTCGCCCTGCTCGCGGAGCAGGCGCTGGCGGTCGCGCTCGGCCTCCCGGGCCGCCTTGGCCGTATCGACCCGGGCGAGGGCGGCGTCGGTGCCGTGCTCGGCGATGAAGGTGGCCCAGTCGACGAGGGCCTCGACCATCTCGGCCTCGGGGACGACGGCGACGTTGGTGCCCTTGACGAAGAGGTGGCCCCGCTTGTTGCCGGCGGCGATGCCGATGTCGGCGTCGCGGGCCTCGCCCGGTCCGTTGACCACGCAGCCCATGACCGCCACCTGCAGCGGGATCTCCTTCTCGGCGAAGGCCTCCTGGGCTCGGGCCGCCACCTCGATCACGTCGATCTCGGCCCGGCCGCAGCTCGGGCAGGCGATCAGGTCGACGTTCTTGCGCTCCCGCAGGCCCAGGGCCTCGAGCAGCATGCGACCGGCCTTGGCCTCCTCGACCGGATCGGCGGTGAGCGAGTAGCGGATCGTGTCGCCGATGCCCTCGGCCAGCAGGGTGCCGATGCCGGCCGACGACTTCACCAGCCCGCCCGGCATGGGCCCGGCCTCGGTGACGCCGAGGTGGAGCGGGTGGTCGACCGTCTCCGACAGCAGCCGGTAGGCGTCGATCATCAGCGGGACGCTGGAGGCCTTGACCGAGATCTTGACGTCGTCGAAGCCGACCTCGGCGAAGTGGGCCAGCTCGATCTGGGCCGACTCGACCATGGCCTCGGGCGTGACCTGCCCGCCGTACTTGTCGTAGAGCTTCGGGTCGAGCGAGCCGCCGTTGACGCCGATGCGGATCGGGACGCCCCGGTCACGGCACTCGGAGGCGACGGTCTTGATGTGCTCGGGCCGGCGGATGTTGCCGGGGTTGAGGCGCAGGCAGGCGACCCCGGCCTCCAGGGCGGCCAGGCCCATCTTGTGGTTGTGGTGGATGTCGGCCACCAGCGGCACCGGCGAGCGGGGCACGATCCGGGCCAGCCCGGCGGCCGCGTCGGCGTCGTTGCAGGTGCAGCGGACGATGTCGGCCCCGGCCGCGGCGAGGGCGTAGATCTGCTGGAGCGTGCCGTCGACGTCGGCCGTCTTGGTGGTGGTCATCGACTGGACCGAGACCGGCGCGCCCCCGCCCACCACCACCGGGTTGCGCGGGTGGGCCAGGGTCACGGCCTTGGTGGTCCGCCGATCGGCGGTGGTCCGGACCTCCATCAGTTGACCTGGGCCGGGTTCACCAGGTCGAGGTACAGCGACGACACGAAGATCAGGCCCAGCACCACCACGACCGCGTAGGTCATGGGCACGAGCTTGCCCACGTCGGCCAGGTAGCGACGGCCCTCCCGCCGGCGCCACTCCTGCACCTTCTCGTAGATGGCGATGGCGACGTGGCCGCCGTCGAAGGGCAGCAGCGGCACCAGGTTGAAGATCCCGATGAAGACGTTGATGAAGACGAAGAGCAGCATGATGCTCGCCGCCCCCCCGCCCTCGCCGGCGTCGACGCCGATGCGGAAGACGCCGAGCAGCGACAGCAGCCGGGTCTCGTTGGGGTCGGCGCCCTCGTCGGAGGAGGCGCTGGAGCCCGCCCGCGGGTCGGAGGGCTCGGCGGCGGGCTCGTCACGGGCGTCGCGGACCTGGCGGCTGTAGCTGGTGATGCCGTCGGGCGTGAAGACCTTGCCGAGGCCCTTGAGCGACTCGATCGCCACCGAGCCGAACTGGTCGACGCTGGCCGGGACGGCCTCGACGACGCCGAGCCGATCGGCGGGCCGCGAGTCCCAACCCACGCCGAGGAAGCCCCGGGAGGCGTCGTCGGGGTTGCGACCGAGGGTGACCGGGAGGTCCAGGATCTCGCCGTCGCGCTCGACGGTGATGACGACCTGCTCGCCGGGACGGGGCCCGACGATGTCGCGCAGGTCCTCGAAGGTGTCGACCGGGCGATCGTCGATGGCGACCAGGTCGTCGCCGGTGCGGAGACCGGCCTCGCTGGCCGCGCTGTCCTCGCTGATGTCGCCCACCCGCCAGTCCGACGGGGTGTTGACGACCTCGCCGCCGGGCATGCCCACACCGACCAGCAGGATGAAGATCAGGCCGAGGGCCAGCAGGAAGTGGACCGTCGAACCGGCCACGGCCACGCCGAAGCGCTGCCAGAAGGGCTGCTGGCGGTAGGTCCGGGGCTCGTCGGCGGGGTCGACGTCCTCGATGTCGTGCATCCCGATGATCTTCACGTAGGCCCCGGCCGGGATCAGCTTGAGGCCGTACTCGGTCTCGCCCTTGCGGACCGACCAGATGCGGGGCCCGAAGCCGAGGAAGAACTCGGTGACCTTCATCCCCGCCCGCTTGGCCATCACGAAGTGGCCCAGCTCGTGGAGGGTGATCATGACCACGATGCCGAGCACCATGGCCAGCCCGTAGACGCCGGTGGCGGCGGTCAGCCACACCAGCAGGGCGGCCACGACCCCCAGGCGGACCCACTGGCCCAGCGTCATGGGAGCATCGGGCTCCGGGGGCGCAGGATGCTGCTGATCCGCCAGCTCGTGCTTCTCCTGGATGCTCATCGGCGCCCCTCCCGGCCTTCGTGTCTGATGCTCATCGGGCTCTTCGGGCTCCTCGTCGGCTACGACCGCTCCGAGATGACCGTTCGGGCCGCCTCTCGGCCCCTCCGGTCGGTGTCGATCACCGCTTCGACGCTGTCGGGATCTCCCCCATCATGCCGGGAGAGGACCTCCTCCAGGACGTCGGGGATGCCGATCCAGGTGAGGCCTCCCCCCAGGAAGGCCTCGACCGCGACCTCGTTGGCCGCGTTGAGCAGGGCCGGCGTGCCCCCGCCGGCCCGGCCCGCCTCGTAGGCCAGACGCAGGCACGGGAAGGCCTCCAGGTCGGGCGGCTCGAAGTCGAGCCGGGCCAGCGCGGTCCAGTCGATCCGCCCGAAGGGGGCGGCGAGGCGGTCCGGGTACGCCAGGGCGTAGCCGATCGGCAGCCGCATGTCGGGCAGCGACAGCTGGGCCACGGTGGCCCCGTCGGTGAACTCGACCATCGAGTGGATGACCGACTGCGGGTGGACCACCACCTCGATGGCGTCGTAGGGCGTGCCGAACAGCTCGTGGGCCTCGATGACCTCCAGGCCCTTGTTCATCAGCGTCGAGCTGTCGATCGTGATCTTGGGCCCCATCGACCAGGTCGGGTGGGCCAGGGCGTCCTCGATGGTGACGTCGGCCAGCTCGGCCCGGGTCCGGCCCCGGAACGGCCCGCCGCTGGCGGTGAGCAGGACCCGGGCGACCCGGTCGGGACCGTCGGGATCGCCGCTGCGCATGCACATGTGGACGGCGCAGTGCTCGCTGTCGACCGGCACCAGCTCGGCCCCCGGCGTGCGGCGGGCGGGCTGGACCACCGGCGCCCCGGCGATCAGGGACTCCTTGTTGGCCAGGGCCAGGCGGCGACCGGCCTCCAGCGTGGC
>JBQGCF010000246.1:0-9249 GCA_052038315.1 Iamia sp.
CCGCGCACCCGCTCCCGGAAGGCGTCGGCCTGCTCCGCGCCCGGGATGACGTCCCAGCGCTGCTCGACCTGCAGCTGCACGGCGAGGGGGTGGCCCTCGGCCGAGTGCTTGCGCAGGAGGCCACCCTCCCACTCGCCGAGGTGCACCTCCCGCAGGTCGGGCTCGACGACCGGCGTGATGCCGAGCTTCTCGGCCAGCGGCGCCGCCGTCTCGTGCGTCCGGCGCAGCGTCGTGACGTAGATGGCGTCGATCTGCTGGTCGGCCAGCCGCTCGCCGACCCGCTCGGCCTGCCAGCGCCCGTCGGGGGCCAGGGCCGGGTCGTCGTGGCCGTCGACGTTCGGGATCTCGACACCGGGGACGACCGCGGCCGACTCGCCGTGGCGCACCAGGAAGAGCTCCGTCGCCCCCGGGGGACGGCGGAAGCGGTACTGCCGGTACTCGGTCGGCCGGTCGTCGGCGGGTCGGTCGTCGGGCGCGTCGTCGGTCACGGCGCCTGACCGTATCGACGCCAGGTGACGACCAGGCGAACGATCGGCCTCAGGCCGTGGCCGTCTCGGCGGCGGCCTGGCGGGCGGCGATGATGCGGATCGGCGGCTCCTTGGCCGGCGGCTGGCGGCGGGGCGGGCACTGGGCGAGGAGCCGGGAGGTGGCATCGGCGATCTCGGCCACCGCCGCCTCGAAGGCCTCCTCGACCTTGGCGTTGGGATGCCGGATGCCGGAGACCTTGCGCACGTACTGGCGGGCGGCGGCCTCGACCTCCTCCTCGGTGGCGGGCGGCTCCAGCCCGCGGAGCTCGGTGATGTTGCGGCACATGGCGGCCAGGCTATGCCTGCCCCTCCATCACCGCTTCGACGAGCTGCCGGATCTCGGCCGGGGCCTTCGCGGGGGAGCCGGCGTCGTAGGGCGGCTGCGGGTCGTACTCGATGCCCAGCTGGATGGCCATGGCGACCTCTGGCCCGTCGATCCGACCGACCAGGCCCAGGGCCAGGTCGATGCCGGCCGAGACGCCGGCCGCGGTGACGACCTTCCCGGACTCGACGACCCGCTGCTCGGTGGGCCGGGCGCCGTACGAGGCGAGGGTGTCGTAGGCGATCCAGTGGGTGGTCGCGACCAGGCCGTCGAGGACGCCGGCGGCGCCGAGGACGAGGGCACCGGTGCAGACCGAGGTGGTCCACGTCGTCGTCTCGTGGGCGGTGCGCACCCAGTCGACGATCGGGTGGCCGTCGGCCGCGATCTGGCGGGTCACGAAGCCACCGGGGACCAGGAGGACGTCGGGGCGGGGGACGTCGGCGAAGGTCTGGTCGACCTGCAGCTTCAGCAGCCCGGTGTCGTCCGGGACGATCCCGGCCGTGGCCGCGCACAGGACGATCTCGGTGCCCGGGCGGTTCGCCAGCACCTGGTAGGGGCCGACGAAGTCGAGGGCGGTGAAGCCGTCGTAGAGGCCGATGGCGATCTGCATGGTGTGCTCCTCGCTCGCCGCTAGGCGGAGAGCCGGTTGAAGTGGTTGCGGTAGGCGGCCGGCGTGGTGCCGACCCGGCGGCGGAAGGCCCGGTGGAGGACCTCGGGGCTCCGCAGCCCGACCTGGCGGGCCACGGCGGAGACGGTGAGGTCGGAGGTCTCGAGGAGGCGGCGGGCGGCCTCGATGCGCAGGGCCTCGACGGCGGCGGCCGGCGACGTGCCCGTCTCGGCCCGGAAGGCCCGGCCGAAGCTGCGCACGCTCATCCCGCAGCGCCGGGCCAGGGCGGCGACCGAGAGGTCCTCGTCGAGGTGGTCGGGCCGCCAGCGCTGGAGGTCGACGAGGATCGGGGTGCGGGCCGGCTCCGAGCTGAGCTGGGCGCTGAACTGCGTCTGGCCGCCGGGGCGGCGCACGAAGACGACGAGCCACCCGGCGACGGCGTGGGCCAGCTCGGCGCCGTGGTCGTGCTCGACGAGGGCGAGGGCCAGGTCGAGGGCGGCGGTGACCCCGGCGCTCGTCCAGCGGTCGCGGTCGTGGACGTAGATGCGGTCGGGGACGACCTCGACGGCGGGGTGGCGGGCGGCCAGGGCGTCGCAGCTGGCCCAGTGGGTGGTGGCCTGGTGGCCGTCGAGCAGCCCGGTGGCGGCGAGGACCTCGGCACCGGTGCACACGCTCGTCACCCGGCCGGCCCGCTCCCCGACAGTCCGGAGGGCCGTGACGAGGGCATCGTCCCGGGCGGCCGTCCGGGTGCCCAGCCCGCCCACGACGACCAGCGTGTCGACGGCGGTCCCCCGCTCGGCCAGCTCGACCAGGCTCGCGTCGGGGGTGATGGCGATGCCGCAGTCGGCCCGGACGGGACGACCGTCGACCGTCGCCGTCACCAGCTCGTAGCCGGCCTCGGCGTCGAGGTGGGTGGCGACCCGGAAGGCCTCGGCCGGTCCGGCCAGGTCGAGCAGGTTGCACCGGTCGGGGACGACGAGGAGGACGACGTGGGGCCTGGGCACGGCCCCATCGTCCTCCCGGGCATCGCTGGCGTAAAGGTCCGGACCCTGATGATCTCGGCCATCGCCTGTCGTCACGGTGTGCTCGATCTGCAAAGTTGCAGGATCGGCAAGATCTCGGCAGGATGACCCGATGCCCACCGGACTGCGCGAGCGGAAGAAGGCCGAGACCCGGCAGGCGATCAGCGCCGCCGCCCTCGACCTGGCCCTGGCCCACGGACCGGGCGGGGTCACCGTCGACGACATCGCCGCCGCCGCCGACGTCTCGCCCCGCACCGTGTTCAACTACTTCGGCACCAAGGAGGAGGCGATCCTCGGCGTCGACCCCGAGCGGCGGGCCGACGTCCTGGCCCGCCTGGCCGACCGCCCCGACGGCGAGCTGCCGCTGGTGTCGCTGCGGGAGGCCATGCGCAGCGACGACCCCCACGCCGCCGTCTCGTGGCGGGCCCGGGCCAGGCTGGCCCGCGAGCACCCGCAGCTGCAGAGCGCCTATGTGGCCGGCTTCACCGCCCTGGAGGACGAGCTCACCCACGTCCTGGCCGGGCGGCTCGCCGTCGACCCGGCGACCGACCCGTACCCCCGGCTCGTCGTCGCCGTCGCCCTCGCCGCCCTGCGGGTCGCCGTCCAGAACGCCATCGACGTCGACCAGGTCGACGTGATCGACGCCGCCGTCGACCGGGCCTTCGCCTTCGCCGCCGCCGGCTTCCCCCTCCCCACCTCCAGGAGCGCCCCGTGACCTCCACCGTCGAGCCCGACGTCAACTCGATGGGCTACACCCACAAGCGGGTGCTGATCATCTTCAGCGCCCTGATGCTGGGCATGGTCCTCGCCGCCCTCGACCAGACGATCGTGGCCACCGCCCTGCCCACGATCGTCGGCGACCTCGGCGGGCTCGACCACCTCGCCTGGGTCGTCACCAGCTACCTGCTGGCCACGACGGTGTCGACGCCGCTCTACGGGAAGCTGGGCGACCTCTTCGGCCGCAAGACCCTCTTCATCGTGGCCATCGGCATCTTCGTCGCCGGCAGCATCCTCTGCGGCCTGGCCACGTCGATGCCGACCCTGATCGCCTTCCGGGCCGTCCAGGGCCTCGGCGGCGGCGGGCTGATCGTGCTCGGCCAGGCGATCATCGCCGACGTCGTCAGCCCCCGGGAGCGGGGTCGCTACCAGGGCATCTTCGGGGCCTTCTTCGGCGCCTCGAGCGTCGCCGGCCCGCTGCTCGGCGGCTTCTTCACCGACCACCTCTCGTGGCGCTGGGTCTTCACCATCAACATCCCGCTCGGCCTGCTGGCCCTGGCCGCGGCCTGGTTCGTCCTCCCCGCCTCGCCCCGCCGGGAGCGGGTGAAGATCGACTACGCCGGCGCCGCCGTCCTGTCCGCCGCCATCACCCTGATCGTCCTGGTGACGACGTGGGGCGGCAACGAGTACGCCTGGGGCTCGCCGACGATCGTCCTGATGGGCATCGCCGCCGTCGTGCTCACCGCGGCGTTCATCGCCATCGAGCGGGTCGCGGCCGAGCCGCTGCTGCCGCCCCGCCTGTTCCGGGTCAGCACGTTCAACCTGTCGAGCGGCATCGGGCTGATGATCGGCATGGCCATGTTCGGCGTCATCAGCTTCCTGCCCCTCTTCCTCCAGACCGTGAACGGCGCCTCGGCCACCGACTCCGGCCTGCTGCTGGCGCCGCTGATGCTCGGCCTGCTCGGCAGCTCGATCGTCGCCGGCCGGCAGGTCACCAAGACCGGCCGCTACCGCCTGTTCCCGATCGCCGGCTGCGCCATCACCGCCGTCGGAATGTTCCTGCTGTCGACGCTCGGGCCCGACTCGTCCCGCTGGGAGTCCGGCGCCTACATGGTCGTGTGCGGGATCGGCCTCGGCTTCGTGATGCAGCTGATCGTGCTGGCCACCCAGAACGCCGTCCCGCTGGCCGACCTCGGCGTGGCCACCGCGTCGGTCAACTTCTTCCGGTCGATCGGCGGCTCGCTGGGCGTGGCCCTCTTCGGCGCCCTGTTCAACTCCCGGCTGGCCGCCCGCCTGGGCGAGGGCGTCGAGTCGCTGCAGCCCGACGAGGTCCAGGCCCTGCCGGCCGCGGCCAAGGCGTCCTACATCAGCGACTTCGCCGACTCGCTGACCGGTACGTTCCTGTACGCCGTGCCCCTGTTGATCCTCGCCGTCGTCCTCGCCGTGGCCATGCGGGAGATCCCGCTGCGCTCGAGCAACCAGGCGCCCGGCAGCGACGAGCTGGGCCCCGACGCCGCCCCGGTGCTCGCCGCCGACCACATCTGACGTGCGGGTCCCGTCGAGCGGCGACACGACCATCGCCGTCCACGACCTGGGCGGCGACGGGCCCCCGCTGCTGATCTGCCACGCCACCGGCTTCTGCGGCGGCGCCTACCGCCCGCTCGGCGCCGACCTGGCCCGGCACCACCACGTCTTCGCCCTCGACACGAGGGGCCACGGCGAGTCGACCCCGCCGGCCGACGGCGACTTCGACTGGGGTGGGATGGGTGACGACGTGGCCGCCGCGGCCGCGGCCGTCGCCGAGGTCGCGCCCGGCCCGCTCCACGCCGTGGGCCACTCGATGGGCGGGGCCGCCGCCCTCCTCACCGAGCACCGCCGCCCCGGCACCTTCGCCTCGCTGTACGTCTACGAGCCGATCGTCCCACCCGGCCCGATGCCGCCCGGCCTGTCGATGGCCAACCCGTTGCTGGCCACCCCGCTGCCCACCAACCCCATGGCCGAGGCCGCCCGGCGGCGACGCGAGGTCTTCCCATCGCGCCGCTATGCATTGCACCGCTATGCATCACGGCCGCCGCTGAACATCCTCCGGGCCGACAGCCTGGCCGCCTACGTCGAGCACGGCTTCGAGGACGTCACCGACGAGGACGGCCAGCCCGCCGTCCGCCTGCGCTGCCGGAGCGAGAGCGAAGCCCGGACCTTCGAGTCGAACGGCGCCATCCACCTCGGCGTGGTGGGCGACGTGGTCGCGCCGACCGTCGTCGCCGTCGGCGGGACCGACCCGGGCATGGTGGCCGACTTCGCCCCGGCCCTGGCCGACGCCCTCCCCCACGGCACCCTCGAGCGCCACCCCACCCTCGGCCACTTCGGCCCCCTCCAGGACCCGGCGGCCGTCGCCGCCGCCATCCTCGGGCTGACGACGTCAGGCTGACCGCTCCCCGGCGTGGGTGACGGCGTCGGTGACGATGTGGGCGACGTGGCGGTCGGTCAGGCCGTAGGCGACCTCCCGGCCCCGGCGGTGGCCGACGACGAGGTGGACGTCCTTGAGCACCCGGAGGTGCTGGGACACGAGGGGCTGGGCCACGCCGAGCGCCTCGACCAGCTCGTGGACGTAGCGCTCCCCCTCGGCCAGCTCCATCACGATGGCGATGCGGTGCGGGTTGGCCAGGGCCCGCAGCAGCTCGGCCGCAGCGGCGTGATCCTCCACCCCGACGACGGTAGCGGGAACGGTTCTCAGGCCACCGCCCATCAGCCCTCCGGACCGAAGTCCTCCCAGCGGGGACCGGCGGGGGCGACGGCGGCCGGCGGCTCGACCTCGTCGACCGGGGCGCCCCCGAGGACGATGGCGGCGAGGGCGGTCGTCAGCGGCACCGAGGCGACCAGGCCGATCGAGCCGACCAGCATCCGGATCACCTCGACCGCCACCAGCTCGCCGGTGACGACCCGGCCGACCGGCTGCCCGCCCTGGGCGAAGAGGAGCAGCAGGGGCAGGCTGGCCCCGGCGTAGGCCAGGACCAGGGTGTTGACGCTGGAGGCGACGTGGTCCCGCCCGACCCGGATGGCACCGGCGTAGAGCTGCCGGGCCGACAGCGACGGGTCGGCCCGGCGCAGGGCGGCGACGGTCGACACCTGGGTGATGGTGACGTCGTCGAGGCTGCCGAGCACGCCGACGACGATGCCGGCGACGAGGAGGCCCCGGAGGTCGAGGGCCGAGGCGGTGACGCTCAGGACCTGCGACTCGCCGTCGCCCAACCCGGTGATGCCGGCGGCCCGCACGGCGACGAGGGCGAGCAGGGTCACCAGGCCGAGGCTGGAGAGCGAGCCGAGGAGGGCGATGGTGGTGCCGGCGGTGAAGCCGTGGGCGAGGTAGAGGGCCAGCCCGGTGACGGCGACCCCGGCGACGAGGGCGAGGGGCACCGCCGGGCCGTCGCGCAGCAGCGCCGGGACGAGGAAGACGGCGAGCACGGCCACGCCCAGGGCCAGCCCGACGAGGGCACGGACGCCCTGCCAGCGCCCGAAGGCCACCACGACCAGGGCGAACAGGACGGCCAGCAGCACCAACGGGGTGCTGCGCTGCACGTCGTGGAAGCCGTAGCGGAACTCCTCCAGCTCCTGGCCGAAGACGTCACGCAGCACGATGCCCTGGCCGTCGTGGAGCTCGGGCACCTCGATCTGGGTCTCCAGCACCGTGAAGACGGCGACGGTGCCGTCGTCGGGCCCGGAGGTGATCTCGACCTCGACCTCGCGGCAGGGCACGTCGCCCGACGCCTCGACGCCGGGGCACGTCTGGTCCCTGACCTCCAGGACGGTGGCGTCGACGTAGCGGTAGGGCAGGGTGCCGAGGTCGGGCGCCGCGCCCCGGGGCCAGAGGGCGACCAGGCCGATGCCGGCGATCACCACCACGGCCAGCCCGACCCAGCGCAGCCGGCGGCCCAGCGCCCCCCGGTCGATCCCCTGGAGGACGCCGTGGTCGTGGCCGTGGTCCCCGTGGTGGTCGTGCCCGTCGTGCGCCACGCCGGGCCACCCTAGTGGGAACGGTTCTCAGGACGGTGACGGTGCGGTACGGTGACCGCCATGTGCGCCCAGTGCGTGGCCCAGGGCCTGCTCTACGTCGGCGGTGGGGCGGCGACGCTCCGCGGCATGGCCTGGCGGGCCCGGCGCCGGCGGCTAGGAGCGGGTGGCCAGGGCGGCGGCGACCAGGTCGACGACGGGGCCGTGGAGGGCGCGGAGGGCGTCGCCGTCACCCCGGACGAGGGGCTCGGTCACCAGCGAGGCGATGGCGGCGACGAGCATGGTGCAGGCGAAGCGACCCCGGTCGTCGTCGGCGCCGAGCACCCCCGCTAGCGCGGCGGCGATCCGCTCCTGGAGGGCCGAGCGGCGCCGGATCGCATCGGGCCCGGCGGCGTGGCTCTCCACCAGCAGCACCCGGGCGTAGCCCGACCACTGGGCCAGGGTGTCGAGGTACTCGGCGAAGAGGCGGTCGAAGCGCTCGAGCGGGGTGGCCGCATCCAGGGTGGCCAGCCGATCGAGCTCGGCGAGGAGCAGCTCGCCGGCGGTGTCGAAGGTGGCGAGGAAGCAGTCGAGCTTCGACGAGAACTGCTCGTAGAAGGTCTGGCGGGAGACGCCGGCCCGGCCGATCACGTCGGCGACCGAGGTCGGGCCGTAGCCCTTCTCCCCCACCACGTCGGCGAGGGCGAGCATCATCCGGGCGCGCTGGTCGGCGACGACCTGCTCGCGGGTCAGGGTGTGGCGGCCGCGGGGCAGCCGGGGAGGGGGATCAGCCACGGCCCCCAGCCTGCCGGCCGCGACGCCGGTCGGGCTGGATCCGCAGCGTGGCGATCGTCGTGGCCAGCATCTCGTAGTGCCCGACGAGCATCACCAGCTCGATCGCCCGGCGCTCGTCGAGGTGCTCCCGCAGCTCGGTCCAGCGCTCGTCGGACAGGTCGCCGTCGGCGATCAGCTCGTCGACGGCGCCGAGCAGGGCCCGCTCCCGCGCCGACCAGCCGTCGGCCCCGGGGCCGGCCTCGACCCGCTCGACGTCGGCCTTCGTCACCCCGGCCCGGCGGCTCAGGTGGCGGTGGTGCTCGAACTCGTAGGCGCAGCCGCGGACGTGGGCGGTGCGGAGGATGGCCAGCTCGGTGTCGCGCCGGGGCAGGGTGCCGAAGGGCATCAGCCGGCCGGCGAAGCGGAGCCAGCCCCGGAACAGGCCCCGGTGGCGGCCGAGGGTGAGGAACAGGTGCGGCGGGTTCGTCCGCTGGACGACGCCGGCGACCCGGCCGAAGGCGGCGCCGAAGAGGCCGACGTCCCGCCAGTCCCCGGGGGCGACGCGCGGCGCCGTCACCGCGAGGCCCGGGCCGGCTGGGGCGTGGTCAGCTCGACCTCCTCCTCACGGGCGATGGCCAGCGCCTTCTGCAGGCCCCGCTGGGTGGCCTGCTCGACGACGGCCTGGGCGGCCATGCGCACCGGCAGCACGGCGCCGACCCACGCCGGGGCGAGGATGTAGCGCTTGCGCCGGGCGATGCCCCGCTCCAGGGCCCGCACGCCGAGCTCCAGGGGCGCCACGCCCGTCGCCTTCGACGCCGGGCCCGAGCCCAGCAGCGTCTTGGCCGCCTCGGTGCCGAAGCCCCGGCTGGTCATGTCGGTGTCGAGCTCGGCGAAGTAGGCCACGCCCACGCGCGCGCCGGTGGGCCGCAGCTCGGCCCGCAGGGTGTTGCCGATCGCCTCGACCGCGGCCTTCGACGCGCCGTAGGCGCCGAGGAGCGGCGGGTGGACGGCTGCGGCCAGCGAGGCCACGGCCACCGCGTAGCCGTCGGGGTGGCTGATGTGGGGCCCGGCGGCGCGCAGCGTCAGGTAGGCGCCCATGACGTTGACGTCGAGCGTCCGGCGCATGATCTCGGGGTCACCGCCGACCAGCGGCAGCTGGGCCGCCACGCCGGCGTTGGCCACGACCACGTCGAGCCCGCCGAGGTGGGCCACGCTCGTGGCCACCGCGGCGTCGACGTCGGCCTGGTCGGTCACGTCGCACTCGGCCCACGGCGCCCCGCCGCAGCGCTCGGC
>JBQGCF010000247.1:0-5416 GCA_052038315.1 Iamia sp.
CGGCGGGCGCCCTTGGCGATGTTGACGACGAGGTCGCCGCTGCGCTCGATCTCGCTGACCATCCGCACCGCGGTGATCAGGCCGCGCAGGTCGCTGGCCATCGGCTGCTGGAGGGCGAAGACCGCGTAGCACTGCTCCTCGGTCTCGAGGGCCAGGGCGTCGAGCGGGTCGTCGCCGTCGATGATCGCCTGGGCCCCGCCCAGGTCGTGGTCGAGCAGGACCTGGGTCGCCCTCGGGATCCCCTCGGTGACCATGGCCGCCATCCGCACGATGTCGGCCTTGATGGTGTCGAGCTGCTGGTGGTACGTCTTCCGGGTCTGCACGCCGTTCCCCTCGCTGTCTGTCATCACCGGATCTCGGCGGTGAGGTGGGCGGGATCGCCGGTGATGAGGTAACGGATCCGGGCGCCGATGATGGCGGCGTGGTCGGCGATGCGGTCGAGCGACCGGCCCGCCACCAGCGTACGCACCGCCGCCAG
This sequence comes from Iamia sp., assembly GCA_052038315.1. Taxonomy (GTDB): domain Bacteria; phylum Actinomycetota; class Acidimicrobiia; order Acidimicrobiales; family Iamiaceae; genus Iamia. Next base: position 479 of record JBQGCF010000247.1, read on the forward strand.
CACGGCGTCGGGTCCGTCGATGCCGAGCAGCTCGCGGCTGAACCGCTCGGTGAAGGTCTCCATGGGCCGGTGGTCGGCCAGCTCGGCCGCCAGCCCGAGGTCCTGCGAGGACCAGGCCCGCAGGGCGGTCCGGTACTGCTCGACGGCGGTGTCGGCCATCGAGAGCAGGATGTCGAAGGTGGCCGGGTGGCCGTGGATCAGCTCCCAGTCGGGGGCCAGCTTGACGACCCGCAGGGCCAGGTCGCCGATGCGCTCCAGCTCCGACAGCACCCGCAGCACCGACACGACGAAGCGCAGGTCGCCGGCCACCGGGCTCTCCCGGGACAGCAGGTCGTAGCAGCGCTCGGTGAGCGACACGTTCATGGCGTCGATCAGGTCGTCGGCCTGCACGGTCACCAGCGCCAGGTCGGCGTCACCGCAGCGGAGCACCTCGCGGGTGCGCTCCAGGTTCTCGTCGACGCGCACGCCCATCAGCTCGACCTGGATCCGGAGCTGGTCCAGCTCGGCGGTGAAGGCGTGGCGCACCGGCCCCTCCGAGGTCGCCATGTCTCAGCCGAACCGGCCGGTGACGTAGCTCTCGGTCCGCTCGTCGGAGGGGTTCGAGAACATCGTCTCGGTGGCGTCGAACTCGACGAGCAGGCCGGTGCGAGTGTCGCTGGTCTCGTTGACCTCGGTGGTGAAGAAGGCGCAGCGATCGCTGACCCGGGCGGCCTGCTGCATGTTGTGGGTCACGATCACGATCGTGTACTCGGACTTGATCTCCTCCATCAGGTCCTCGATGCGCCCGGTGGCGATCGGGTCGAGGGCCGAGCAGGGCTCGTCCATCAGGATCACCTCGGGGTTGGTGGCCAGGGCCCGGGCGATGCACAGGCGCTGCTGCTGGCCACCGGACAGGCCCAGGCCCGAGGCCTTGAGGCGGTCCTTGACCTCGTCCCACAGGGCGGCCTGGCGCAGGCTCTTCTCGACGATGTCGTCGAGGGCCGAGCCCTTCTTGGCGATGCCCGCGGTGCGGGGGCCGTAGGCCACGTTGTCGTAGATCGACTTGGGGACCGGGTTGGGCTTCTGGAAGACCATGCCGATCCGGCGGCGCACCTCGACCGGGTTGACCTGGCGGTCGTAGAGGTCGACGCCGTGGTAGTTCAGCGTCCCCTCGACCCGGGCGATGTCGATCAGGTCGTTCATGCGGTTGAAGCACCGCAGCACGGTGGTCTTGCCACAGCCCGAGGGGCCGATGAAGGCGGTGACCTCGTGCTCCTTGATGTCGAGCTTCACGTCGCGCACGGCCCGGAAGTCGCCGTAGTAGACGGACAGGTCGCGCACCTCGAAGACCGTGTTGCCGGTGGCGGACGGGGCCGGGACGGCCCCCGCCTCGGGGGTCGGCGCCGCCTTCTCCAGGTCGGGGGTGTCGGTCGAGGACATGGTCACCTGCTCTTCTTCTCGAAGCGGTTGCGGAGGAGGATGCCGACGGTCGTCAGGCCGAGGATCACGACGATCGTGACGACGATGACGGCCTGGAGGTTGTCGTTCCAGCGGTTGGACGGGAGCTTCGTCCAGGCTGCGATCTGGTACGGCAGCGAGGTGAAGTTGCCCCGCAGGTCGCCGAACTCGCCGCCGCCGAAGGAGCTCTTCACACCGAGCAGCAGCAGCGGGGCGGCCTCGCCCAGGCCGCGGGCCAGGGCGAGGATCGTGCCGGTGAGGATGCCCGGGAAGGCGTTGGGCAGCACCAGGGTGCGCACGACCTCCCAGCGGGTGGCGCCGGCGCCGAAGCCGCCCTCCCGCAGCGAGGCGGGGACGGCCCGGATCGCCTCGGCCGAGGTGATCACGATGATCGGCAGCACCAGGACCGACAGGGTCAGCCCGGCGGCCAGCAGCGACTCCCGGCCGAGCAGCCCCGACAGGCCGCCCCGGGCGAAGATCGCCGCGCCGAGCAGGCCGTAGACGATGGCGGGGACGCCGGCCAGGTTCCGGATGACGATGGAGATGGCCCGGGTGAAGAGGTTGTCCGGGGCGTACTCCTCCAGGTACACGGCGGTGGCCACGCCCAGGGGGAAGGCGACGATGGCGATGATGATCGCCATCTGCACCGTGCCCATCAGGGCCTGGTAGACGCCGGCGATCTCGGGGTTGATCGACCCGTAGCGGGTGATGAAGTCGACGACGCCCCGGTCGAGCAGGTACGGCACGCCGACCCGGCCGGTGCTCCAGAGCAGGGCGACCAGGGCGGCCAGGACGATGCCGAGGCAGCCCATGAGGACGAAGCGAAAGGCCTGGCCGGTGACGTCGGCCTTCTCGCCCCGCAGCTTGGCGGCGACGACGTCGTTGGTGATCTGGGTGGGGATGGCAGACATGACCGTGGCCTCAGTAGGAGGTCCGCACCCGGCGGACGAAGCGGTCGGCGACGAGGTTGAGCATCAGGGTCAGCAGGAACAGCACCAGGCCCAGGAAGAACACCGACTTGTACGGCGTGCCACCGGTGGACTGGTCGCTGCCGACCAGCACGCCGGTCATGGCCGAGGTGATGGTGATGCCGGAGTCGAGCGGGCTGTCGGGCCGCCCCGGGGCGCCACCGGCGGCGATGAACACCACCATCGTCTCGCCGATGCCCCGGGAGATGGTGAGGATGAGCCCGGCCACCAGGCCGGACACGGCGGCGGGCACGACGACCCGCACCACCGTCGTGATCTTGCGGGCGCCCAGGCCGTAGCTGGCCTCCCGCATCGCCGAGGGGACGGCCCGCAGGGCGTCCTCGGAGACCGAGGTCATCAGCGGGATGCTGAGCAGGCCCACGCCGATCCCGGCGACCAGCAGGTTCTGGGTCGGGCTGCCCGAGAAGATCCGCTGGGTGATCTCCGGGGCGATGAACCGGAAGGCGAACACGCCGACGACCACCGACGGGATGCTGGCCAGCACCTCGATGATCGGCTTGACGGTCTTGCGCACCTTCGGGGTGGCGTACTCCGAGAGGTAGATGGCGGCGCCGAGCCCGATCGGCCCGGCCAGGCCCACACCGATCAGCGTCACCCACATCGTCCCGAGGACCGGCGACAGGATGCCGTAGCGCCCGCTGCGGGGCCGCCACACGTCGCCCCAGAGCGAGCTGATCTCGATGTCGGTGAGGAAGCCGATGGCGTCCCGGAAGAGCACGCCCACGATCAGCAGGCTGATCACGATGGCCAGGGCGCCGGCCACGGCGAGCACCCGCCCGACGATGGCGTCGGTGGCGGTGCGGCCGTCCCGGCGGGACAGCTCGGCCAGGGTGACGGGCCCGCGGGTGGCGACCGTCTCGGAGGCGGGGGTCATGGCGCTCCAGGCGAGAGGGGGGTCTGCCGCAACCTACGGAGGGAAGGTGGCGACGCAGGACGCCCGTGGTGAACGGGAGGTGAACAGGCACCCAACGTTGGGTGTTCGGGAGGACGGGACGGGCCCCGGCGCCGCCGCGCCGGGGCCCCTGTCACCAGCGGTGATGCGAGGGGATCAGCCCTCGACCTGGGTTCCCGTGGTCTTGTCGGCCCAGGCCTGGTCGGTCGGGGCCTGGTCGTCGAGGGCCACGTAGTCCGACGCCTCGACGAAGCCGGTCAGGCCCTCCAGGTAGAAGTCGACGAAGGCCGACAGGGCCTCGTTCTCCTCGGCCTTGGCGGCGTTGACGTAGATGTACAGGCTGCGCGAGATCGGGTAGCTGCCGTCCTGGATGGTCTCCAGGGTGGGCTCGACGCACTCGCCGCCCGGCTCGGAGGCGATCGGGATCAGCTTGACGCCCTCGGCCTGGTCGGCGAAGGCGAAGCCCACGAAGCCGAGACCGCCGGCCTCGGCCGACACGCCCTCGATGATGGTGTTGTCGTTGGCGTTGGCCGAGTAGTCGGCCCGCAGCGACTCGGCCACGTCCTCGGTGATGGCACCGGCCTCGACCTGGGCCTCGGCGATGTCGGCCAGGGCGATCTCGATGAGGCTGTCGTAGGTGCCGGACTCCTCACCGGGAGCGGTGATCACGAGGTTCTCGTCGGGCAGCTCGGTGTCCGAGCCCAGCGACGTGGCCAGCTCCTGGGCATCGGCCCAGGTGGAGAAGCCCTCCGACTCCGGGCCGAGCAGGGCGTAGAGGTCGGCGAAGTTGAGGCACTCGACCGGGCTGTCCTCGGCACCGATGACGGCGATGCCGTCCAGGCCGATCTCCAGCTCGATGAACTCGACGCCGCCCTCCTCGCAGGCGGCGATCTCCTCTTCCTTGATCGGGCGGGAGGCATCGGAGATGTCGGTCTCGCCACCGCAGAACTTCTCGAAGCCGTCGCCGGTGCCGGGGCCCTCGACGGTCACGTCGACGCCCTCGGCCTGACCGATGAACGCCTCCCGCACCGCGCTCGAGATGGGCTCGACGGTCGACGAGCCCGAGATGGCGACGGAGCCGGAGAGGTCTGCGCTCTCCTCGGGGACGGTGGCGTCGCTGCCGGTCTCGTCGGAGTTGTCGTTGCCGCAGGCGGCGGTGAGCAGCAGGGCGGCCGCCAGGGTGGCGATGCCGGCTCGTCGAACTCGGTGGTGCATGTGAAGTGGTCTCCTCAGAGGGGTCCAGGGACGCCCCCCGGAAGGGGGCACGTCGCGCAAGGTACGGAGGAGAGGTGGCCGCCCCCGGTGGCCCCGGTGACGCCCCGGTGAACGAAGGCCCAACGTTCACCTCGGCAGCCCCCCGGGTAGGGCGGGGGCCGTGGACGCCCACCGGACCAACCGTCGCCTGCTGATCGGCGCCGTGACCGTCGGCGTGGCGGCCGGTGTGGTCGGGATCGGGGCGTCGATCGCCGGCGTCGAGGACGACCGTGACGCCGCCCCGCCGGCCAGCACCACGACCACCGCCGCGGCGCCGGCCCCGGACGGGGACGCGGGGCCCGCGCCCCCCCCGCGGGGGGCCGGGGGGGGGGGGGGGGGGGGCGGCCCCGGGGCGGCCCCCGGCGC
>JBQGCF010000248.1:0-13494 GCA_052038315.1 Iamia sp.
GCCGAGGACGTCGACGGCGGGACGGTCACCAGCGGCGAGGTCGACTACCGGTTCTTCGTGGGCGCCACCGACGACCTGCCGGGGGAGTGGGGCGCGACACGGGCCGTGAGGGCGCTCTACCAGGGCGTGCTCGACCGACGCCCCGACGCCGGCGGCTCGGCCTACTGGTCCGGCCGCCTCGCCTCGGGCGGTTCCGTCGAGGCGTTGGCGGCGACGCTGGCCCGCACCGCCGAGGGCAGGGCCACCACGGTGCGCCGGACCTACCAGCGCACCCTCGGCCGGTCACCGTCGGGCCCCGACATCGCCTTCTGGTCCGACCAGCTCCGCCGGATCGGACCGGAGGCCCTCCGCGCCCGCCTGCTGGCCGCGCCGGAGGTCCTCGCCGCCGCAGGCGACGTCGACGGATGGGTCCGCCGGGTGCTGTGGACCGCCCTCGAGCGCGAACCCGAGGAGGGTGCCGTCGCCTACTGGGCGGGCCGGGTGCAGGGCTGGGGCGGGGCCTGGGCCGGGCGGGAGAAGGTCGCCCGCACCGTGCTGCGATCGGCCGAGGCCCGGGCCGTCGACGTCCGCTACGGCATGCAGGAGGTCTGCCACCGGGACCTCTGGGGCCAGCCGGTGCCCGCCGACCTCCTCGCCTCCCACCTGGCCACCGGCCTCGACGTCGGTCGTCTCCGCGCCGCCATCGCCGCCGGCGACTGCGCGCCCACCGGAACAGCGGGCACCGACGCCCGAACCACCTTCTCGACCGAGGAGAGCTGACCCCGGCCCGACGGAGGGCCGCCCCTACCATCGTCCCGATGGCGAGGGCGGCGGTGGTCTTCCTGGTCGGTGCGCTCCTCGCGGCACCGACGGCATGCGCCCAGGACGAGTGGTGGGGCGCCGACATCGCCGAGGCGCCGTGCGACCTGGGGATGACGCCCGCCGTCGAGCGGGAGGCGGAGGCGACGGTGCTCTCCACCGAGGTCATCGACACGGGGTACGAGATCGTGTGCGCGTACGAGCTCGGCGGGGGCGCGTCCGTCCGGATGGACGTGTTCCCGTCCCGGCCCGACATCGTCGACGCCCTCACGGGTGGCGTGGTGTGGACGCCCGGGTCGACCGATCGGGTCGCCCACCAGGGACTGCACCGACCCGGCGACGCATCGGACACGATCTACACCCGAGCCGTGGTCGCCGACGTCGCCGCCAACGTCTCGCTCACCCGTGAGGGCACCGACGCCGAGCTGATCGCCTCCGGGGAGGCGCTGGCCTTCGGCGCGGCGAGAGCGGTGGTCGCCCGGCGCTGACCCCCCTGGGTGCCCGGGGCATCCGAGGCGTCAGGGGCGGAGGGAGGCGGCCTCGTCCATCAGCGTGTCGGCGACGTGCATGCCGGGGGTGAGGACGGTGCGGGTCCGGGGATCGACCCGGGCGGTGTGGCCACCGGAGCGGAAGGCGATGGTGACCGTGCCGTCGATCTCGAGGGTGAGCACGTGGGTCGTGCGCCCCTGGCAGTCGAGGACGTGGGCGGTGGCGAGCTGCACGGTACGGACCCTAGGTTGAGAATGATTCTCAAATCAATGGGCGTACGCCTAAGGGGTGGGCTCCGGGGCGGGGGCGTCGAGGAGGGCGTCGAGGTCGCTGCGCTCGAGGCGGTTGGGGTCCGGGGCGATCAACAGGACCGGGGAGACGAAGCGCTCGGCGTCGGCGCGGGCCCGCTCGACCGGGCCCAGCCCCGCGGGCCCGGCGAAGGAGCGGACGACGGCGGTGGCGCCGGCCGCGGCCTCGGTGCCGGCCGGCGTGAGGAGGTCGTCGTCGATCGTCGTGACCGCCAGGCCCCGGCCGCGCATCTTCTCGACCGCGGACTGGAGCCGCTTGGCGCCCCGGCGGGCGGCGCCGACGCCGACGATCGTGGGGGCGACGCCGGCGGGCAGCCCGAGCCGGAGGGCGTACTCCAGGGCGGCGATGCCACCGGGGCCGTCGCCGGCCTCGACCACCGGTGCGCCGCCGTCGTCCGTCGTGGCCGTGGCCGTGGCGGCCCGGCGGAGGGGGGCGATCCCGCCGGCGCCGTCGGCCGGGCCGGAGGCGACGAGGTCGCCGACGACGGTGGTCCCGGTCGGGTGTTCGCGCCGGTCGCCGACGACGACGAGCCGGGCGCCGAGGCGGGTGGTCTGGGCGGCGAGGTCGTCGGCCAGCTCCAGCGTGCGCTGGGAGAACGATTGGACCGCCAGGCCCTGGGCGGCGACCCGCTCCTCCAGCTCGCGCAGCGACTCCAGCTCGCCGGCGATCGAGTCGACCAGCTGCGACAGCTCCCGGCCGCCGAGGTCGGCCCGCTGCTGCTCGTAGCTGGTGAGCACCACCTCGGCCGGCTGCTGGGACAGGGCGATCCGGCTGGCCACGTCGACCAGCGGGCCGGCGGTGTGGGGGTCGTCGATGGCCACGAGGACCCGGAAGGCGATGGCGTCGCCCAGGGCGGCCCGCTCGGCCTCGGCGATGTCGTGCTCGATCATCGAGTCCGGGTAGATCCGGTGGAGCAGGGGCGACGTCATCAGCGTCGTGATGATCGCCATGAGCACCAGGGCGGTGAACATGGTCTCGTCGAGGACGCCCTTGTCGTAGCCGATCGACAGCAGCACCAGCTCGGTCAGGCCGCGGGTGTTCATCAGCGTGCCGATGGCGCCCGACCGCCGCCAGGACAGGCCCTGGAACCGTCCCGCCAGCGTGGCGCCGACGAACTTGCCGACGCAGGCCACCACGACGACCAGGACCAGCACCTCGACGAACTGGCCCACCTCGACGCCGGCCGGGATCTTGGCGTTGAGGCCCGTGACGATGAAGAACAGCGGGAGGAACACCAGCACCGCCACGCTCTCGATCCGCTCCAGCACCGCGTGGGTGAAGGCCTCGGCCCCGTCGCGGGGGAAGACCACGCCGAGGGCGAAGGCGCCGAAGATCGAGTGGATGCCGATGTGCGAGGTGGCCCACGACGCCATCAGCAGCAGGGCGATGACGACGGCCAGCAGGTCCGGGGTCAGGCCGTTGGCCTTGAACCGGTCGTTGAGCTTGGCCAGCACCGGCTTGATGGCGATCGACATGAAGAGGCCGAAGACCAGCGTCAGCCCGAGCACCCGGGCCAGGTCGGCGCCGGCGTTGCCGCCCCCGCCGGACGACGACTCGATCACGGCGGTCACGAGGGCGAGCAGCGACCAGGCCAGGATGTCGTCGATGGCCGCGCAGGCGAGGGTCAGGGCGCCGACCGGCGTGTTCTGCATCCGGCGCTCGTTGAGGATGCGGGCCAGCACGGGGAAGGCGGTGACCGACATCGAGGCGCCGACGAACAGGGCGAAGGGCAGGAAGTCGATGCCCTCGGGGAGGTAGTCGTCACGGAGCAGGGCGGCGAGGCCCACGCCGAGGGTGAAGGGCAGGACCACCGACGTGATCGACACCCCCGCGGCGAGCCGCTCCTTGCCCCGGATGAGCTTCATGTCGAGCTCGAGGCCGACCACGAACATGAAGATGATCAGGCCCAGCTCGGCCAGGACCTTGAGGAACGGGCGGGCGTCGGCCGGGAACAGGGTGTCGCTCAGCGGCTCGTCGAGGCCGAGCAGGTCGGTGACCGTGCCCGAGCCGAGGACCAGCGGGCCCAGCACCAGCCCGGCCACGATCTCGCCGACGACGGGTGGCTGGCCGATCTTGCGGAACAGCGCGCCGACCAACCGGGCGACCGCCAGGATGATGACGACGTCGACGATGATCCAGGCGATGTTGTGCTCGGTGACGAGCTCCTTCAGGACCGCTGCGTGCTCGGCCGCCTCCTGTCCCGCACTGGCCAACACCCACATGTGCGTCCTCCGTCCCTCGCTCGTGCCTCTGGTCGGCCGCCGACGCTAGGCGCCCCCGTCCCCGACGGCCGACGATCCGGTTAGGTGTACCCCTACACTCGATGCTGTGCAGCAGGCAACGGAGGACGATCTGGTCGACGCCCTGCTCGACGCGTCACGGGCCCTGGTGGGGGTGGCGGCCCGCTCGATCGCCGGCATCGACGTGACCCTGCCGCAGTACCGGGCGCTGGTCGTCGTCGGGTCCCGGCCCGGCGTGTCGGTCGGCGACCTGGCCGAGGCGCTGGACATCCACCCGACGACGGCGACGCGGATGTGCGACCGGTTGGTGGCCAAGGCCCTGGTGCGCCGCGTGCAGGCGTCGGAGGACCGCCGCGGGGTCGAGCTGCACCTCACGGCGGCCGGGCGCCGGCTGCTGGCGCGCGTCCTCGACCGGAGGCGACGGGACGTGGCGGCGATCGTGGCCCGCCTGGGCTCCGACGTGACGGACGAGGCCGTCCGTGCCCTCGCCGCCTTCGCCGCGGCCGCGGGCGAGGCCCCGCTGGACCTCGACCCGCTCGGTTGGTCGGCCCCCGCCCCGTGACCGCCTGGACCCGCCTCGATCGCCTGGCCGCGGGCCCGGGCCGGACGCGGCTGGCGGAGCTCGGCCGGCGCTCTCGCGAGGTGCTGGTCGTCGCCGGCGTGGTGGGCATCGTCGTCGGCCTGGTGGTCGCCGGCTTCGAGGGCGTCGCCGCCGAGACCGCCTTCGACCGGGTCCTCGACCTGCCCCTGGCCGTGCAGGCGGCGGCCCCGGCGGTCGGCCTCGCCCTCGCCGCTCTGATCCTGCGCCTGGGCGGTCGGTCGGCGTCCCCGTCGACGTCGGACGACTACATCCGGGCCTTCCACGACACCCGCGGCGACCGGCTCCGGTGGCGCGACCTGCCGATCAAGCTCCTCGCCGCGGCGGCGACGCTCGGCAGCGGGGTGCCGCTCGGCTACGAGGGGCCGGCGATCTACGCCGGCGCGTCGATCGGCTCGGGCGTCCAGCGCCGGCTGGCCCGCCTGTTCGGCGCCGAGCAGGCCCAGGTCCTCATGGTCGCCGGGGCCGCCGCCGGGGTCTCGGCGGTGTTCAAGGCCCCGGTCACCGGGCTGGTGTTCGCCCTGGAGGTCCCGTTCCAGGACGACCTGGCCCGCCGCATGGTCCTGCCCGCCTCGATCAGCTCGGCCGCCAGCTACGTCACCTTCGCCGCCCTGGCCGGCACCGAGCCCCTGCTCCCGGTGTCCGGGCGCCCGCCGTTCGACCTGGTCGACCTGGGCGGCGCCGCCCTCGTCGGCCTCGTCGCCGGCTGCCTGGCCCGCCTGTTCGTCCTGCTGATCGGGGCGGCCAAGCGCCTGTCGGGCCGGGGGCACCCGGCGGTCCGGGTCGGGGTGGCCGGCGCGGTGCTGGCCGCCGTCGTCGTCGCTGGCGACGCCCTCGGCTCCGGTCCGCTCGGGCTCGGGCCGGGCTACAACGCCCTGCGCTGGGCGCTCGAACCCGAGCACGGCGTCGCCGCCATCGTCGCCCTGGGCACGCTGCGGGTCGTCGGCACCGCCGCCGCGGTCGGCGGCGGGGGGACCGGAGGCCTGTTCATCCCCCTCGTCATCCAGGGCGCGCTGGTGGGCCGGGCGGTCGGCGGGCTGTTCGACGTCGAGGGCACGACCCTGTTCCCCGTGGTCGGGATGGCCGCCTTCCTCGGCGCCGGGTACCGGGTGCCGCTGGCGGCGGTGGTGTTCGTGGCCGAGTTCACCGGCCAGCCCGGCTTCGTCGTCCCCGGCCTGATCGCCGCCGTCGTCGCCCAGCTCGTCATGGGCCGGGCCTCGATCTCGCCGTACCAGGCCGCAGGGCGGACCGGTCACCTCGAGCGCAGGCTGCGCCTGCCCCTCGCCGCGGTGATCGACGCCGACGCCCGCACCGTCCCGCCCGACGCCACCATCGAGGAGCTCTTCCGGCAGCACCTCGTCGGCCGGCGCCAGCAGTCCGTCCCGGTCGTCGACGGCACCACCTACCTGGGGATGGCCGAGGCCCACCGCCTCGCCGCGATCGACCGCGACGCCTGGGCCGCGACGACCGTCGCCGAGGCGATGCGCACCGGCCTGCCCGTCGCCCGCCCCGACTGGCTCCTCGCCGACGCCGTCGGCGCCATGCGGTCCGCCGACGCCGACCGCCTCGCCGTCTGCGACGGGGACCGCTTCGTCGGCGTCGTCACCGCCGACGACCTCGTCCGCCTCGACGAGCTCCTCACCGACGACCCCTGACGTCGGCGACGATGGGGGGCGTGGAGGGACGCGACCACCTCAGGAGGCTGTCGTTCGACGGCGAGGGCGCGAGCCGGGGGAGCTACACGCCCGAGCGCACCGACCTGCACCTCGTCGGGACCGACCGGCTGCAGCACGTGGTGGTGCGGATGCACGAGGCGCACCACATCGCCCTCAACGACTCGACGGCGTGGGGCACCGCCCTGCACGTGGTGGGGCGCCTCGGCGCCGGCCACGACGCCGCGTTCCTCGCCCTGCTGGACATGGCGCGGGTGACCCACGAGTCGTTCGCCACCTTCGCCAGCGTGAGCGTCGCCCTCGCCCAGCACGCCGACGCGGCCGACGTCCTGGCGACCTATCCGGCCTACGTGCCGCTCTACCGGGCGACCTGCCGGCTGCTGGCGCCGGTGGCGGGTGAGCACCGGCGCTACCTCATGGCCACGGCGCTGGCCCGGGTGGCCATGCAGACCCCCATCGTCGAGGCGCTGGCCGAGGACCTGGCCACGCCGCCGACCGAGCCGCCCCGGTGGCTGGACACGCCGGACGGCCGCTGGCGGTGGCTGATGCGGTCGGGCGGGGCGGTCGTGGCCGAGGCGGCGGCGGTCGCCGACGATGTGGTGCGCGGGCGCGGTGAAGAGGGCGCCCTGGCCGCCGACGAGCGGGGTGACGCCGAGGGCGCCGCCGACGACGACTGGGACGAGGCCTGGGGTGCGTGGGAGGCGGCCGCCTACGAGGTCGTGGCGGCGGCGCTGGGCGCCGTCGGTGCGACCGTCCTGGCCTACGACGGCCACCAGGAGGCGACCCGGGTGCTGGTCGACCTGGGTGCCGCCCTCCGCCCTGACCTGGGGCTGCGGGCCGATGCGCTGGACGGTGCGCCCGACGACCGGGCGCTGGCCGGGGCGACGATCGCCGGGGTGCGCCTCCACCACGCACCGGACCTCTGGGGCGGCCGCCTGTTCCCGGTGGCCACCGAGGAGGTCGTCGCCCACCGCGAGGGCCACGTGGTCGGTGGGCGGCCGACCCTCGTCCTGGACGCCCGCCTGGCGACGCGCCTGGCCCGCCTCTTCCGGTGGCCGGCGGACGAGGCGGCGCAGCTCCTGGCCGAGCGGGGCGCCCGGGTCGACGTCCGGCTGGTCGGCGACGACGACGGCGAGGACGTGATCCTCCACTCGCCGCTCCCGGTGCCGTCGGCGGCGACCGAGCTGATCGCCGGGTGGGACGGGCGCGGCCCGGTCCTGTCGGTCGTCGGCGTGAGCTGCCTCGCCGACCGGGACTGGTCGGCGGCCTGGTGGGACGGGCTCGCCGGGGAGACGAGCATCGTGATGCTGGTCGACGTGGCCCTGGACCACTTCGTCGGCTCCTGGTCCCGGGACGGGAGGACCGTCGCCGCGACCCAGATCGCCATCGCCGATGCGGCCACCCACGCCGTCCACGGCCTCGTCATGGCCCCCGAGGGCTCGTCGGTGAGGTGGCTGTACCTCGGCGACGAGGTGTCGACGAGCCTCCTCCGCTACCAGCTGGGGACGACCCCCGGGGTCCGCGTCGTCGACGACCCCGGCCTCCCCGAGCGGGAGGGCACCTGGCTGCAGGTCGTGGTGACCCACCTGCTGGCGACAGAATCGTTCACCGACCTCGACGGGCTGGAGGGCTACCTGTGAGCGACGACCACCTCGACGTGCTGCTCGATGCAGCAGGCGTCGACGGCGACGAGCTGGCGGTCGACGACGTGGCGCGCCTGTGCGCCCTGCTCGGCCTCGACGGCGACGATCCCCTCACCGACGAGGTGGCCGACGAGCTGGGGCGCCTGGGCCGCCCGAGCGGCGGCGAGGTGCCGGCCGACGCCTACGGGTTCCGGGTGGGCCAGTGGCGCATCGGCCTCGCCGGTCCGGGCGTCCGCACGGCCGTGCTGAGCGCGATCGTCGGGGCCTCGCTGGCCCAGCGCGGCTTCGAGGAGGTCGCCATCGCCATGGCGACGGTCGTGATCCCCACCGTCCTCGACGTCGAGAAGGTCGAGCTGGGGGCGGGTGACCGTCGGCTCCTGCTGCGCCTGCGGCTCAAGACCGCGGTGCGGGACGGGTTCATGACCGAGGACGAGCTCTACGACACGCTGCCCGAGGACGACCGGCGTCGCATCAACCGCTACGACTTCGCCGACTTCGTCGCCCGGATCCGCGAGGCCGGGCTGGTGGAGGGGGACGAGTGGATGCGCCCCCGGGACCCCGACGACCGCCGGCCGCTCATCGACTGGCGGTGACGGCGGGGGACGCCTCGGGGTGGTTCCACCACCGTGGCTGGTGGATCGATGCCTCCGGCGCCGACGCCGGCTCGGTCGAGCTGGCCAGCGCCCACGAGTCGAACCACCGCCAGCTGGCGGCGTCGACGGCCTTCGGGAACCTGACGCTCGTCCTCGACGAGCTCGCCGACGCCGCGGGCGACGACAACGTCCGCCAGACGGTCGTCGACCTGGTCTCGGTCAGCGAGGCGACCCACGAGGCCTTCGCCACCTGGGCCTCGGTCACCGCCCTGGGCCGGCCGGTGGACGCCCTCGCCGGGCATCCCGGCTACCTCGTCCACTGGCGCGCTGCGGCCCGGCTCGTCGCCGGCCTCCCGTCGCCCTACCTCCGCCTGCACGGCGTCCACGCCCTGGCCCGCGCCTGCATGCAGGGCGACGTGGCCCGCATCGCCCTGGACGTCGGCCTCGATCGCCTCGTGCTCGCCGACATCCCCCGGGCGCTGCGACCCGACGACCGCTTCCGGCACCTCCGGCGCACCGGCATCGACTGGACGACGGCGATCGCCGTCCTCGCGGCGCGGGCGCCGGGTGACCCCGACCTGGCCCGGCTGCTCTCGGCCCCCGACCTCACCGCCGGCCTCTTCGGGGTCGAGCACGCCGAGCGGTGGACGCTCGTCGGCGAGGAGCTCTACCGCGCCGTGGCCGAGGCCCTCGGTCCCGACCGCCCGACGCTGGGCCACGACGGCCACCTCGCCTGGTCCCCGCTCCTCGTGGCCGCGAGCCGCGAGCTGGCCGGCGACGGGATCACCCTCGCACCGGCCACCGCCGCGGCGCCCTCGACCGCCACCCACCTCGCCCTGCGCAACGTCGAGACCGAGGGCTTCCGGAACGGCCCCCTGCTCCGCGCCCGGTGGGTCGGGCCCGGCACCCCCGTCGAGCACATGGTGGCGGCCACGGGCGACGATGCCCACCTCTTCCTCGCCCTGCTGCCCGACCTGGCCGCGTCCTACGACGTGGACGCACCCGGCGGGCACCCACGGCCCGTCGCCCGCCGCACCGTCATCGACGACGACGGGTCACCGACGGTGGAGCTGCTGGACCTCTCGGACCGGGATCCGGCCACGCTCGACGGCGACCTCCCTGTGCGCGGCCTGGTGGCCATGAGCGTGCTGGGCGGGGCGACGACGGGGCCGTGGGCCGGGCACCTCGGACCGGCGACGACCGCCGTCCTGCTCGACCGCCCGCTGGGCGCCCACCTCGACCTCTGGCTCCGTGACGAGGGGGCCCGGTTCCGCCACTGCCTCATCCTCACCGAGTCCTTCGGCCGCCGGTTGCCCGTGCTCGTCGCCCGTCTCGACGTCGCCGGCGCGGGCCACACCCACGGCCTCGTCCGCCCGCTGTCCGATGCCGGCGCCCGCACCCACCGGGCGGCCCTCGAGGAGCTGGGCGCCACCGACCCCCGCATCGTCACCGATCCCACCCTCCTCGAGGACCTCCGTCACGTCCTCCCCCTCGTCCTGGCCCACCTCGCCGGCGAGCAGACCCACTTCCCCGGCATCGAACGCTGAGCGCACGCCCGGGTCGCACCGGGTCTCATCCGGGCCGGTCGGCCAGAGACTCGATGTGGGCGATGAGGTCGTCGATCTCGTCGTCGCTCAGGGAGACCTCGGGCATCCGGACGGTGAAGCCCTCGACCCGTTGGGCGCCGGGGTCCTCGATGGAGCGACGGAGGTAGTCGGCGTCGGCGACGACGGTGGTGCCGTCGTCGAGGGGCACGTCGGATCCGGCCAGGTCCTGCCACGTGGGTCCGACCTCGCGGCTGCCGTCGGGGGAGTGGCAGCCGGCGCAGCCGCGGTCCCGGGCCAGGGCCTCGCCCCGGGCGGCCGGGCCGGAGGGTGCCGCGGTCGGCGCGGGGGCGTCGTCGCCGCAGGCGGCCACCAGCGGGACGATGGCGAGGGCGAGGACCACGGCGGCGCGGCGGAGGGTGGGCACGACCTGTACGTCGTCGGGTCCCGGTCCGAGGGTTCCCGCCGGGAACCGTCCGGCGGCACCCGCACGACCCATCCACATGCCCACGACCTCCTTCCGCCCGTGACCGCCGCACCGGGGCGCGTGCCGAGGGCGCCGTTCGTGGTGGTCGGGCTGACCCTGCTGGTGCTGGCGGCCGCCGTGTCGTGGAGGGTGCTCGGCCGCGAGCCGGTCGACGAGGCCGTCGACGACGGCCCGTACCAGGGCACCGAGCTGGGCGCACCCGAGCCCCGCCCGGACTTCACGCTCACCGACACCGATGGCGAGCCCTTCGACTTCCGCGCCGAGACCGAGGGGCGGCTGACCCTCCTCTTCTTCGGGTACACGTCGTGTCCCGACGTCTGCCCGCTGCACCTGTCCAACCTGGCGTCGGTCCTCGACCGGCCGGGGATGCCGCAGCCCACCGTCGTCTTCGTCGGCGTCGACCGGCGGCGCGACACGCCCGAGGCGATCCGGACGTTCCTCGACCGCTTCGACCCCCGGTTCATCGGCCTCACCGGAACGGAGGACGAGCTGGTCGCGGCCCAGGAGGCGGCGAGGGTCCCGGTCGCCATCGCCGAGGAGCCCAGCGAGCCCGGCGGCGACTACCTCGTCGGCCACGCCTCCCAGATCCTCGCCTACACCGCCGACGACCTGGCCCACGTCCAGTACCCCTTCGGGGTCCGCCAGCAGGACTGGGAGGCCGACCTGCCCCTCCTGGCCCGCATCGAGGAGGAGCCGTCGTGACCCGAGCCCGGTGGGCCGGCCTGGCGATCGGCGGCCTGGCCGTCGCCCTGGTGGCGCTGCTCGCCGCCGGACGGGGGGCCACGGCGCCACCGTCGGACGTCACCGTGTCCGATGCCTTCACCACCGAGGGGTCGACCGCGCTGGCGGTCTACTTCGACCTGGCCAACGGGGGCGGGGGCGACGCCATCGTGGGCGCGGAGGTGGTCGGCGCCGTCGGGGCCGTCGACCGGGTGACCCTCCACCAGCGGGGCGAGCGCGACGGCCTCACGATCATGGAGCCGACCGACGCCATCGACATCGCCGCCACCTCCGACCACGCCCTCGTCCCCGCCGGTGCCCACGTGATGCTCGAGGGGCTGGCGGCCCCCGTCGAGCACGACGACGTGGTCCGGCTCCGCCTCGACCTGCGGCGCGGCGACGACGTCGAGGTCGACGTGCGGGTCGTCACCGCCGACGAGGCGGTGGCGCTGACGACCGTGCAGGGGTGAGCGCTCGCCGGGCTCACCGGGCGGCGGCGTCGTCGTCGGTGAGGTAGGCGGTGCCGCCGGCGGCCATCTGCTCCCGGGCCCGGGCGACCCGTGAGCGGACGGTGCCGATCGGGCAGTCCAGGACCGTGGCCGCCTCGGCGTAGGTGAACCCGAGCAGCTGGGTCAGGACGAACGCCTCGCGCCGCTCCCGGGGGAGGGCCCGCACCAGGTCCTCCAGCTCGGCCGGGCGGGGCGCGTCTTCGACGACCTCCTCGGCCCGGCGGGACCGCAGCCGGTCGATCAGCCGCCGGTGGCGCTCCCGGCCCCGCAGCTCGTCGAGACAGGTGTGGCGGGCGATCCCGATGAGCCACGTCCGCACCGTGGACTCGCCGCGGAACCGGGAGAGGGACCGCAGGGCGCGCATGTAGGTGAGCTGGGTGGCGTCGTCGGCGCCGAGGGGATCGAGCTGGTGGGCGCAGAAGGCCCACACGTCGCCGATCGTCCGGGCCACCAGCTCCTCCTCGGCCCGGCGATCGCCGGCCGCGGCGCGACGCAGGACCGTCGCCAGGTCGTCGGTCACGAGGTGACCTCGACCCGGCCCCGCACGGTGGGGTGGATCGAGCAGTGGAAGGCGTAGGTGCCGGCCCGGGCGTAGGTGATCGTCTCCGACTTGCCCGGCCGGACCTCGTCGGTGACCGTGGCCGTGGCGACGTCGCTCACCAGCCGGTGGGTCGTGGACCCGACGTTCGCCCAGGTGACGGCCGACCCCGCCTCGACCTCGACGACGTCGGTGCTCGCCACGTCGTCGAGCAGCTCGACCCGGGCGTCCCGTGCCGGGCCGGCGGCCAGCTCGTCGCCCCCCTCGCCGCGCCCTCCCAGGTCGGTCGTGGCGCCGACGGTGAGGAGGAGGGCGAGGACGATCGCCGCGGCGGCGCCGACCCGGCGGCGGGCGTGCCGAGCGTCGCGCCGCCGGGCGATCTCGGCCCCCAGCCCGGGTGGGGCGTGGGCCCCGCCGGCGAGGGTGGCGGCACGGAGGTCGAGCAGCGTGACGTGGGCCGTCGCGCAGCGGGGGCAGCGACGCAGGTGGGCGCGCAGCCGGTGCTCCTCGAGGTCGTCGGTCTCGCCGTCGACCGATGCCGAGAGGGCCTCCTGCCACGGGGCGCAGGACCTCGCGGGCGCGACGGTGGGTGTGCTCACGTGGTCTGGGTCGTCCCGACGGGCCGGCGCGGTTCCAGGTCCTCGTCCCGCCGCGCCGCCCCCACGACGATCGCGGCGATGACGGGCCAGACGAGCGGGATGTTGCCCACCTTCATGAGGACCCCGGCGGCCTGCTGGTCGCTGGTCGGATCGATCGAACCGACCCGCGGCGCCAGCTCGTAGAGCCGGTAGAGGGGCTCGTCGGCGAAGGTCAGGAACGCCCCGGGCACCATCGGCACCAGCCCGGCGGCGAGGAACAGGTAGGCGCCCTGCACCAGCGGGCGCGCCCGATGCGCCCGGATCGGGCTGACGATCGGCGCCCACAGCACCAGGCCACCGAGGAGCCAGACCACGTCGCGCACGAACGAGCCGGCCTGGGTGACCCGGAGCGTGTCCACCGTCCACGGCGCGTGCGTGAGCACGAGCACCGCGTTGGACACCAGCGCCGCCACCAGGGGCCGCGACGCCACCGTGCCGACCCGGTGGGTCCGGCTCCAGGGGCGGATCCGCTCGGCCAGGCCCTCGGGGACCGCCAGGAGGAGCAGCGGCGCGGCGACGAAGGTGTAGATCATGAACTGCACCATGTGGGCCGACGCCAGGTAGCCCGACCCCAGCGTCCCCAGCGGCCAGTCGGTCGCCAGCCACAGGCTGGCCAGGCCCAGCCCCCAGGCCAGGCGCCGGCGACCGGTCAGCGGCACCCCGACCCGGCGGTTCACGGCCCACCCGCCGACCGCCAGGACGATCACGAAGGCCC
>JBQGCF010000249.1:0-24781 GCA_052038315.1 Iamia sp.
TACTTCCCGCAGGGTCTTGCGGCCGGTGAGTCGCCAACCCTCGTCGACCTTCCGAGCCTCGGTCTCGTAGAGGTTCGCCTGCACGTCGTCGTTGACAACCTCGCCGCTCGCCGCAATGACCACATCGGCGTCGACAACACACTCAACGAGCACCGCTTCGCTCCCGTCGACATCCACCGAAACGACCTCGTGACGGGTCTCATCGGATTCCTGAGCCATGTTGCCGGTTGCCCGGAACTCCTCGATCTGACCGATCACGCCACTGAGATACGGCTCCTCAGCGAAGGCAGCGAGGCCTTCCGTCCCGGTGCCCCGCATGTAGACCTGCCGAACCTCTTCAAACCAGTCTGATGCCAGTTGGCGGAGGGATTGTTCGTCCTCCTGCTCTTGGGACTGGGTGGTGGGGATGGCGGTGGTGGTGGGCTGGGGACGATCGGAGGGGTCGTCGTCACCGCCGCAGGAGGCGGCGGTGGACACGAGCAGCGCCAACGATGCGCCGAAGGCGACCAAAGGTGTCGAAAGTCGTCGAGAACGTGGCATCACCGGCCACCCTTTACCCCACCCCCGACCGGTGTCACACCTTGTCGTGGTGCCAGGGGTGCGCGGCCTCGAGCTGACCGGCGAGGCGGAGCAGGACGTCCTCCCGGGCCGGCGCGCCGACCAGCTGGATCCCGATCGGCAGACCGGCGGCCGAGCGGGCCAGCGGGAGCGAGATGGCGGGCTGGCCGGTCACGTTGAAGACGGCGGTGAAGGCCACCGTCACGGTCGAGCGGAGCAGGCCGGCGAGGGGGTTGTCGGGCTCGGCGCCGAACTGGCCGAGGGTCGGTGCCACCTCGGGCACGGTGGGCGTGAGCAGCACGTCGAAGTCCTCCCACCAGCGGATCACCGAGCGTGCGTGGGCGTGCAGACCCTCCCGTCCGGCGAGGAACTGGGCGCCGGTGACCGATCGGCCCATCTCGGCCACGGCCCACGTGCCGGCCTCCACGCCGTCGGCGGTGACGGGCTCGCCGATCATCTGGCCGATGCGGTCGAGGTCGTGGGCCGCCCACACGCCGAAGCAGGTGATGAAGTGGCCGGTCATCGACGGGTCGGCGAGGGCGGGCGGCGAGGCCTGCTCGACCCGATGGCCCAGCTCGACCAGGCGCTGGGCGGTGGCCTCGACGGCAGCGGCGATCTCGGGGTCGGTCTCGGCCGAGCCGTCGGGCACGTCCGTGACCCAGCCGATGCGCAGCGATCCGGGGTCGGCACCGACCTCGTCGGCGAAGGGGCGGGCGGGCGGCGGGGCCCAGTACGGGTCACCGACGTCGGGTCCGGCGACGGCGTCGAGCAGCGTCGCCGTGTCCCGCACGCTGCGGGTGACGGCGAGCCGGCCGACGAGCCCGGACCACTCCTCCCCCGTGTCGGGACCGACCGTGACCCGACCTCGGCTCGGCTTGAGCCCGACCAGGCCGCAGAACGAGGCCGGGATGCGGATCGACCCACCCCCGTCGCCGGCGTGGCCCATGGGGACGACGCCCGCAGCGACCGCCGCCGCCGACCCGCCGCTCGAACCGCCCGGGGTGCGGGTCGGGTCGTAGGGGTTGTGGGTCGGGCCGTACGACTCGGGCTCGGTGGTGGGGACGAGGCCCAGCTCGGGGGTGTTGGTCTTGCCGATGACCACGAGCCCGGCGTCCCGGAAGCGGCGGTAGAGCGTGTCGTCGACCGGGCTGACGTAGCCGTGGTCGCGCAGGACCTTGGTGCCCATGTGGAGCGGCAGGCCCGTCGCGATCCCGTCGAGGTCCTTGAGCACGAAGGGGACGCCTCGGAAGGGTCCGTCGGGGAGGTCGCCGCCGGCCTCCGCCAGGGCTTCCTCGTAGCGCGGGTGGATGACGGCGTTGAGATCGGACGTGGCCTCGGCGCGCTCGACGGCGGCCTGGACCAGCTCGGTGGCGGAGACCTCCCCGGTGCGGACGAGGTCGGCCTGGGCGGTGGCGTCGAGGGCGGTGATGTCGGCCATGACCGGACCCTACGACCGCTCAGTCGACGGCGTCGGGCGTCCGGCGGTGCAGCACCCACGCCGCCAGGACGCCACCGACGGCGCCGAAGACGTGACCGGTCCACGACACGCCCGGCCGGGGCAGCAGCCCCCACAGGATCCCGCCGTAGACGAGGAGCACGACGAGCCCCCCGAGCAGCCACGTCGCCCTCCGGGCGATGACCCCCCGGGCGACGAGGTAGGTGAGGAACCCGAAGACCAGCCCGCTGGCGCCCAGGTGCACCGTGCCACCCCGGGCCAGGAGCCACACGCCCATCCCGCTGGTGAGACCGACGATCACGGCGACACGGACGAAGCGGGCCAGCCCGCCGCTGGCGATGGCACCGCCCATCAGGAGGAACGGAATCGTGTTGGCGAACAGGTGGCGGAACCCGTCGTGGAGGAACGGGGCGAGCGGGATGCCGACGATGCCACGGAGGCTGCGGGGCCGGATGCCCCACCGGTCGAACGGGGTGCCGGGAAGGCGGTCGATCAGCTCTTCGGCCCACATCGCTGCGACCACCAGCCCGACGACGACGAAGGGGCGGAGGACCTCGGCGAGCGGGCCGCCCTCGGCGTCGGAGGTCGAGGGATCGCCACCGAGGTGGGGGATCTGCGGGTTGCCCACCGGACCATGCTCGCGCTCGGGCGTGGTGTCGTCCCGGCGGCGTGGCAGGGTCAGGGGACGACCGACCCCGGAGGTGCGTGACATGGCCGAGCAGTGGTGGTGGGACCTGACCCACGGACGAGCGGTGACCAGCACCGAGCGCCCTCGGGACGTCGAGGCGTTGGGTCCCTACCCGACCCGTGAGGCGGCCGAGTCCTGGCAGGAGACGAACAAGGCCCGCAACGAGACGTGGGACGCCGAGGACGAGCGCTGGGAGGGCAAGGACCCGTCCTAAGCGTAACAGGAATTGGTTGCCAGTTGACGGCGCAGGGTGCTACGGTCGGGGCAACTTCCCCTGCCGATGTCAACCCTGCGATCGACAGGAGAGCCCAGTGCTCACAGAACGCAACCGGGCCGTGCTCCACCAGCGGCTCACCGACGTGGTGCGGGACGAGGAGGCCGTCAGCGAGATGCTCTCGAACTTCCCGAACGATCCACGGCTCCGACCTGCCTCGGAGGACTTCGTCGAGGCCAAGGTGAACGCCCTCGGGCTCCGCCTCATCATGTGGATGGTCGGGATCGCCGTGGCGGCCTCGGCAGTGATCGTGGCCGCCATCGGGATCCTGATCTGACGGTTCGAGACCGCGCTCAGCCGCGGTAGACGACGCCCCGGTAGGAGTCGCGGAAGCCGGCGGCCATGAGGTGCTCGGCGGCGTCTGTCTCGCGGACGGGGAGGCCGTCGACCTTGGTGATCTCGATGCTGCGGCGCCGGCCCCGCCGGACCAGGGCGACGAGGGCATCGACCCAGCGGGTGTCGTCGTCCAGGGTGTCGTCGCCGTCGACCTCGGTCTCGGACCGGACGCGGCCGGCGGCGCCGGGGAAGAGGGAGACGCTGCGCCCGCCCCGCTCGAGGTAGGCGAGGGGGCGGCCGTCGACCAACACCACGTGGGCCCCGGCGGCCCGGGCCGGTCGACCCGACGACGACGGCCAGGGCAGGGCGGCGCCGTAGGGCTGACCGGGGTCGGTGGCGGCCAGGACGATGGGGACGACCGGGGTGTCGAGGTCGGCGTCGTCGAGGTCGTCGAAGCCGAAGGAGGGATCGTCGCCGCCCCAGCCCCGGCCGTCGTACGGCTCCGGCTCCGCCGTCCAGGCCGCAGGGATCCCGTCCTCGTCGAGACCGTCGTCGTCGAGGTCGGGGTCCACAGCATCGCCGGGGGCGTCGGCGCCGGGGGCGTCGGCGGCGGTGGGGGCGTGGTCGAAGGTGGGGGTGGCAGGGTCGGGGGCGAGGTCCCAACCGGTGCCGGTGAGGTCGTCGGGGACCGATGGGGCGGGGGGTGAGGAGGCGTCGTCCGGGAGGTCGATGCGGGCCCGGGCCTGACGGCGGGTGGTGGCCGGGTCGCGCTCGGCGCGGAGGCGGTCGACCGCGCCGGGGAGGGCGAACTGGGCCGCTCCGAGCCCCGAGACGAAGTACCCGCGGCGCACCGTGCCCTTGTCCTCCATGGCTCGCAGGACGGGGTAGACGCCGGCGAAGCCGCCCTCCACCCCCTCGGCCAGCGCCGCCTCGCGGGTCAGCACGCCATGGCGCTCGAGCAGCTGGTGGGCCCGGGCCAGCGCCGCCTCGCTCGGGCTCGGCACCGGCGCCCGCAGCGGGGCGACCAACGACCAGCGGCCGGCGGCGGCCGGTGGTCCCTGCCGGGTGATCCGACCGGGCCGGGGCCGGCCGGCGCGAGCCGAGGACACCGACCGGCGACCGGCGGCCGTGCCCAGCCCTCCGCTGCCGAGCCCTCCACGACCGCCCGCGCCGCGGCCACCGCGGCGACCCGAGCCGCCGGCGACGAAGGCCCGCAGCGGGGCGAGCGTGTCGTTGGTGACCTCGCCGGCCCAGACCAGGTCCCACAGCGCGGTGAGGAGCATCCGATCGTCGCGGTCCTCCACCTCGGCCTCGGCCAGGGCCGCCTGGAGCGCCGGCCAGAACGACGCCCCCCGCTCGGCGAGGTGACGGCGCAGGACGTCGTGGACGGCGCCGTCGGGCAGCGCGTCCGGATCGGGCTCGGGGACGAGGAGGCCCAGCTCCTCCCGGAACACGAGGCGGACCCGCCCGTCGCCGGCGCCGATCGCTCCCGCCCCGACCCACACGATGTCGCCCGACGCAGCCAGGGCGTCGAGGTCGGCAGGCCGGTAGCGATCCATCCGGGCCGGCAGCACGTCGGCCTCGAGCACCGAGGCGGGGATCGCCGCCCCCTGGAGCACGGCCAGCGTCTCGGCCAGGCCGTCGAGGCCCCGCCGGGGCAGGCCCACCCCCTGCCAGGCGGGGAGGAAGCGGGCCAGCGCATCGGCCTCGACCGGCTCGACCTCGCGGCGCAGGGCGGCCAGCGAGCGCCGCCGGATCCGGCGCAGCACCTCGGCATCGCACCACTCCCGCTCGACGCCACCGGGCCGGAACTCGCCGAGCACGATGCGCCCGTCGGCGGACAGCTCCGACAGGGCGCCGGCGGCGCGGGGCTCGTCGACCCCGTAGCGGGAGGCGACCTCGCGGGTGAGGAACGGACCGTGGGTGCGGGCGAAGCGGGCGACGAGGTCGAGCAGCGGCCGGTCGACCGGGTCGGTGAAGGCCGACGGCAGGCCGATCGGCACCGCGCAGCCGAGCGCGTCGCGGAGGCGGGCGGCGTCCTCGGCGGCGGCGATGCGCTCCTCCCCGGCGACCCCGACGCGGATGGCCCGGCGCTGGGCGACGAGGTCGTCGACCCACCCGGCGACCGTGGCCCGCACCGGCGCCTCGTCCCGGCCCGGTGGAGGCCAGGCCGCGGCCGATGGTTCCGGTTCGGGAGCGGCGTCGGGCCACTCCTCCCCGCCCTCGGGTGCCGGCCCCGCCGCGTCGGGGGCGGCGGACGGGACGACAGCGGGGACCGGCGCCGCGGGCGAGGTCCCGGCGGGGGCCGAGCGGGTGGCCAGCTCGGCGAGGGTGAGGGGGCCGAGGGTGCGGACGAGGTCGTGGAGCTCGTCGGGGTCGCGGGCCGGGGCCTTGCCGTCGAGGTGCTGGAGCGACGCCTCGACCTCGGCCAGGACGTCGGCGTCGAGCAGGTCGCGCAGCTCGTCGGCGCCGAGCAGCTCGGCCAGCAGGTCCTTGTCGAGCGCCAGGGCGGCGGCCCGGCGCTCGGCCAGCGGGGCGTCGCCCTCGTACATGTAGACGGCGATCCACCCGAACAGCAGCGACTGGGCGAACGGCGACGCCTTGGGCGTGTCGATGGGGACGACCCGGACCCGCCGCGAGCGGAGGTCGCCCAGCAGCTCGCGCAGGGCGGGGACGTCGAAGACGTCGGTGAGGATCTCCCGGGTGGTCTCGTAGAGGATCGGGAACCGGGGGTGGCGGGCGGCGACGGTGAGCAGGTCGGCCGCCTTCTGGCGCTGCTGCCAGAGCGGTGTGCGCCGATCCGGCCGGCGCCGGGGCAGCAGGAGGGCCCGGGCCGCGCACTCCCGGAACCGGGAGGCGAACAGGGCCGTGCTGGGCAGGTGGGCGATGATCAGGTCGTCGACGTCCTCGGGGTCGACGAGCAGCTCGTCGAGGGGCAGCTCGTCGTAGGCCTCGGGCAGCCGCAGGACGATGCCGTCGTCGCTCCACATCAGCTCGACCGGCGCGCCCCACCGCTCGGTCAACCGGGCCTGCAGGACCATGGCCCAGGGGGCGTGGACCCGGGCCCCGAAGGGCGAGAGGATGCAGATCCGCCAGTCGCCGATCTCGTCCTTGAACCGCTCGACGACGATGGTGCGGTCGTCGGGCACCGCCCCCTCGGCGACCTGGTCGTCGATGTAGGCCAGGAGGTTGGTGGCGGCCCGTTCGTCGAGCCGGTGGCTGTCGCGCAGCCGGGCGAGGGCCTCGGCCCGGGGCAGCTCGCGCAGCGTGCGGGTGGTCTCCCCCACCGCCCGCCCCAGCTCGAGCGGGCGGCCGGGACCGTCGCCGTGCCAGAAGGGCATCTTCCCCGGGAGCCCGGGGGCCGGGGTGACGACGACCCGCTCGGGGGTGATGTCCTCGATCCGCCAGGTGGAGGCGCCGAGGAGGAAGGTCTCGCCGACGCGGGACTCGTAGACCATCTCCTCGTCGAGCTCGCCCACCCGCTTGCCGTCGGGGAGGAAGACGCCGTAGAGGCCCCGGTCGGGGATGGTGCCGCCGCTGGTGACCGCCAACCGCTGGGCACCCCGCCGCCCCCGCACGACGCCGAGGGCGCGGTCCCAGACGATCCGGGGTCGCAGCTCGGCGAACTCCTCGGAGGGGTAGCGGCCGGACAGCAGGTCGAGGACCTCGTGGATGACCGTGTCGGTGATCTCGTGGAAGGGGGCGGCCCGCCGGACGACCGCGACCAGCTCGGTGACCGTCCACTCGTCGAGGGCCACCATGGCCACGATCTGCTGGGCCAGCACGTCGACCGGGTTGCGGGGGTAGCGGGTGGCCTCGACCAGCCCGGCCTCCATCCGGGGCACGACGGTGGCCGCCTCCAGCAGGTCGGCCCGGTGCTTGGGGAAGACCTTGCCCCGGCTGGGCTCCCCGACCTGGTGGCCGGCCCGGCCGATCCGCTGGAGGCCCCGGCTGACCGCGCCCGGCGACTCGACCTGGACGACGAGGTCGACCGCCCCCATGTCGATCCCCAGCTCGAGCGACGAGGTGGCGACCAGGCCCTTGAGCCGCCCGGCCTTGAGGTCGTCCTCGATGATGAGGCGCTGCTCGCGGGCCAGCGAGCCGTGGTGCGCCTTGACCAGCTCGGGCGGCGGCGGCGCCCCCATCTGCTCGTCGGACGTGAAGGCGGGCCCCGGCGACTCGCCCCGGGCGATGGCGTCCTGCTCGGCGGCCAGCTCGTTGAGCCGGGTGGCCAGCCGCTCGGCCAGCCGCCGGGCGTTGACGAAGATCAGCGTGCTGCGGTGCTCGCGGACCAGGTCGAGCAGCTCGGGGTGCATGGACGGCCAGATCGACCGGCGGGCCGGGGCCGCCGATGCCGGACCGCTGGGCGGGCCGTCCGCACCGCCCCCGGGCTGCACCGGCTGGCCCAGGTCAGCCATATCGTCGACCGGGACGATGACCTCGACGTCGAGCACCTTGCGGGTGCCGGCGTCGACGATGGTGACCGGCCGCTGGGCGCCGTCGTCGGTGAAGCCGCCCAGGTAGCGGGCGATCTCGTCGAGCGGCCGCTGCGTGGCCGACAGCCCGATGCGCTGCGG
This sequence comes from Iamia sp., assembly GCA_052038315.1. Lineage (GTDB taxonomy): Bacteria > Actinomycetota > Acidimicrobiia > Acidimicrobiales > Iamiaceae > Iamia. The sequence goes on from JBQGCF010000249.1 coordinate 7,830, forward strand.
CGGCTTCTCGGCCACCTCCTCGAGGCGCTCGAGGGTGAGCGCCAGGTGCGAGCCGCGCTTGGTGGCGGCCACGGCGTGGATCTCGTCGATGATCACCGCCTCGACGTCGACCAGCGTCTCCCGCACCGCGCTGGTGAGCATCAGGTACAGCGACTCGGGCGTGGTGATCAGGATGTCGGGGGGCTGGCGCTGGAGCTGGCGCCGCTCCTCCTGGGAGGTGTCGCCGGTGCGGAGGGCGACCGTGGGCTCGACCAGCGGACCCGCGCCGGTCCGCTCGGCGGCCAGGCGGATGCCCTTCAGCGGGGCCCGCCGGTTCTTGTCGACGTCGACGGCCAGGGCCCGCAGCGGCGAGATGTAGACGATGCGGGTGCCGGTGGTGGGCTTGCCCCGCTCGTCCAGCTCGCGGGGGTTCCGCATCAGCGAGTCGATCCCCCACAGGAAGGCGGTGAGCGTCTTGCCCGAGCCGGTGGGGGCCAGGATCAGGGTGTGGTCGCCGGCCGCGATGGCCGGCCAGCCCTGGGCCTGGGCGTCGGTCGGCGCCCCGAAGGAGGTGGTGAACCACTCCCGCACCGGCGCGCTGAACGGCGCCAGGGCGTCAGCGGGGGCGGTGGTCCGAGCCATGTCGAGAGCCTACGGAGGGGGTGTGACAGCGAGGGCGCTACCCACCCGGACCAGGGTTTCCACCGTTTCGCGCACGAACCGCTCGCTTCGCAGGCGTACGGTCCCCGGATGACCGTGCTGACCCAGGACACCCGAACGGGCGAGGCGGTCGATCGGGGGCTCCTGGCCCTGGCCCAGGCCCAGTCCTGCGCTGAAGCGGTCGAGCTGGCCGGGTCGCTGCGCCACATCCGGATCCACCCGGACGCACCCCGGGACATCGAGCGGATGGACGAGTCGCCCAAGTCGGAGCTGTGGGGCCAGCGGCTGTGGAAGCACCTCCTGGCCCTCGACGCCTACGCCGAGGCCAAGGGGCCCGGGTTCCAGGCCTGGTGCGAGAGCGCCGGCCACCCGGAGGCCGTGTCCTCCAAGTTCATCGCCATGACTGAGAGCGACACCGTGAAGAACAGCGAGCGGCTGTCCCGCTCGCGGCGCTTCCCGGTCTCGACCGCGATCGATCCCTCGGGGACGATGCACATGTGGTCGCACCTCAAGCCGGTGCAGGGCGGGGGCAAGCAGATCCCCCGGATCTACTTCCACGACGACACCAAGGGCGACACTGGGGTCGTCCACATCGGCTTCATCGGGCCCCACGACCTGGTCCCCAACACCAAGGCGAAGTAGCCCTCAGGTCACCTGCCCCGAGCGGGTGACGTCGGCGAACCAGCGGGCCGACGCCTTGGGCGTCCTCGTCATCGTGCTGCGGTCGACGTGGACGACGCCGAAGCGGTGGGCGTAGCCCTCGGCCCACTCGAAGTTGTCGAAGAAGGTCCAGACGAAGAAGCCGCGCAGGTCGACGTCGGACTCGAGGGAGCGGTGGGCGGCCCGCAGGTGGTCCCGCAGGAAGGCGATGCGGTCCGGGTCGTCGAAGGGGGCGTCGAAGGCGGCGCCGCACTCCTCGACGTAGAGCGGGGGCGGGTCGTAGGCGGCGACCATGGCGAGGGTCTCGAACAGCCCGTCGGGCTCGATGGCCCAGCCGCCGTCGGTGGCCGGGCCCTCGGGCTGGACGAGGTCGACGTGCTCGGTGCCCGGCCACTGCTGCCAGTCCCGGCCGGTCCGGGGGGTGGCGGCGGCCCGGACGTGGTGGCGCCGGTAGTAGTTGAGGCCGAGGGCGTCGATCGGGGCGGCGATGACGTCGAGGTCGCCGTCCCGCACGACGTCGGCGAACCCGAGCGGCTCCCAGTCCTCGACCACGTCGGCCGGGTAGGCGCCCCGCAGGACGGGGTCGAGCCAGACCCGGTTGGCGATGCCGTCGACCCGTCGGGCCATGTCGGCGTCCTGGGCGGTGGGACCGGCCGTGACGACCGGGTACGGGTTGACGGTGAGGCCGACCGCGGCGCCGGCGGGGAGGACCGACCGCAGCGCGCCGACCGCCAGCCCGTGGCCGAGCAGCAGGTGGTGGGCGGCGGCGACGGCCTCGACGGGTGAGCGGTGGCCGGGGGCGTGGATCCCGGCGGCGTGGCCGAGCATCGACGAGCACCACGGCTCGTTGATCGTGCGCCAGTGCTGGACCCGATCGCCCAGCGCGGCGCCCACGAGGGAGGCGTACTCGGCGAAGCGGGACGCCACGTCCCGGTCCGGCCAACCGCCGAGCTCGGACGGCAGGTCCCAGTGGTAGAGGGTCACGACGGGGGTGATGCCCCGGTCGAGGAGCCGGTCGACGAGGGCCGAGTAGAAGTCGATGCCCGGGCCGTTGAGCGGGCCGGTGCCTCCCGGCTGCACGCGGGGCCAGGCGACGGAGAAGCGGTAGGCGCCGACGTCGAGCGAGGCCATCAGGTCGACGTCCTCCTCCCACCGGCGGCGGTGGTCGATCCCGTCGGCCCCGGTGTCGCCACCCCGGATCGCACCGGGCACGTCGGCGAGGTCGTCCCAGATCGAGCGCCCGCCGCCGTCGACCTCCATCCCGCCCTCGACCTGGTGGGACGACGAGGCGACCCCCCAGACGAAGTCCGGGGGGAACGTGACCGGGCTGCGCTCGCTCACGAGCGGATCGCCTGGCCGGTGGTGGCGTCGAAGTAGTGGAGGCCGTCGACGCGGACGCCGACGAGGACGTCGGTGTCGGCCTGGACGCCGCTGCGGGGGTCGAAGCGGCCGATCACCGCGGCCCGTCCCTCCGACGCCTGCTGCTCGAGCACGGCGACGGCGTGGGGGTCGGCGTCGGCGGCGACGGTGCGGGTGTCGTCGGTCAGCGCCGGGCGGGCGTCGATCCGCATGTGGACGAGGAGCTCGGAGCCGAGCGACTCGCGCAGGTCGACGTGGGCCTGCAGCGGCGCCATCACGTCGCCCTCGCGGCGCCCGATGTCGTGGGCCTGGACGTCCTCGGGGCGGATGCCGACGACGACCTCGGCGCCGACCATCCCCTGCAGCGCCGGCCGCCTCGCCAGCAGGGAGTCGGGGATCGGCAGCGTCTGCGACCCCAGGCGGACGGCGAGGCCCCCCTTGTCGAGCCCGCTGCCGGACGACGCCTCGATCGTGCCCTCGACCAGGCTCATGGCCGGCGAGCCGATGAAGGCGGCCACGAAGGTGTTGTCCGGGTCGGTGTAGAGCTGCTCGGGCGGGGCGACCTGCTGGAGCCGGCCGTCGCGCAGCACCGCGACCCTGTCCCCCATCGTCATCGCCTCGGTCTGGTCGTGGGTGACGTAGATCGTCGTCGTGTCGAGCGAGCGCTGGAGGCGGGCGATCTCGGTGCGGACCTGGACCCGCAGCTTGGCGTCGAGGTTCGACAGCGGCTCGTCCATCAGGAACACGGCCGGGTCGCGCACGATGGCCCGCCCCATCGCCACCCGCTGGCGCTGGCCGCCGGAGAGCTGGGCCGGCTTGCGGTCGAGCCACTGCTCGAGCTGGAGCGACCGGGCCACCTCGTCGACCCGCTGGGCGATCTCGGCCTTGGGCCGGCCGGCCAGCTTGAGGGCGAAGCCGATGTTCTGGCGCACGGTCATGTGCGGGTACAGGGCGTAGTTCTGGAAGACCATGGCCACGTCCCGGTCCTTGGGCGGGAGCTTCTCGACGGACCGCTCTCCGATCAGCAGGTGCCCGTGGGTCACCTCCTCCAGCCCGGCCACGCAGCGGAGGGCGGTCGACTTCCCGCAGCCCGACGGGCCGACGAGGACGAGCAGCTCGCCGTCGGCCACCTCGAGGGAGATGTCCCGGATGCCGTAGGCGCCGTTGGCGTACTGCTTGCTGACCTGGTCGAAGGTCACGGAGGCCATCAGCTCATCCCTTCACGGATCCGGCCAGGAGGCCGCGGACGAAGTAGCGCTGGAGCCCGAAGAAGACGGCGACGGGCAGTGCGATGGACACGAAGGCGGCCGCGGTGAGCAGGTGCCAGTCCTGCCCCCGTGAACCCGACAGCGTGGCGAGGCGCACCGTCATCGGTGCCGACTCGGGCGACGTGCCGAGGAACGTCGACGCCACCAGGTAGTCGTTCCACACCCACAGGAACTGGAAGATGGCGAAGGCGGCGAGGGCCGGCACCGACAGCGGGAGGACGAGCCGCCAGAAGATGGTGGGGTGGTCGGCGCCGTCGATGCGGGCCGCCTCCATCAGGTCGGCGGGCAGACCCGAGATGTAGTTGTGGAGCAGGAAGATGGCGAGGGGCATGCCGAAGGCGATGTGGGTCAGCCACACCGCGGCGGGCTTGCCGGCCAGGTCGAGGTCGGGGAAGACGGTGAAGGTCTCGCCGAAGGCGCTGATGTGGGCGCCGCCGGTGCTCAGCTGGAGCAGCGGGACCAGCGACATCTGGAGCGGCACGACCAGCAGGCCGACCACGAACACGAAGAGCCCCTTGCGGAACGGGAACTCCATCCAGGCGAAGGCGTAGGCCGCGAAGGCGGCGAAGGCCAGCGGGATCAGCGTCGCCGGCAGCGTGATCGCCATCGAGTTCAGGAAGTGGTTCCACATGTTGGGCGCATCCGTGCCCGTCGTGGAGAACACCGATTCGTAGTTCGAGAGCGTGAGCGAGCGGTCCGAGAACACCGTCCACCAGCCGGTGGTCTTGACCTCCTCCTCGGGCCGGAACGACGACACGAGCATCCCGATCGTCGGCAGGCTCCAGATGGCGACGAGGCCCCAGAGCACGAACGTCGGGATCGCCTTCAGGCGGCGGTACGCCCGGGCGGCGACGGGCTCGCCCAGCGGCTGGTCGCCCTCGGCGGCGGCCAGGCCGGGCGCGGCGGCCTCCACGGGATCGATGGCGGTCATCGGACCTCCCCTCGACGGACCCGCACCACGTTGAAGGCCATCAACGGCAGCACGGCGATGAACAGCAGCACGGCGAGGGTCGAGCCCCGGCCGAGGTCCCGGGCGATGAACGCCTCCTGGAACATCTGGTTGGCGATGACGCTCGTGCCGAACTCGCCGTTCGTCATCACCTTGACGATGTCGTAGACCTTGAGGACGGTGACGATCAGGGTCGTCACCACGACGACGAGCGTCGGGCGGATCGACGGGAGCGTCACCCGCCAGAAGATCTGGCCCTCGCCGGCCCCGTCGACCTGGGCCGCCTCGATCAGCTCGTGGGGCACGCCCTTGATGGCGGCGGACAGCAGGACCATGGCGAAGCCGGTCTGGATCCAGATCAGGATGAAGATGAGGAACAGCGAGTTCCACGGCCGGGTCTGGATCCACGTCTGCGGCTCGCCGCCGAGACCGACCCAGACGCCGTTGAGCAGGCCGATCTGGTCGCCGCCGGCAGGGACGAAGGCGTAGACGAACCGCCAGATCACCGAGGCGCCCACGAAGCTGATCGCCATCGGCATGAAGATCAGCGACTTGGCCACCGACTCGCCGACGGCCCGATCGGCCAGGGCGGCGATGGCCAGGCCGAGCACGGTGGCGGTGCCGGTGACGAAGACGACCCAGAACAGGTTGTTCCAGATGACGCCGCGCAGGGCGCCCATCATGGCCAGGGCCACCAGGGCGGCCACGGTGCCCAGCGACACGACCGGGACGGGACCGCCGACGTCCGTCGCCCGCCCCCGCACCGGGCCCTTCAGGAGGACGTAGGCGAGGGCGGCCACGGCGAGGACCACGGCGATCAGGAACGGACGGCTGGAGACGATCGCCCCGGCGCCGTCGAGGCTGAAGACGTCGTCGTCGCCCAGGATCGAGCGGTAGTTCTCCAGCCCGACCGACTCCTCGCCCCGGCGGCTGCGGAAGCTGAGGTAGATCGTCCGCACCGAGGGCACCACCAGGCCGACGAAGAGGAACGAGAGCGAGGGGAACAGGAAGATGACCGGCCGCCAGCGGTCGGGGATGCGGCGGGCCCGCTCGGCCGGCGGGCGCCGGAACCGGGCCCGCATCAGCCCGATCCCGGCCCCCACGACGGCACCGCCGAGCGGCCACAGCGGCCCGCCCAGGAACCAGCCACCGCTGTTGGCGAGGGCGCCGGCGGGGAGGCCGACGACGGCACCGGCCAGCACGGCGTAGAGCGTGAAGCGGGTGCGGGCCAGGTCGACGACGGCGTTGGCGGCGACGAACAGGCCGAGGGTCACGCCGACGATGGCGACGACCTGGAACAGGGTGGTGATCAGCTGGGACATGGGTGTCGCTCTCGCGATCAGCCCGTTCTGTCAGTCCTCATCCCCTGCAGAGGGGGACGAGGACTGACAGAAGCGGGGTGGGGGGATCAGCTCGGCCAGCTGGCCTCGACGTCGGCGAGGGCCTCATCGACCGTCTTGTTGCCCGAGACGATGTCGACCGCCGCGGTCCAGAACGTCCCGGCGCCGACGGCGCCCGGCATCAGGTCGCTGGCGTCGAAGCGGACCGGATCGGCCTCGCTCAGGATCGTGGCGAAGGTCTGCTCGATCTCCGTCGGGTAGAGGCTGGTGTCGACGTCCTGGTTCGGCGCCAGGAAGCCGCCGACGGGGGCCCGGGCATCGGCGTAGTCGGAGCTGCCGATGAACTCGAGCACCTGCATGACCTCGGGACGATCGCTGAACGCCGCGGCGTAGATGCCACCGCTCAGCGTCACCCGGCCGAAGTCCTGCTCCTCGAAGGTGGGCAGGTAGAAGGCGTTGACCTGGCCGTCCTCACCGATCTCGGTGCCCTCGGGCCAGTTGGCGGCGTAGAAGTTGCCCTGCCGGTGCATCATGCACTCGCCCTCGAGCAGCGGGAGGCCGGCGTCGGCGAACGGCGTGGCCGCGATGTTCTCGGTGCCGCCGTAGACCATGCCCTCGGTCGACCAGAGGTCGTAGACGTACTGGACCACCTCGACCACGTCGGGGTCGTCGAACGGGATCTCGTGGTTCACCCACTGGTCGTAGACCTCGGGGCCCTTCAGCCGCAGCATGAAGTCCTCGATCCAGTCCGTCATGGGCCAGCCGGTCGCGGCGTCGGAGCCGATGCCGATGCAGAACGGCGTGTCGCCGTTGGCGATCATGTCGTCGGCCTGGGCGAGCAGGTCCTCCATGGTCTCGGGGACCGTGTAGCCCTTCTCCTCGAAGGCACCCGGGTCGTACCAGACGAGGCTCTTGAGGTCGGCCTTGGCCGGCACGCCGTAGAGGTCGCCGTCGATGGTGGCCAGGTCGACCAGGCCCTCGGGGAGCCCGGTGAAGGTGCTGGCGATGTCCTCGGGGATCGGGACGAGGTCCTCCTGGAAGTCGCGGATCTTGCCCGGCTGCGGGAAGAAGGCGATGTCGGGCGGGTTGCCACCGTCGACCTGGCCGCCGATCTGCTCCTCGAAGCTGCGGTCGCCCGAGTACTCGATCGTGATCCCGGTCTCCTCCTCGAAGGCGGCGAAGGCGTCGACCAGGCCCTGGGCCTCGACCTCGACCTCGGGGCCGGCCATGGTGACGACCTTGTCGCCCCCGCCACCGCCACCCCCGCCGCCGGAGCTCTCGTCGCCCCCGTCGTCGTCGTCGGCGCAGGCGGCGCCGAGCAGGCTGATGGCCAGCGCCAGGGTCAGGAGGGTCCGTGCCGGCCCTCGGCGTCGTCGGTGTTGCATGGTCTCCTCCTGGATCAGGCCGGCCGGGGGCCGGTGGTGGACCGCGCCACGACCTCGAGCGGGAGCTCGTGGACGTGGGCGGCGGGGGTGGCATCGCCGCCCAGCGCCTCGAGGAGGAGGCTGGTGGCGAGGCGACCGCTCTCGAAGAGCGGCTGGCGGACGGGGGTGAGGCCGACGGAGGCGGCCAGCTCGATGTCGGCGAAGCCGATGACGGCCCGGTCGTCGGGGCCCTTGCCCCCGAGTGACCGGGCCGCCTCGATGACGCCGATCGCCTGGACGTCGGCGGTGGCGAAGATGGCGGTCGGCGGGTCGGGCCGGCGCAGCAGCTCCTTGGCGATGGCGACGGCGACCTCGCGGGCGTGGGTGCCGTAGCGGACGAGGCTGCCGTCGACCTCCACGTCGGCCTCGGCCATGGCCTGGCGGAAGCCGACCTCGCGGTCGTCGGCGCTGGTGAAGCCGAGGGGCTCGTCGGGGTCGCCGCCGATGAAGGCGATCCGCTCGTGGCCCAGGTCGAGCAGGTGCTGGGTGGCGAGGCGGCCGCCGGCCACGTCGTCGATCACGACCGAGCTGACGTGGTGGCCGTTGGCCGGGGCGTCGACCAGGACGACGGGGACGCCGGCGCCCACGATGCGGGCCAGGTCGTCGGGCGGCGGGGGGAAGGACATCAGCAGCAGGCCGTCGGCCCGGTCGCGCCGGTCGAGGGTGCCGAGGAAGTCGTCGCGGTGCGAGACGCTCTCGACGTTGAAGATCACGAGGTCGTGGGTGGCCCCGTCGAGGGCGGCGGCCACGCCCCGGAGCCGCTCCACCGGGCTGGGGGTGGTGAAGTACGGGACGACGACGCCGAGGGTGCGGCTGCGCCCCCGGGACAGGCCCTGGGCCAGCGGGTTGGGGCGGTAGCCGAGCTCGGCGATGGCCGCCTGGACCTTGGCCCGGGTGGTCTCGGAGACCTTCGGGCTGCCGTTGAGGACCCGCGACACCGTGCCGGCGCCCACGCCCGCCCGGGCTGCGACCTCGGCGATGGTGGCCATCCGGCGGGCTCCTTCCTGGCGTGAGATGTCTCGTGGAAGCGGTTCCACGCTGTGACGTGCACCATACGGACGTGTCCAGCGCGTGTCAACGGCCTGTCCCGTCCGTGACCGAGCCGTGACCCTCGGGTGGCGTCGGATCCGTTCTGATCGGTCAGCGACCCAGAAGTGGGACGAGGGCTCATCAGAACGGGAGGGGGCGAAGGCGTCGTAGGGTCGGGTGGGTGGAGGAGCCGAGCCGGGAGGAGCTGGAGGCAGCCTTCTGCTGGGAGCCGTCGGACCGGGTGGCGGGGGATCCGGCGACGACGGCGTTCCGCCGGGCCGCCCGGCTCCACCAGGCCCGGTGGCGGGAGGCGCACGGGCACCCGATCGGGTCGCAGCCGCTCAACCCCCGGCCCGGCAAGCCCAGCCGGCCGGTGGGGAGCCGGCTGCCCACCGCCTACGCCCGGGAGACGGGGGCGACGTTCGTGACCGACGCGGCCCGGGCCGCGGGCGAGGCGCGGACCGACCTGAAGGAGCCGCACCAGACCTTCGACCGCCAGCGGCTGTGGGCCGACCTGCTGTGGGCCCCGACGCTGGCGGTCAACCTCTTCGCCGGGGCCGACGACGCCGCCGTCCGCCGCTGGTGGCCCGACGCCCCGGGCACCGTGGCCGACGTCCGCTTCGAGCACTCCCCCGGTCGCCTCGACCCGGCCTACCTCGGCAACCTCAGCTCCTTCGCCGCCGCCGTGGTGCTCGACACCGGCGACGAGCACGGCGCCGGCAGCCGAGGCATCGTCGGCGTGCGGGTCCTCCACGCCGACGTGGCCAAGGGCGAGGTGCCCAAGCCGGCCAACCTCTCCCGCTACCGGGAGGTGGCCGAGCGATCGGGGGTCTTCGCCGAGGGCGCCATCCCCGACGGTGGGCGCAGCGACCTCACCGAGATCTGGCTCGACCACCTGCTCGTCCTGTCGATGCTCCAGCACCCGGGCGGGGGGTGGAGCTGGGGTCGCCTGGTCCTGCTCCACCCGGCGGCCAACGCCCAGGTCGCCGAGGCCGCCGACCGCTACCGGTCCCTCCTCCGCCGGGGAGCCGGGGAGCCGACGTTCGCCACCATGACGCTGGAGGCCGCCCTCGACGGCGCCGCGCCGGCGGTGCGCGAGCGCTACCTCGTCGGCTGAAGCCGCTCGACCACCGCGGCCAGGCCTGACGCCACCGCGTCCGGCGACGAGCGCACCGCCGAGGCGAGATCACCGGCGCCGGCGTGGTCGAGCATCTCGGGCAGGCGGGACCCGACGACCGACAGCGCCCAGGCGAGCGGATCGCCCTCGGCGTGGGTGTCGATGCGGACGACGACGTTCGCCTGCTCGGCCTGGCGGATGTAGTGGTAGTGCGGCTCCTGCTCGAAGCAGTCGAACCGGAGGTGCTCGAGCCCGTCGTCGGTGCCGAGCACGTGGAGCGAGGGGCCGCCGTCGTCGACCCCGTCGGGCGTGTCGACCGCGTCGAGTCGGCCCTGGGCGGAGGCGCTGGCGAGGATCGCCTCGTCGTCGAGCCTTCGCTCCTCGACCACGAAGGTCACCGGTCCGGCGGGGTAGGCGGTGCACGCCTCCGGCACCATCGCGATCGGCATCACCGAGTAGGTGCGGCCCAGCACGTACGCCTGCAGCCCGTTGTCCTCTGCCATCGCTAGTACCCCTTCCTCAGGTCGATCTCGTTGATCAGCGCCTCGTTCTGCAGCCAGCGAACGATGTTCTCCCGCAGCAGAGCGTGGACCCGGCGAGCCGTCTCCGCCGGGACGCTGGCGCAGTGGGCCGAGAGCCGGGCGCCACGCCGGGTCCACAGCGGCGAGCCGGCCGGCAGCGGTTCGACGGCGAAGACGTCCAAGGCGGCGCCGCCGAGGTGGCCCGATGCCAGGGCGGCGTCGAGGGCGGACTCGTCGACGGCGGAGCCCCGGCCGACGTTGACGACGAGGGCGCCGGGCGGCAGGGCGGCCAGGGCGGTGCGGTCGAGCAGACCCACCGTCGAGGCCGTCTCGGGCACGGCCAGCACCACGGCGTCGGCCCCGGCCAGGACCGACGACAGGCCGTCCGGACCGACCACCACGTCGGCGACGGCATCGGGCCCGACGACGGTGTCGGCCGCAGCGTCGGTCACGGCATCGGGGCGACCCGAGCGACGGACGACCCGCACGACCACGCCGAGGGCCGCCAGCCGCTCCCCCACCGCCCGGCCGATGGCGCCCCACCCGACGACGACCACGACCGACCCTGCGAGCCGGCGCCCGTAGAGCGGCCGCCAGTCCCGCTCCTGCTGGGCCCGGGCCAGCTCGGGCAGCCGCTTCCAGTGCTCGAGGATCCGGGCCAGGACGTGCTCGGCGATCTCGTCGGCCGAGGTCCCGGCACCGTTGGCCAGCCGGATGCCGGCCTCGGCCAGCCCGGCGCTGGCCAGGTGGCCGACACCGGTCCCGGCGGCCTGGACCCAGCGCAGCCGGGGGGCGACCTCGGCCACCCCGAGGGGCAGGTCGAGGGCGAGGGCCACGTCGGCCCGGCCCAGGGCGTCGCTCTGCTCGGCGGTCAGCGGGACCACGTCCTCGGGGGCCGGGACGTAGCCGGGACGGCTCCGGCGGGTGCGGACCTCGGACGGCTCCTCGTAGGGGGCGACGACCACCGAGCCGACGCCGGGCACCGCGGCGAGGAGATCGACCTCGGCGGCGTGGGCGGCCAGGCTGGCGTGGAGCCGGACCGGGTCCATCACCGCCACGACCAGCCCGCTCACGTCGACAGCACCGCCAGGGCAGGTTCCGGGATGGGGACCGGGGTGCGGTCGGGGGACGTCCACACCGCGGTGAGGGTGAGGACGGCGAGGAGGACGTCGTCGGCCGGGCGCGTGAACGTCACCTCGATGGCGAAGGACGTGGTGCCGATGTGGGACACCGCCAACGAGGCCCGCATCCGCTCGAGCGGCTTGGGCGGCGAGCGGTAGTCGACCTCGAGGTGCCGCACGGAGAACCGGGCACCGAGGTCGTCGTGCATCGTCGAGAGGTGGAAGCCGTTGTCCAGCCACCACTCGCTGTGGAGCCGCTCGGCCCACGTCAGGTAGGTGGCGTAGTAGATGATCCCGGCCGGGTCGCACTCGCCCCACGAGAGGGTGGCCTCGTGGACCGCGCTCACGACTTGGCGAGCGGGACGGCCGGCAGGTCGAGGTCCTCGACGTCGACCGACGAGGCCGCCTCCTCGCCGAGGGTCAGGCCCACGGCCCGCTGGTAGACGTGGTCGAGCGAGGCGCCGCCGCCCTCGTCGGAGGCCACCACCTCGCCCCGGATCAGGACGTAGCCCCGGTCGATGCGGTGGTGCAGGGCGCCGATGCTGGGCTCGGCGAGCAGCACGGCCGTGCCCGAGGCGGCCAGCTCCTGGAAGGTGACGGCCAGCTGCTGGACGATCATCGGCGCCAGGCCGGTCATCATCTCGTCGAGCAGCAGCACCCGGGGCGAGCCCATCAGGGCCCGGGTCACCACCAGCATCTGCTGCTCGCCGCCCGACAGCACGCCGGCCAGGCTGCGGGACCGCTCGACCAGGATCGGGAACCGGGCCAACGCCTCGTCGACCGCGCCCTTCTTCAGGCGCAGCATCTCGGCCATCACCTGGAGGTTCTCCCGCACGGTCAGGTGGGCGAAGAGCTGTCGCCCCTGGGGCACCAGGGCGATGCCCCGCCGCGCCCGCGCCGCCGGCTTGAGGCGGGAGACGTCCTCACCGTCCACCAGAACGCGGCCCGACGAGCCCACGCTGCCGTAGATCGCCAGGAGGGCACTGCTCTTGCCGGCGCCGTTCGGACCGACCAGGGCGGTGATGGCGCCCCCGGCGGCCTGCAGCGACGCGCCCCGCACCGCGGAGGCCCGCCCATAGGACACGGACAGGTCCTCGACGACCAGCTCGTGCGAAGCAGGGAGCTCATGCGACATCGGGGGCCTCCTGGACGCCGAAGTAGACGGCCTGCATCTCGGGGCTGCCGAGGCACTCCTCGGGGTCGCCGTCGAAGCGGACCCGGCCCTGGTCGAGCAGGACGATGCGATCGACCACCGAGGCGACCAGGTCGACGTTGTGGTCGACGAGGATCACGCCGTGGCCCCGGCCCTGCACCGTGCGGAGGGCGTCGACGATGCCGCTCACGCCGGAGGAGTCGGAGCCGGCGAAGGGCTCGTCGAGCAGCATCACCAGCGGGTCCTGGGCCAGGGCCCGGCCCACCTCCAGCAGTCGCTGCTCGCCGAGCGTCAGGTCCCGGGTCATCCGGCCGGTGTCGCCGAGCCGCATCTCCCGGGCCAGCTCCTCGACCGCCTCGTGGTCGGAGGGCCGCTCGGAGCGGACGGCGCCGACGACCGCCTGGCCGACCATCCCCTTCACGCCCCGCAGGCGACGGGCGGCATGGCCGACGAGGAGGTTGTCCCGAACGGTGAGGTCGAGGGCCAGCTGCGGGTGCTGGAACGTGCGGGACAGGCCGAGCCGGGCCCGCCGGGCCGGCGAGCCCGATAGCGCCTTGCCCCGCAGCGACAGCCGACCGGCGGTGGCCGACTGGGCGCCGGTGACCAGGTCGACGAGCGTCGTCTTCCCGGCCCCGTTGGGCCCGACCAGGCCGAGCACCTCGCCCTCCCGCAGCGACAGCGAGACGTCGTCGACGGCGACCACGCCGCCGTAGCGCTTGGTCAGGCCGGTGCCCTCCAACAGCAAGCTCATCGCTTCCGCCCCACCAGGTCGGTGGCGAACCGTCGCAGCTGGTCCGCCATCGTCAGGAGGCCGTTGGGCGAGACCAGCAGCATGAGGATCACCCCGACCGAGAGGATGAGGGTCCCCGAGGTCGAGATCGACGCCATGTTGAGGGTGAGCTGGACGACGAGGGCGGCACCGAGCGTGGCGCCCCACGGCGTCCCCACCCCGCCCACCAACGGCATGAACAGGGCCAGGAAGACGATGTGCATGGTGAAGGTCTCGGGGGTGATCGAGCCGACCGAGGCGGTGAACAGCGCCCCGCCCAGCGAGGCCACCGCGGCCCCCATGGCCAGGGCGACGAGCACGAGGGTCGACACCTTCACGCCGGCCGTCTCGACCGCCAGCGGCGCCTCCCGCACGGCCCGGGCGGTGACGCCCCAGGCGCTCAGCCGGACCCGGTCGAGCACCACGCCGACGACGAGCACGAGGACCACGGCGGCGTAGATCGACTGGTCGCGGGTGAGGGCCCAGCCGAAGATCTCCAGGTCCCGGATGCCGCCGATGCCGGCCGCCCCGCCGGTGATGTCCCGGCTGTCCTGGAGCCACGACTCGAAGGCGGTGGCGAAGAGGATCGTCACCGAGGCCAGGTACCAGTTGGAGAGCCGGCGGGTCGCCAGGCCGAGGATCGTCGCCACGATGGCGGCGACCACGGCGCCCAGCACCCAGCCGACCAGCAGCGGCCACGACGTCTCGGTGGCCACCAGGGCCACGGCGTAGCCACCCATCGCCGCGTAGGCGCCGTAGGCGAGCGACAGTCGCCCGACCATCACGAAGGGCACGTACATCCCCAGCGCGATCAGGGCGTAGGCGCCGGTCAGCAGGAGGAGGTCCTGGTTGAACCCGCTCTGCTGGGCCCAGCTCAGCATGGTGACGCCACCGACGACGGCGACGGCCAGCGAGCGCAGGTCGGGTCCGATCAGGCGCCGCGCCGACCGCCGGGCCGGCTCCGAGGAGGTGGCCGCGACCGGCGCAGCGTGCTGCACCCCGGTCATGCCCGCACCCGCGTGGCGAAGATGCCCTCGGGGCGGAAGGCGAAGAACAGCAGGGCCAGGACGAGCATCACGTAGTCCGGGGTCGAGGTGGAGAAGTAGTACGGCAGGAAGATCTCGAGCATCCCGAGCAGCAGCCCGGCCACCAGCGGCGCCCAGATCGTCCCGGTCCCGCCCACGACCACCACGAGGAAGCCGGCCATCGTCCAGGTCAGGCCCCGGTCGAAGCCGACGCCGCTCTTCGGGGCGTAGAGCAGTCCGGCCAGCCCGGCGAGCAGCCCGGCGACGAGGAAGGCGGTCAGCCGGACCCGCGACACCGGCAGGCCGATCGTGCGGGCCGCGGTGGCGTTGTTGCCCACCGCCCGCAGCAGCCGGCCCGACGGCGCCAGCCGGACCCAGAGGATCACGGCGACGAAGGCCACCAGCGTGGCGATGACGAGGATGGCGGTGGACGAGACGACGGTGGCGTCGCCGATCGTGATCGGGTCGAAGGTGATCGGCTGCTGGCCGGGCAGCGACGACCGGCCGAAGAACAGACCGGCGCCCTGCATCACCGCGAACAGCACGGCGGCGATGGCGATCACCACCGGGAGGTGGTGGGTGGTGCGGCTCGCGATGGGCCGCACCACCCCCAGCTCGATGGCTCCGCTGAGCACCAGCACCAGGAGCACGCCCAGCGCCACCGCGACCCACACCCCCATGTCCTTCTCCACCACGAGGTAGGAGGTGCACAGGGCGGTCGCCATGGCGAGGGGGCCGATGGCGAAGTTGAAGTCGCCGGTCCCCTGCCAGACGAGCAGGAAGGCCAGGCCGAGGAGGGCGAAGAAGCAGCCCACCTCGACCGTGGACACCCAGAGCTGGAGCTCGTTCATCGGATCAGGTCCTCAGGTCCTCAGCTGCTCAGCACTCGGCCGAGTAGATGTCGGCCGGCTCGCCCAGCTCGTTGTCGGCGGTGAACTCGGCGAGGAGGTAGCCGCACGAGCCGTCGGGGCCGTTGTGCTTGTCGGCGCCGAAGGAGATGGTGAAGTCGATCAGGCCCGAGTGGGGCTCGTAGCCGGAGATGGCGTCGACCGCGTCCTTGATCGCCTCGGGGTCGTCGGTCGAGCCGGCGTCCTCGATGGCCGTCTTCAGGAGGTAGGCGGCGTCGTACGCCTGGGCGTCGAAGCCGGTGATGGTGAAGTCGTCACCGTTGACCTCCTGGAAGTACTCGATCGCCTCCTGGGTCCGCTCGTTGGTGATGTCGATGCTGGCCAGGGCGTAGAGCCCTTCGAGGGCGCCGGGGTTGGCCACCCGCCACTCGTCGGGCTGGTTGGCCAGGGTGGCGACGGTGAAGCGGGGCAGGTCGGGCAGCACCTGGGCCATGGTGTTCTGGACCAGGACCTCGAAGGAGCCGCCGGAGGTCGACACCAGGACGGCGTCGGGGTCGGCGTTGCGGACCCGGGTCACCTGGGCGGTCACGTCGGTGGCGTCGGTGTCGGCGGCCTCCTCGGCCACGATCTCGACGCACTCCGAGATGCCCTGGTCGATCAGGAACTCGTTGAGGCTGGTGATGGTCGAGGAGTTCTCGGTCATCACGCCGACCGTCTCGACGCCGAGCTCCTCGAAGGCGCCGCAGTAGATCGGCGCCCACGAGGCCGACGACGGGGCGACCGTGTACACGTAGTCGGCGTCGGGCTGGGCGATCAGGTCCGGGTTGGAGGCCGTCGGCGCCAGGGCCACGACCTGCTCCTCCTGGATCACCGGCTTCATCTGGATGCTCGCCGCGCTGCCGGCGGTGAGGAACAGGGCGGTGGCGCCCTGGTCGATCAGGTCACGGGCCACCGCCGCGCCCTTGGTCGGGTCGCTCTCGCTGTTGGCGGTGACGACCTCGACCGGCCGGCCGAGGATGCCGCCCTCGCTGTTGATCTTGTCGAAGGTGTCCCGGAGGGCCCGGGCCGTCGTCATCGAGTAGGCGGCGCCGGCGCTGGTGCTGTCCTCGTCGATGCCGATGATGATCGGCTCGCCCTCGGGCGCGTCCTCCTCCCCACCGGCCCCACCGGGCAGCGGGGACGAGGTGTCGTCGCCGTCGTCGGGGCTGCCGCAGGCGGCGAAGAGGAGGGCGGCCGTGACGAGGCACGCGCCGAGGAGCTTGGTTCGGGTCATTGGTTCGACATCCCCCTGGGTCAGTCGGGTGAGAGGGCCTGTGCTGCGGGCCGTGCGAAGACGCGCTCGAGCACGGGCATGAACTCCTCGAGCGGCGCCGTGTCGTAGGCGTCGTCGAAGGAGGCTTGGTCCCAGGCCGCGCAGAAGTGGGCGCAAGCCTCGAAGTGCGGGTGGTCGCGATAGCGGTCGCGGGCGTTGGGGTCGATGCCGTACTGCCGGCCCCAGTGGTAGATCTGGAAGACGGTGTGGTGGCGGACAACCCACGTCGCCTCCTCGCTCAGGTACGGCTGGAGGATCGTGGCCGCGACCTCGGCGTGCTGGGCCGGGCCCAGGTTGTCGCCGACGTCGTGGAGCAGGGCGGCGACCACCAGGTCGTCGTGGGCCCCCCCCGCCAACCCCCCGGGTGCCGCCCGGAGCCCGTGCTCGGTGCGGTCGGCCCCGTAGCCCCAACTAGGGG
>JBQGCF010000250.1:0-14444 GCA_052038315.1 Iamia sp.
GGGCGCGCTGCGGCGCGCCGTGCGCCGCGAGCTGACCCGCATCGGCCTGGCCGACGTGCTCGACGGGCGACCGCTGCCCGAGGTCGGATCGGACCTGGCCACCGTCGCCCACGCCGCCGTCGACGAGGCGGTCGAGATCGCCGACCCGCAGGTGCCCCTCGCCGTGCTCGCCCTCGGCCGGCTGGCCGGCGGCGAGCTGGCCTACGCCTCCGACCTCGACCTCCTCCTCGTCCACGACGCCGACGACGAGGCGGGCCGGGCCGAGGCCGTCCGGGCCGGCGAGGTGGTGCGCCGGGTGCTGGTCGGCTCGGGCCCGGCCGACCGCGTGTACGACGTCGACCTCGACCTGCGGCCCGGCGGGCGCAGCGCCGTCCTCGTCCCGAGCCGGGAGGCGGTCGTCGCCCACGTCGAGCGCTGGGTCGAGCCGTGGCAGCGCCTCGCCCTCACCCGCCTCCGCCCCCTCTCGGGCGACGGGGACCTGGCCGCCCGGCTCCTCGCCGAGGTCGAGCCGCTCGTGTGGCGGCCGCTCGACGACGCCGACCGACGGGCGGTCCGCCGCATCAAGGCCCGGGTCGAGGCCGAGCGGGTGCCCGCCGGCGAGGACGCCCGCTTCCACCTCAAGCTGGGACCGGGCGGGCTGGCCGACGTCGAGCTGACCGTCGCCCTGCTGCTGTGGGAGCACGGCATCCGGGACCCGGCCACCGCCACCGGCATCGCCGCCCTCGCCGCCGCCGGCCACCTGACCGCGGGCGAGGCCGGCACCCTCGACGCCGCCCACGCCTTCTGCGAGCGCACCCGCAACCGCTGGACCCTCGTCGCCGGCCGGGCCCACGACGCCCTCCCGAGCGGCGACGGCCTGGCCACCCTCGCCCGCTCGCTCGACACCACCGGCCCGGCCCTGCGCGACGACTACCTCCGGGTCACCCGTCGGGCCCGCCGGGTCGTGGAGCGGCGCTTCTACGGCACGTAGGAGACTGTCGCCGTGGGCGACATCGGGATCCTGAAGCGCCGGCCGAGCGGCTGGACCGCGGGGCACGCGCGGCCCCGGCACCACCGGACCTACGAGCCGGCGCGGGGGCCCGAGGACGGGGAGGGCTCGGCCCTCGACCCGTCGGAGTGGGTGCTGCTGATGGACGCCACGTGGGAGGTGCACGTGCCCGGGTGGGCGCCCTACGAGGTGCAGGTGGCAGGGCGGAAGGTGCCGCAGTGGGTCCGGTCCTCGAGCCTCGGCGGCAAGGGCAAGCGCTACTGGTCGGTGAAGCTCAGGGAGACCCACGGGTTGCAGGCCGACGTCGGCGTGCCCTGCCTGGTCGACCCCACCGACCCGCGGCGGGTGTGGTTCGACTGGGACGCCGGCTACGAGCTCCACGTCCCCGCCTGGCGCCGGCAGTCCGGGATCCGGACCGGCATCGCCGAGCGCAAGGGCGGGATCGACGGCCTCCTCAACCGGCTCAACCCGCTGCGCACGAGGCTGGACCCGCGCGACGACCACCACGTCGACGCCGCCATCGCCGCCGAGCAGGCCGAGTGGGACCGGGCGACGGCCGAGGGCGAGCTGCTGATCCGCGCCCTCAACCTCGGCTTCCGGCCACCGAAGCCGGAGGAGCAGCACCAGGTGATGGATCACGTCCGCTGGTGCCTGCACACGATCGAGCACGGCCGCCGGGTCCCGGCGACGGTCGTGGCGATCGCCCCGACGGGCGGGACGATCTGCCGCACACCGGTCTACGAGCTCCACCACGACGTGGCCGACGACGGCGGCCCGCCCCGGCGCGTCGTCCACCACGAGGTGATGAACGACGCCTGGGCCGGCCGCCTCGTCGCCGGCACCGCCATCACCGTCGCCCTCGCCGCCGACGACCCGAACCGCCTCGCCCTCGACGTCCCCGCCGCCCCGTAGCGGGTGGCAGGCTCGGCGGCGTGAGCGCCGCGCCGGACCTGACCGTCACCTCCCCGCTCCAGGGGCTCGTCGTCGAGGTGCGGGTGACGGTGGGCGACGCGGTGCGGGCCGGGCAGGTCGTGGCCGTGGTCGAGTCGATGAAGATGCACCACGACGTCACCGCCGAGGCGGCCGGGGTGGTGACGTCGGTGGCGGTGGCCGTCGACGACCAGGTCGCCGCCGGGGCGCCCGTCGTCGTCCTGGCGCCGGGGTCGACGTCGTCCGACGACGCGGTGGCCGCCGAGGCGATCGACCTGGACGCGCCCCGGGCCGATCTGGAGGAGGTCCTCGCCCGCCACGCCGTCGGGCTCGACGCGGCCCGGCCCGAGGCGGTGGCCAAGATCCACGGCCGGGGCCGGCGCACCGCCCGGGAGAACATCGCCGACCTGGTCGAGCCGGGGTCGTTCGTCGAGTACTCGCCGCTGGCCATCGCCGCCCAGCGCCGGCGGCGGAGCGTCGAGGACCTGATCGCCAGGACGCCGGCCGACGGGCTGGTCGGCGGGATCGCCACCGTCGGCGCCGGCCGGGCCGTCGTCGCCTCCTACGACTACATGGTCCTGGCCGGCACCCAGGGCCACATGAACCACCGCAAGAAGGACCGGCTGTTCGAGCTGGCCGAGCGCCAGCGCCTCCCCGTCGTGCTGTTCGCCGAGGGCGGCGGCGGGCGGCCGGGCGACACCGACACGACCCAGGTCTCGGGGCTCGACTGCCTCGCCTTCAACCTGTTCGGGCGGCTGTCGGGGACGGTGCCGCTGGTGGGCATCGGGTCGGGCCGCTGCTTCGCCGGCAACGCCGCCCTGCTCGGCACCTGCGACGTGGTGATCGCCACCCGCGACGCCAACATCGGGATGGGCGGCCCGGCGATGATCGAGGGCGGCGGGCTGGGCGTGTACCAGCCGTCCGACATCGGACCGGTCGACGTGCAGAGCGCCAACGGCGTGATCGACGTGCTGGTCGACGACGATGCCGCCGCCGTCGCCGCCGCCCGCCGCTACCTGTCGTACTTCCAGGGCGCCTCCTCGTCGTGGGAGGCGGGCGACCAGCGGGCGCTGCGCCACCTCGTCCCCGAGGACCGGCTGCGGGTGTACGACGTGCGGGCCGTGCTCGACGCCCTGGTCGACGAGGGGTCACGGATGGAGCTGCGGTCCGGCTTCGCCCCCGGGATGATCACGTCGCTGGCCCGCATCGAGGGGAAGCCGCTCGGCGTGGTGGCCAACGACCCCCGCCACCTCGGCGGCGCCATCGACTCGCAGGCAGCCGACAAGGCGGCCCGGTTCCTCCAGCTGTGCGACGCCCACGGCCTGCCGGTGCTGTTCGCCTGCGACACGCCCGGGTTCATGGTCGGGCCTGAGTCCGAGGAGCAGGCCGCGGTGCGGCACATGAGCCGGCTGTTCGTCACCGGCGCCAACCTGTCGGTCCCCTGCGCCACCGTCATCCTCCGCAGGGCCTACGGGCTGGGGGCCCAGGCGATGGCGGCGGGATCGTTCAAGGCGCCCGAGTTCGTGATCGCCTGGCCGACCGGCGAGCTCGGGGGCATGGGGCTGGAGGGGGCGGTGCGGCTCGGGTTCCGGGACGAGCTGGCCGCAGCGGCCTCCGAGGAGGAGCGGGAGGCCCTGTTCCGGACCATGGTGGCCGCCGCCTACGAGCACGGGAAGGCGCTCAACGTCGCCGCCCAGCTCGAGATCGACGACGTCATCGATCCGGTCGACACCCGCCGCTGGATCACCACCGCCCTGCTGGCCGCCCCCATCCCCGCCGACCGCCCCCGCCGCCCCAACATCGACACCTGGTAGCGGCGAGCAGCCCCGAACTTTGAGCGGCTCACCCCGAATACCGATGTCAGGCGCTCAAAGCTCGGGGGTTCACAGGGCGATCCCCAACTGTTACCGTGGGTAACATGATGTTGGCCCAGACACCGAGTGCGGGGGGCGCACCGATCGGCGAGGTGGCGGGGGCCACCGCCGTGGCGCTGGCGTCGATCGCCGTCGTCGTCGCCATCGGGATCGCCCACCGCCGCCGGGGCGTGCTCCAGCCCTTCGTCGACCTGGTCGAGGAGAAGACCGGACGGCCGGCGTGGTCGATCGTGCCGGTGCAGATCACCCTGCTGTCCCTGGCCATCGCCGTGTGGGGCTACTACTGGGACGTCTCCTGGCACATCGACCAGGGCCGGGACGAGGGCGCCTTCGCCAACCCGGCCCACTGGTTCATCATCATCGGGCTCGACGGGATCGCCTTCGCCGCCATCCTGGCCATGGTCCTGGGTGACGACCGCAGCCCGTCGGCGGTGCGCCTGACCAAGAGCTGGAAGGTCCCCGTCGGCGGGATCATGCTCAGCGCCTGCAGCCTGATCGCCCTGGCCGGGTTCCCGCTCGACGACATCTGGCACCGGCTCTTCGGCCAGGACGTCACCGCCTGGGGTCCGACCCACATCCAGCTGATCGGCGGCGCCTCGCTGGCCACCCTCGGCTGCTGGGCGCTGCTCGTCGAGGGGGCCAGGGCGATGCCGGGCACGCCGCCGAGCCGCTTCGCCGCCGTGCGGGAGAAGATGGCCGACATCGGCCTGGGCGGCGCCTTCCTCGTGGGGCTGTCGACCCTGCAGGTCGAGTTCGACTTCGGCGTCCCGCAGTTCCGGGCGCTCTACCACCCGACCCTGATCGCCCTGGCCGGCGCCATCGGCCTGGTCGCCGCCCGCATCCGGCTCGGCAGGGGCGGCGCGCTGATGGCCGTCGGCGGCTTCCTCGCCATCCGGGGCCTGCTGAGCCTGGGCGTCGAGCTGTCGGGCCGCTCGACGTTCCACCTCCCGCTCTACCTGGGCGCGGCCGCCGTGGTCGAGGCCGTCTTCGCGGCCCGCCGCCGGCCCGCCACCCAGGTCAGCACCGGTGCGCTGGCGGGGCTGGGCGTCGGCACGGTGGGGGTCGCCGCCGAGGCGCTGTGGAGCCAGGTCTGGATGCCGATCCCCTGGACCACCGCGCTGCTGCCCGAGGCCATCGTCCTCACCGTCGTGGCCGGCACCGCCGGTGGCGTCCTCGGCGGGCTCATCGGCCGGGCCCTCGCCCCCGAGGCCGTCGAGCGCCAGCCGCTCCCCCGCTGGACCGCGCCGGTGGCCTGGCTCGGCGCCGTCGGCGTGATCGCCTTCTGCCTCCCGATCGGGTCACCGCAGGGCTGGACGCTCGACGTCGCCGTGGGCGAGCGCCGCACGGTCGACGGCGTCGAGGTGGCCGACCTGACCGTCACCCCCTCGCCCGGCGGGGCCGCCGATGCCGCCCGCGACGGCGTCCTCTTCCACGTGCTGTCGTGGCAGGGCGCCGGCGACGGGGGCGACGGCGGCTCGGCCCTGGTCGACCTCGAGCCGGTCGGCGACGGCTCCTACCGCACCGACGAACCCGTGCCGGTGAGCGGCACGGCCAAGACGATGGTCCGGCTCCAGACCAAGGGCGACATGGTGTCGGCCGCGGTCTACATGCCGGCCGACGAGGCCCTCGACCTGGAGGCGCTCCCGGCCACCGACGGCACCGTCCCGTTCCGGGCCGACAAGCAGAACCTCCAGCGCGAGGCCCGCACCGACCGGGTCGCCCTGGAGCGGGCCGCCTACGTCGTGATCGCCCTCCTCGCCGGGGTCTGGATGGTCGCCCTGTCGTGGGGCCTCACCCGCCTCGACCCCGCCCGTGGCTCCCGCCCCGACCCCGGTGTCCGCACCGCCCGGACCCCCCGCATCGCCCCTGGTTGAGGCCCGTAGACTCCCCGGGTGGGAGAGATCAGCGGCCTGGACCACGTCCGCAAGCGCCCCGGCATGTACATCGGTGGCACCGGCCGCGACGGCCTCGCCCACCTCGTGATGGAGGTCGTGAGCAACAGCTTCGACCTCGTCCTCGGCGGCGCCGCCGCCACCATCACCGTGTCGCTCGGACGGGACGGCTCGATCACCGTGCTCGACGACGGACCGGGGATGGTGGTCCTCGACCGTCGGGGTCCCTCGTTCGAGGAGCTGTTCACGACCCTCCGTCGCACCCCGACGGCCGACGGGCACTTCCCCCACGCGCACCTGGCGATCGGTGTCGGTCTCGGACCGGTGTGCGCCCTCAGCGCCGAGCTCGACGTGACCTCCCACCGGGAGGAGGCCACCTACCGGCAGTCGTTCGCCCGGGGCGAGGCCACCGGTCCGCTCCGACGAGAGGACCCTTCGGGGCCGACGGGGACCACCGTCCGCCTCCTCCCCGACACCGACGTGTTCGAGGTCGCTGCCATCGACGCCACCGACCTCCTCGCCGACGAGCTGCGGCAGATCGCCTTCCTCCAGCCCGGCCTCGTCACCCGGCTCGAGGTCGAGGGCGAGGAGCCGGTGACCTTCGGCCCGGTCGACGACCTGCGTCCGCTCTTCGAGCACACCTTCTTGCCACGGAGCCCAGAGGATCGGCCCCTCGCGGTGCTGTCGGCGGCGACCGGCGACTTCGTCGTCGATGCCGTCCTCGACCTGGACAGCGTCGGGTGGGAGATGCGCATCGAGGCCTTCGGGAACTTCCGGCACCTGGTCGAGCCCGACCGTGTCCACCAAGGCGTGACCGAGGGCCTCCGGGCCGTCCTCGGCCCGGGCCCGATGGACGACGTCGAGGCGCTCCTCGACGGCGTGGTCCACGTCCAGCTGCTCGATCCCCGGTTCCCGGGGCCCACGGGCCGCCGACTGGCCAGCCCCGAGGCCATCTGGTGCGTGGCCGACACCATCGCGGCCCAGCTCCCGGCGTACCTGGCGCGCCACCCCGACCTCGAGGCTCGGCTCCGGTCCCGGGTCCCGACCCGGGAGAACGTCGACGCCGGCGGCGTGGTCGACCGCTGGTCGCTCAGCGACGGGTGAGGCGGAAGACGCCGATCCGGCGGGTGGTCCTCGCCTCGTAGGTGTCCATCTGCGGGATGGTGCGCTTGACCGCGGGCCAGACCCGGTCCTTCTCGTCGTCGTCGAGCAGCGTGGCCGTCACCGGGAAGGAGTCGCCCCGCATCAGGACCGACGCCTCGGGGTTCGCCTCCAGGTTGAGGCGCCACGCGGGGTGGTGCTCCTGGCCCATGGCGCTGGCCACGATGAGCAGGTCGTCGCCGTCGCGGTGGTAGGCGAGCTGGACGGTGCGGGGCTCGCCGCTCTTCCGGCCGGTCGTGGTGAGGGCGAGCATCGGGAGGGTCGGCTTGCCGGTCAGGGTGAAGCGGCCGCCGGTGGCCCTGAAGATCTTCGGGTCGACCTTGGCGGCGACGTGCTTGACCGTCCACGAGCCGGCCCGGGTGGCCGAGAAGCGGTTGACGACCTTGGCGTAGGCGCCCATCACGCGACCCCGTCGCGGGGCAGGGCCCGGTCGACCGCTGCGGTGACGGCCCGGGTCACGTCGTCGATCGGCGCGGTGCCGTCGACGACCTCCAGCCGGCCCAGCCCGTGGCCTGCGGCCTTGATGTCCCGGTACCAGCGCCGCACGACGGCGAGCCGGTCGACCGTCTCGTACCGGGAGGACGACGTGCCCCGGCTGCTCACCCGCTCCAGGCCGGCCTCGGGGGTGACGTCGACGTAGACGGTGAGGTCGGGGTCGGGGGCGAAGCCGTTGATCTGCAGCAGCTCCTCGACGGGCACGCCGTCGGCCGCCTGGTAGGCCAGCCCCGACAGGAGGTAGCGGTCGCACACGACCCAGCGGCCGGCCGCCAGGGCGGGGACGATGCCCTCGGCACCGAAGAGGTGCTCGTTGCGGTCGGCGGCGAACAGCAGGGCCAGCGTGCGCCCGTCGACCGGTTGGTGGGTGTCGATCAGGTGGCGGACCAGCTTGCCGACCGGGCCGTCGGTGGGCTCGCCGGTGAGGACGACGTCGACGCCCCGCTCCTCGCGCAGCCACGTCGCCAGCCGACCGGCCTGGGTGGTGGTGCCGGCCCCGTCGAGCCCCTCGATGACGACGAAGCGGCCCGGGGGGACGTCCATCCCGGTCAGGGTAGTGATCCGTGGATCGGGCCGGTCGTGTCCCGGAGGGAGCGGGCCGGGCGGCCGCTGCGGAGGGCGATGATCTCGGCCACCACGGCGACGCCGGTCTCCTCGGGCGTGCGGGCCCCGATGTCGAGTCCGATCGGCGAGTGCAGCCGGGCCAGGTCGGCCGGGTCGGTGACGCCCTCCTCGGCCAGCCGGGCCAGGCGGTGCTCGTGGGTGCGCCGGCTCCCCATCACGCCGATGTAGCCGACGTCGGTGGCCAGGGCGGCCCGGATGGCGGGGACGTCGAACTTGGCGTCGTGGGTGAGGACGCACACGGCGTCGGCCGGTCCCAGCGCCGGCCCGACCCGCTCGAGCAGGCGGTGCGGCCAGTCGACCACGACCTCGTCGGCCTCGGGGAAGCGGTCACGGGTGGCGAAGACCTCGCGGGCGTCGCAGACGGTGACCCGGTAGCCGAGGGTGCGGGCGACCCGGGTGAGGGCGGCGGTGAAGTCGACGGCGCCGAACACCAGCATCTGCGGCGGCGGGGCGAAGGACTCGACGAAGACGGTGACCGTCTCGTCGTCGGCCTCGCCGGCGGCGCCGTAGTGGCGCAGGCCGGAGCGGGCCCCGCCCAGCTCGCCCCGGGCGTCGCGCACCAGGGCGTGGTCGCGGTCGGCGGACCCGGTCCCGCCGAGGGCCGGCTCGTCCGGCCCGACCAGGACCGTGCCGCCCAGCCCGGGGCCGTCGACGATCGTGGCCACGGCGACCGGCTCGCGCCGCCGGATGTCGGCCCCGAGCCGGTCCCACACCTCGCCCAGCCCACCGGGCCGGTCGAGCGGCTCGAGGAAGAGGCGGACCGTCCCCCCGCACGTGAGGCCGACGGCGAAGGCGTCCTCGTCGGAGTAGCCGAAGGTGACGACGTGGGGGCGGGCGTCGGCCCCGGCACCGAGCAGGTCGAGGGCCTCGGCCACCACCGCCCCCTCGACGCAACCCCCGGAGACCGACCCGGCCACCTCGCCGTCCTCGTTGACGGCCATGGCCGCACCGGGGTCGCGGGGACCCGATCCCTCCAGGTCGACGACGCGCCCGAGGGCCACCCGCTGGCCGGCGGCGCGCCAGCGGTCGACGGTGTCGAGGATCTCCCTCATCCCGCCAGTGTGGCGGTCAGCCGGCCAGGTGGGCGACGAGGGCCGGTGTGAATTCAGGATCCATCAAGGCACCCATGTGGTCGCCGGGGACGACGTGGACCCGGCAGTCGGGGATGGCGGCGGCCAGGACCTCGGGCCGGGAGGCGAGGTGGTCGTCGGCCCCGACGAGGAGGAGCGTCGCCGCGGTGATGCGGTCGAGGGCGATCGGCTCCCGGTGGACCGAGCGGGCCTGGGCGGCCAGGGCCAGGCGGTCGCCACCGATCGCCTCGACGAAGCCCCGGAAGGCGGCGATCGTCGGGTCGGTGACCTCGGGCGGCTCGTCGGCCTCCAGCACGTCGGCCAGGGCGTCGCGGTCCATCACCCGGGTGTCGACGCCGCCGCACTCGACCACGGCCGAGCCGATGCCACCGATCACCAGCCGCCGGACCCGGGCGCCCTCGGTGGCGGCGGCGATGGTCGCGGTGACGCCGCCCATCGAGTAGCCGACCAGGTCGAAGGGGCCCAGGCCGAGGTGGTCGGCCAGCTCGACCAGGTCCCGGGCCATGCGGGCCTCGCCGTAGAGGGCCGGGTCGTGGGGCGTGTCGCTGCGGCCGTGGCCCCGGGCGTCGTGGGCCACGACCCGGCGGCCGGCGGCGACCAGGGCGTCGACCACGCCGGTCATCACCCAGTTGGCCTGGGCGTTGGCGATGAAGCCGTGGTGGAGCAGGACCGGCGGCCCGTCGGCGTCGTCGCCCCACGTGCGGTAGGCGATGGCGATCCCGTCGGACGTGGTGAAGCGCTCCATGGGCGGTGATCCTGCCGCGTGGGATGCTGCCGCGATGGCCGTGCCCCTGTTCGCCTTCGAGGGCGTCGGCCTCGACCGGGGCGGGACGGCGGTGCTGTCCGACGTGTCGGTCGCGGTGCCCGATGCCGGGATCACCGTCTTCGTGGGCCCGTCCGGCGCCGGCAAGTCCACCCTGCTCCGGTGCTGCAACCGGCTGGAGGTGCCGACGACCGGAACCGTCCGCTTCCGGGGCGACGACCTGGCGACCCTCGACCCCCTCGCCCACCGCCGCCGGGTGGCCATGGTGTTCCAGGCCCCGGCCCGGTTCCCCGGCACCGTCGCCGCCAACCTCCGGGCGGTCGACGAGGGGCTGTCGGACGCGGCGGCCGGCGACCTCCTCGACCGGGTCGGCCTCGACCGGAGGCTGCTGGGACGGGACGCCGACGCCCTGTCCGGCGGCGAGGCCCAGCGCATGGTCCTGGCCCGGGCCCTGACGACCGGGCCCGAGGTGCTGCTGGCCGACGAGCCGACCTCGGCCCTCGACGCCACCGCCACCCGGCGGCTCGAGGAGCTGGCCCGGATGCTGGCCACCGACGGGATGCCGGTCCTGTGGGTCACCCACGACCAGGAGCAGGTCGAGCGGCTGGCCGACCACCTGGTGGAGATCGACGCCGGCCGGATCGGCTGGGCCGGCCCGGCCGCGGAGCGCCGGCGATGACCGACGAGGTGGTCGGGTGGACCGGGCTGGTCCTGTCGCTGCTGTTCGTGCTCGCCGCGGTGGCGCTGACCTGGCAGCAGGGCCTCCGGCTGGGGCGGCCGATCGTCGTCGCCCTCGTCCGCTCGCTGGCCCAGATGGCGGTGGTCGGCGCCGCCCTCGTCCCGATCGTCGAGCCGTCGACCCCGATCGCCTGGTCGTGGGCGTGGGTCGTGGGCATCACCGTGTTCTCGGCCATCACCGTGCGGCGGCGGGCGCCCGCCGTGCCCGGCCTCCTTCCCGTCACCCTGCTGGCCATGGGGCTGGTGGCCGGGATGGGCCTGGCCATGGTCTTCGGGCTCGGGATCTTCCCGGTCGACGGCCGGACGCTGGTGCCGGTCGCCGGGATGATCGTGGGCAACTCGATGAAGGCCGGCGTGGTCGGGGCGGCCCGGGTGGCCGAGTCGGTGGCCGACAACCGGGCTGAGATCGAGGCCGGCCTGGCCCTGGGCATGACGCCCCGCCGGGCCTCGCTGCGCTTCGTCCGCTCGGCCCTGCGGACGGCGATCTCGCCCCAGGTCGAGCAGACCGCGGCGCTGGGCATCGTCTTCCTCCCCGGAGCCATGACCGGGCTGATCCTGGCCGGCGTCGAGCCCACGGAGGCCGTGCGCACCCAGCTGGCCCTGATGTACGTGATCCTCGCCGGGGTCGTCGTCGCCGCCCTGACCACCGGTCTCGGCACCCTGGCCCGCCTCACCACCCCGGCCCAGACCCTCCTCACCCTCCGCCGCACCGACTGATCACCCCCGAACTTTGAGCGCCTGACCTCGGTCTGCGGGGTGAGGCGCTCAAAGTTCGGAGAAAAGGTGTGCGGCGGTGCGGGTGGGGCGCGTCACAGGGGCATGAGCACGCACACCGCCTCCACCCCGTCCACCCTCCGCCGCATCGCCCTGCTGGCGCTCGGCCTCATGGTCGTCCTGACCGGCATCGGCCTCGGCGGCGCCCCGGCGTCGGCGGCCCCGCCCACCAAGCCGCAGATCATCCTGGCCGCCGGCTACGACGACTTCATCCGCCTCTACTGGGCGCCGCCGGTCGACTCCGACGAGCCCGTCACCAGCTATCGCGTCGAGCGCTACGTCGACGGCGAGCTGGCCCCGCCCACGATCTGGGACCAGGGCTCGACCGCCCCGCTGGTCGACACCACCGCCCAGGCCGGCGTCACCTACGTCTACCGGGTCCGCGCCACCAGCGAGGACGGCAACAGCCCCTGGAGCGACAGCACCAAGGCCAAGCGCCAGGCCGGGCTCGACGAGTCCGATCCGGCCGGCGGCGTCGAGTCCTTCGTGGTCCGCCAGTACCAGGACTTCCTGGGCCGCAACCCGGGCTTCGGCGAGAAGCAGACCGCCATGCTGAACCTGACCAACGGCACCTGGACCACCGGCACCCTCATCAACAACCTGGTCGGCCGGGCCGAGCGGGCCCACCGCCACCAGATCATCCGGCTCTACAACGCCTACTTCGACCGCAACGCCGACCACGCCGGACTGGCCTTCTGGAGCGAGCAGATCACCGAGCACGGCAAGAGCATCAACACCGTGTCGAACAGCTTCGCCGCCTCCAAGGAGTTCAAGACGCTGTACGGCAACCTCACCAACGCCGAGTTCGTCACCCTCGTCTACCAGAACGTCCTCGACCGTGACCCCGAGCCCAACGGCTTCGCCTACTGGAAGGGCCAGCTCGACCAGGGCAAGGTCAACCGGGGCAAGGTCATGACGCACTTCTCCGAGTCCGCCGAGTACAAGGCCCTGAGCCGGGGCAAGGTCCTGGCCGCCGACATCTACGACGCCATGGTCGGCGAGACGAGCACGGGCTCCGAGCTGAGCCTGTGGAGCGGCCACATCCAGGGGGGCGGCAACGCCGGCGACTACGGCACCCGGATCATGCTCCTGAACAAGTACTGATCCGCAGCCTGCGCCGGCGTGTGGCGCCCGCCCCCTCGTGAGAGGGTGGCGGGCGTCACATCGCCGCGTCCGGAGCACGGAGCCACCCATGAAGCAGCTGACCGGCCTCGATGCCACCTTCCTCTACATGGAGACGCCCCGGCAGTTCGGGCACGTCTCCGGGCTGTCGATCTTCGCCCGCCCCGACGACCCGGCCTACGACCCGCTCGTCGCCTGGCGGGACGAGATCGGGCGGCGGCTGCACCGGCTCGAACCGCTGCGGCGGCGGGTGCGGGACGTGCCCTTCCGCCTCGACCACCCCTTCTGGGAGGACGACCCGGACTTCGACCTGGAGTACCACGTCCACCACGCCGCGGTCGCCCCGCCCGGGAGCGACCAGCAGCTGGGCGATCTCGTGGCCCGGATCATCGGCCGCCCGCTCGACCGGCGCCGGCCGCTGTGGGAGAGCTACGTGATCGAGGGCCTCCCCGAGGACCGCTTCGCCATCCTGTCGAAGATCCACCACGCCACCGTCGACGGGGCCTCCGGGGCCGAGCTGCTGACCCTGATGCTCGACACCACCCCCGAGGGCGACCCGGGCGACGACCCCGCCCTCGGCGCCTGGACCCCGTCCCCCGCCGCCAGCGACGCCGCCGTGCTGGCCCGGGCCGCCGCCGGCCTGGCCCGCAAGCCGGCCCGGGCCGTCGTCCTCGGCACCCGCACCGCCCGCCAGATCGGCTCGGCCACCCGCAACCCTGTGCTGGTGGCGGCGGCCGACCAGCTGCGGTCGAACCTCCGGGGCCCGCTGGGGACGCTGCTCAACGTGGGCCGGGAGCGGGCGCCCGAGGGCGAGGTGGCCGGCCCCCTCCCCACCGGCCTGGCCCCGCCGACGCCGTTCAACGGCCCGATCACCGCCCACCGCCGCTTCGCCTTCCGGTCCACGCCCCTCGCCGACGTCAAGGCGGTCAAGAACGCCATGGGAGCGACGGTCAACGACGTCGTCATGGCCATGTGCGCCGGTGGCCTGCGGGCCTGGCTGGAGGACCACGACGCCCTGCCCGACAAGGCCCTCGTCGCCATGATCCCGGTCTCGATCCGCACCGGCGAGGAGGAGCACCGCTGGACCAACCGGGTGTCGGCCATCTTCTCCGGCCTGCCCACCGACGAGCCCGACCCGCTGGAGCGGGTGCGCAAGGTCCACGAGGCCATGGTCGGGGCCAAGGGGCTGCACGACGCGGTGCCGGCCGAGGAGCTGACGGACTTCACCCAGTTCGCCCCGCCCGCCGTCTTCGCCCGGGCCATGCGCACCGCCTTCCGGCTGACCGCCCGGATCACCTCGCCGGTCAACGTGGTGGTGTCGAACGTGCCCGGGCCGCGCGAGACGCTCTACACCGCCGGCGCCGAGCTCCTCCACTACTACCCGGTGTCGACGATCGTCGACGGCCAGGGCCTCAACATCACGGTCCAGAGCTACCGGGACACCCTCGACGTCGGCCTCGTCGCCTGCCGGGAGCTGGTGCCGGACCTGTGGGACATGGTCGACGCCATCGTCGACGAGCTCGCCGTCCTCGGGAAGGCGGTCGGCGTCGACGTCTGACGCCGGGCACGATGGGGGGATGGAGGAGACGGCTCGCGTCGACCGGTGGCTGTGGGCGGTGCGGCTGGCCAAGACCCGGTCGGAGGCGACGGCCCTCGTGCGGGCCGGGCACGTGCGCATCGACGGGCGGCCGGCCAAGGCGTCGTCGCCGGTCCGGGTGGGCGACCGGGTGACCGCCCGGGTCCACGGCCTCGACCGCGACGTCGAGGTGGTCCGGGTCATCGAGAAGCGGGTCGGCGCCGCCATCGCCGCCGAGTGCCTCGTCGACCACTCCCCGCCTCCGCCGCCCCGCTCGCCCGACGAGCAGGTGCCGCTGATCTTCGGCGAGCGCGACCGCGGCGCCGGTCGGCCCACCAAGCGGGACCGCCGCCAGATCGACCGGGTCCGCAAGGCCTGACCGCCGTTCTGATCAGTCAGCGTTGCGCCCACGCAAC
>JBQGCF010000251.1:0-12047 GCA_052038315.1 Iamia sp.
AAGTGGGTGGCGCCGAACTGCCGGGCCGCCTCCTCCTTGGCCGGGTTGGCGTCGACGGCGATGATCGGCCCGGCGTCGGAGAGCCGCAGCCCCTGGAGCACGTTGAGGCCGATGCCGCCCACGCCGATCACGACGGCGGACTCGCCGTGCGTGGGCTTGGCCCGGTTGAGAACCGCGCCGGTGCCGGTGACGACGGCGCAGCCGATCAGGCAGGCCGACGACAGCGGCACCTCGGGGTCGATGACGATCGCCTGGTTCTCCTGGACGACCGTCGTCTCGGCGAAGACGCCGGCGTTGGCGAACTGGAAGGCCTTGTCGCCGCCGACGGTGAACGGCGCCCGCAGCTTGCCGGCGCCCTTCTTGCAGTGCGACGGGAGGCCCCGGGAGCAGGCCGAGCATCGGCCGCAGAAGCCCATGGTGGTCAGCACGACGTGGTCGCCGACCTTCACCGACGACACGGCCGAACCGACCTGCGAGACGACGCCCGCCCCCTCGTGGCCGAGGACGACCGGCGTCGGGAACGGGATGGTGCCGTTCACCACCGACACGTCGCTGTGGCAGAGCCCGGCGTTGTGGATGTCGACGCGGACCTCGTCGGGGCGGATGTCCCGCACCTCGACGTCGTCGCGCACCTCCAGCTCACCGGTCCAGACGATGCCCTTCATGTGATCACGCTCCCCAGAGGATGGACTGCATCTCGGAGTAGGCGTGGAGGCCCCACTGGCCCCCGTCGCGCCCGACCCCGGAGTACTTGAACCCGCCGAACGCCGCCTCGTGGTTGCGCTGCAGGGTGTTGATGCCGACGTTGCCGCACTCGAGCTGCTGGGCGACCCGCATGGCCCGGCCGGTGTCGCCGCCGAAGACGTAGGAGAAGAGGCCGTAGTCGCTGTCGTTGGCCAGGGCGACGGCCTCGTCCTCCTCGTCGAAGGGCATGGCCACGATGACCGGGCCGAAGATCTCCTCGCGGGCCGCCTTCATCGCGTTGGTGGCGTCGGCGAGGAGGGTCGGGGCGACGTAGTGGCCGGTGTCGAGGTCGGGCCGCTTGCCACCGGCGACGGGGTTGGCGCCCTCGTCGATGGCCGACTGCACGTAGCCCTCGACCCGCTCCCGGTGGGCGCCGGTGATGACCGGCCCGAGGACGGTGTCCCGCTCGAGCGGGTCGCCGACCTTCAGGTGCCCGGCCATGCCCGCCATCTTCGACACGACCTCGTCGTACCTGGCCCGCTGGACCATCAGCCGGGTGGGCGAGGTGCAGATCTGGCCGGAGTGGAAGGTCCAGGTGCTCGACACGTTCTGGACGACGTTCTTCACGTCGGCGTCGTCGAACACGATCGCCGCGCCCTTGCCGCCCAGCTCGAGCAGCAGCCGCTTCATCGAGCGACCGGCGACCTCGGCGATGCGGCAGCCGACCCCGGTCGAGCCGGTGAAGGAGATCATGTCGACGTCGGGCGAGGTGGTGATGGCCTCGGCCGCCTCGACGGTGTCGGCGCTGACGACGTTGACGACGCCGGGTGGGAAGCCGGCCTCCTCGAAGGCCCGGGCCAGGAGGATGGTCCCGAGCGGGTCCTGCACCGGCGGCTTGATGACGACGGTGTTGCCCATGGCCAGGGCCGGGGCGATCTTGCCGGCCATGTTGGTGATGGGGACGTTGTAGGCGGCGAAGCAGGCGACCACGCCGACGGGGGCCCGGTGCTCGACGGCGCCGACGATGCCACCGGGGGCCAGGGCCGTGGTGGGCATGACCGCCGGCGGCAGCGGCACCATCACGTCGATCGGCCGGGCGTAGTAGCGGAAGCGGGCGCCGGCCTGGCCGACCTGCATCGTCTTGGTGGTCCGCATGGTGGCGCCGGTCTCGGCCTGGACGACCGGGATCAGCTCGTCCCGCTGGGCGTCCATCACGTCGGCAACGCGAGCCAGCAGGGCGCAGCGCTCGGCCATCGGCGTCGCCGCCCACCCCTTCTGGGCGGCCCGGGCCGCGGCGCACGCCGCCTGGGCCTCCTCGACGCTGGCGTTGGGGGCGACGCCGACCACCTGCTCGGTCGCCGGGTTGCGGACCTCGTAGCCGCCGCTGGCGCTCACCCACTCCCCGCCGATGAGCAGCCGGTAGTCGTGGTCGGGCGCGATCGTCACGGCCGCGAACTGTAACGCGTTCTCGTTTCCGCGCACCCCCTCGCCCGCGGGAGCCTGGGACGGTGCGGAAGAGCGAGATCACGCCCGAGGTCGTCCGGCAGCTGCTCCGGGAGCAGGCGCCGCAGTGGGCCGACCTCCCGATCACGACGGTCGAGCTGGAGGGGTGGGACAACCGGACCTACCGCCTCGGCGACGACATGTCGGTGCGGCTGCCCAGCCACGAGATGTACTCGCCGCAGGTCGAGAAGGAGCACCGCTGGCTGCCGGCGCTGGCCCCGCGGCTGCCGGTCGCCGTGCCCCGGCCGCTCCTCCACGGCACACCCGGCGCCACCTTCCCCCGCCCCTGGTCGGTCTACCGCTGGCTGCCGGGCCGGCCGGTCGACGCCGCCACCTTCGCCGACCGGACCACACTGGCCCGCGACCTGGCCGCCGTGCTCACCGCCCTCCAGGCCGTCGACGCCACCGGTGGACCGGCCGCCGGCCGCCACAGCTTCGGGCGGGGCGGGCCGGTCGACGTCTGGGACGAGGAGACCCGGGCCGCCATCGCCGCCCACGGCCCGAGCGCCGCCCTCGCCGTGTGGGAGGCGGCCCTCGACGCACCGTTCGACGGCCCGCCGGTGTGGGTCCACGGCGACGTCAGCGGCTCGAACCTGCTGGCGGTCGACGGTCGCCTGTCCGCCCTGATCGACTTCGGCTGCTGCGCCGTGGGCGACCCGGCGTGCGACCTGGTCATGGCCTGGACCGCCTTCACCGGCGCCGAGCGGGAGGCCTTCGTCGCCGGGCTCGCCGGGCCGGCCGTGGACGGGTGCACCTGGGCCCGGGCCCGGGGCTGGGCGCTGTGGAAGGCGATCGTCACCATCGCCCGGCACCGGGACGACCCGGGCGGTCCCGAGGGCTGGGGCCGGCGCTTCGGCTGGCGGCTCGACCCGGCCGGCGTGGTCGAGGAGGTCGTGGCCGACGCCGAGGCCAGGGGCTGACGCCCTCAGGCCTCGACCGAGCGGCAGTCGCGCCCGCCCAGGTGGTTGGGCTCGAAGCCCTCCCAGCCGGGCTCGCCGATGCGCTCGGGGTCGAAGGCGGCGGCGATCTCGTCCTGGTCGCCGGTCTCCAGGGCGGCGGCCCGCCCCTCGAACAGGGCGACGCGGTCCTCGGCCAGGCGCAGCACCTGCTCCCAGCCCTCGGGGTCCGGGGCGTCGTCGGCGTCGACGCCGGCCAGGTCGTCCCGCGTCGCCTCCCACTCGGCGAGGGTCCGGTCCAGGGCGGCGGTCAGCTCGTCGTCGGCCACCACGTCCTCCTCGTCGAGGATGGAGACGAGGACCTGGAGCACCCGGTCGCGGTCCTCGACGAACGAGCCCGCCCGCCGCCGGGTGACGATGTCGGAGCAGACGCCGGCCGCAGCGACCACGAAGTCCCGGCCCTCGGCCGGCGTCCCGGGGTTGGCGGCGACGACCTCGCAGTCCCGCCCGGTCAGCCCGAGCGCATCGAGGGCCGCCACCGCGTCCTCGCCGGCCCCCGCGCCGCCGAACTCGATGCCGACGGCCGCCTCGGCCCAGTCGTCGTCGGCCTCCAGGAGGGCGATCCGCTCCTCCAGCCGGTCGATCTCGTCGTCGAGCAGCCCGACGACCAGCTCCCAGTCGTCGGCATCGGCCGCGTCGACGTCGGCCCCGGCCAGCCGCTCCCGGTCGGCGACCAGCTGGTCGCGCCACGGGGCCATGGCCTCGGCCGCCGCCTCGGCCTCCGCCGCGGCCGGCGGCTCGGCCCGCTGGGCCCAGAAGATGACGTCGAGGGCGGCGTCCCGCCCGGCGAGGCCGACCGCCTCGTCCCGCTCGTCCAGCACCTCGGAGCAGAGGCTCGCCGGGTCGGCCGATCCCCCGGGCCCCGGCGTCCCCTCGGGACCCCCACCGTCACCGCCGCAGGCGGCGAGGGTGAGGGTCAGCCCGAGGGCGACGAGGCGGATGGGGCGGGTCGCAGCGGCCACCCGCCGAGGGTAGGTGCACCCCTACGGCAGGGCGGCCACCGTGATGTGGACGAAGTCGGTGGCGGTGCGCTTGCGCCCGTCCTTCACGATCAGCCGGAACCGGACCTGGACCGGGCCGGCCGGGGCGACGAACGTCGGGTGCGCCGTCTTGGCCCCGCTGAGGGTGACCGTCGGGCCGTAGGTCTGCTTCCACTGGTACGTGACGCCGGCCGAGGAGCCGGAGCCGTCGAGGGTCACCGTCTCACCGCCGGCCACCGCCTGGTCCGGGCCGGCGCCGGCGACCGGCGGCGCCCCCTCGACGACGACGGTGACGAAGTCGGTGGACGCCCGGCCCCGCTGGTCCTTCACGATCAGCCGGAAGCGCAGCTCGGCGGTGGTCGCCGGGGCCGTGAAGGTGGCGATCGGCGTGCCCGCCCCGGCGAGGGCGACCGCCGGGCCGGCCGTCTGGGTCCACTGGTACCTGGTGGCGGCGGTCGACCCGGTGCCGTCGAGGGTGACGGCACCGCCGTCGCCGACGGTCTGGTCGGTGCCGGCCGCGGCGACCGGCGGGGCGCCCTCGACGACGACGGTCACGAAGTCGGTGCCGACCCGGCCCGCCGGGTCCTTGACGATCAGCCGGAAGCGCAGCTCGGCGGCGACGGCCGGGGCGGTGAACGACGGCGTGGCCGTGCGGGGCCCGGTGAGGGCGACCGTCGGGCCGTAGGTCTGGTCCCACTGGTAGCGGAGGCCGGCGCCCTCGGGGTCGGCCGAGGCACTGCCGTCGAGGCCGACGGTCTCGCCCGGGTCGACGGTCCGGTCCACGCCGGCGTCGGCGAGCGGCCGGCCGTTGACCACCACGTCGACGGTGTCGGTGGCGGTGAGCCCGGCGTCGTCGGTGACGGTGAGCGTGAAGGTCAGGGTCACCGGGCCGTCGGGGGCGGTGAACGTCGGGGTGGCCGTGTCGGCGCCGTCGAGGGTCACCTCGGTCCCGCTGGTCTGGGTCCAGCCGTACTCGAGCGCACCGGCCTCCGGATCGGTCGACCCGGTGCCGTCGAGGGTCACCGTCTCGTCCAGCTCGACCTGCTG
The DNA here is from genome assembly GCA_052038315.1 of Iamia sp. Lineage (GTDB taxonomy): Bacteria > Actinomycetota > Acidimicrobiia > Acidimicrobiales > Iamiaceae > Iamia. The sequence continues at coordinate 5,171 of JBQGCF010000251.1, forward strand.
GTCGGGACCGGCGTCGGCGACGGGCGGCTCGGAGCCCACCTCGGGGTCGGCGAGGGCGATCGGCTGGACGTACGACTTCTGGTAGAGCGAGCCGAGGTCCTTGGTCGCCCCGGTGCCGTAGTAGTTCGTGTCGCCGCTGTCGGTCACCAGGACGGCGGTCGAGCCGGCGGCGATCGGGTGCGGCACGGTGGCGATCGACTCCCAGGTCCCGCCGGTCAGCAGGTCCTCGGCGGGCAGGTCGACCACGAAGGCGGCGGCGCTGTCCGGGTCGCCGTCCCAGGCGTAGAGGGCCCAGGTGGGCTCGCTGGGCGAGGGGCCGGCCGAGATCAGGTAGTCGCCCTGCTCGTTGGCCCGGATCTCCCGGATCGAGCGGCCGCCGAGGTCGAGGAGGATCGGGGCGCCGAAGGTGGCCGGCGTGGTGCCGGGGGTCCCGACGGGGAGGCCGAGGATGTTGGTGACCGGCACGATCAGGGCCTGCTCGACGCCGGCCTGGTCGACCGTCGGGCCGCGGAAGCCGAGGTACCCGGTGGTGCCGTCGGGGGCCATCTCGAAGCCCTCCAGGTTGAAGCCGTCGGGGGCGTTGGGGAGGACACCGGGCGCCGCCGCGGCGGCGAAGCCGAGGGCGTCGGAGCCGAGGCCGTGGCCGTCCTCCTCGTCCCATGCGATCAGCTGCTCCCACAGCGAGGTGTAGCGGCCGCCGAAGGCCAGCTCGGTGGTCGCACCGGAGCCCGAGATGGTGGTGGTGAACAGCGTCCGCCGCTCCTGGCGCACCTCGCCCTCGCGGTTGTTGCCGTGCGAGCCCATCCAGACGAGGGTGTCGCCCGACCGGGCCACGCCCTCGATGTCGACCTCGGAGCTGGTGCCGACCTGCGCCGCGCCGTAGCTCCACGTCTTGACCGGCGCACCGGTCCCGGCCTCCAGGTCGAACAGGAAGATCGTGTTGGTCTCGTCGTTGGCGACGAGGGCGTGGCCGTCACCGACCTCCAGGACGCTCGAGGCGTCGCTGATGCCGTGGAGGTAGCGGCCGACGGGATCCGGGGCCTGGTTCGAGGCGGCGTAGGCGACCGACGTCGTCGACGTGCCGCCGCCGGGCTCCTCGGCGGTGAAGGTCACCGTCGCGGTCCCCCGGCCGGCGGGGTCGAAGGACACCGTGCGCTCGGCGCCGACGCCGGCGACGGCGATGCCGGCCGTGGGCAGGACGCCCTGGGCGGAGCTGGCCGCGGTGACGGTCACGTCCTCGGCGGCCACGGCCGGGCTGCTCGGGGTGATCGTGAGCGTGGCCATCGGGTTGGTCGGGTCACCGACCGAGCCGACGACGATCGGGCGGTCGACCGCCAGGCCGGCGCCGGGGCCGGCCGTGCAGGACTCGTGCTCGACCTGGGCCCGGGTGCTGCGCCCGGGGCTGCCGACGGCGCCGCCGGTGCTGGTCACCGAGCCCTCGGCATCACCGGCGGTCGACAGCGTCCACAGGGTGGCGTCGTCGGCGCCCAGCCCCTCGGCCGACACCCACGCCGACCGACCCGACGTGCGGGGGCCACCGGCGGCGCCGTTGTCGGCGTAGGTCAGCCGGTCGACCAGGACGTCGGCCCCGTCGAAGATGTTGATCTGGTCGCCCCGCCCCAGGTTGTTGGTGTAGCCCCCGAGGACGGCGACGCCGGCGCACAGGTCCCAGGTCGTGCGGAACGAGGTGGCGTCGGACTCGGTGAACACCACCGACTCGCCCGCCTCGACCACGCCGAAGCCCGACAGGTCGAAGCCGGCCGCCGGGCTGGCCGAGTCGTCGTCGTAGGCCCAGCCGGCCATGTCGACCGGGGCGCCGCCGACGTTGGTCAGCTCGACCCACTCGCCGCCGGCCCCGTCGTACATCCACTCCGTGATGCGGATCTCGCCGGGCACCGGCTCACCGGCCAGGGTGCTGCGGCCGGGCGAGCCCACCGCGCCGCCCGTGCTGGTCACCGAGTCCTCGGCGTCACCGGCGGTCGACAGCGTCCACAGCGTCGCGATGTCGGCACCCAGCCCCTCGGCCGACACCCAGGCCGACCGGCCCGAGGTCCGGGGCCCGCCGGCCGCGCCGTTGTCGGCGTAGGTCAGCCGGTCGACCAGCGCATCGGCCCCGTCGAAGATGTTGATCTGATCGCCCCGCCCCAGGTTGTTGGTGTAGCCACCGAGCACCTGCACGTCGGAGCCGAGGCCCCACGCCGTGCGGAACGAGGTGGCGTCGGACTCGGTGAACACCACCGACTCACCCGCCTCGACCACGCCGAAGCCCGACAGGTCGAAGCCGGCCGCCGGGCTGGCCGAGTCGTCGTCGTAGGCCCACCCGGCCATGTCCACCGGGGTCGACCCGACGTTGGTCAGCTCGACCCACTCGCCGCCGGCCCCGTCGTACATCCACTCCGTGATGCGGATCTCGCCGGGCTCGATCGCCGCCGGCGCAGGGGTCGCCGGGAGCCCGGCGAGGAGCGAGCCGACGGTCGTCGCCGCCAGGCCGATGGCGGTCGCGCGCCGTGCGGCCGCGCGCCGAGATCCAGAACCGAGACGCAGCACCGTTTTGCCTCCACACCCAGGAGCGGGGTGCCTGGACGGCACCCGAGGCCGCGGAACCTACGGAGGCGAGGTGACGGCGATCCCAACCCTCGGGGAGCGCCGGACGAACGACCGATGGCCGCTCCAGGGCGCCCTCAGGAGCCGATCTGCTCCCGGCGGAGGCGGGTGGTGCGGTGCTCGGAATCCTTGTCGAACCGGGGGATGACCTCGCGGCCGAACAGCTCGGTGGCCTCGATGACGATCTCGATCGGGGTCTCCTGGCTGAGCATCCCGAACGTCATCTGGTCGGCGCCGGCGTCCTCCCACGTCTGGACGACCTTGGCGCACTCGTCGGGGGTGCCGATGGCCCACTCCCCCATCTGCACGGCCATCTCGACCTCCTCCTTGGTGTACGGCGCCGGGAGGTCGGGCCACACCGGGGTGCCCGGGGGCTTCGGGAAGGTGTCGAGGTACCGGAACAGCAGGCCCTTGTGGTAGTCGCCCCGGGCGTCGAGCATCACCTGGCGGGCCCGGTCGCCGTCCTCCAGGCAGATCATCGACGAGGTGACCATCACGTTGTCGTTGACGTAGCCGCCGATCGGCTCCGCGTTCTGGATCTCCTTCTTGTACGTCTCGATCAGCGGGGCGAGCTGGTCGGACGTGCCCGTCGTGAAGCAGAGGACGCCCAGCCCGAGCTGGGCCGCCTTGGCGAAGGTGGGGGGCGAGCCGGCCGCCACCCACAGGGGCGGGTGGGGCGTGGTGGCGGGCTTGGGCAGGACGTTGCGGGCCGGGGTGGTGAAGAACTGGCCGTCGAAGGCCGGGTAGACGCCGGGCTCCCACATCCGGACGAGCTGGGGCAGGACCTCGTCGAACATGGCCTTGGTCAGGTCGGGCTCGGGGATGCCGAAGCCCTGCTGCTCGGTGGTCGAGCTGCCCCGGCCCATGCCCAGCTCGAAGCGGCCCCCGCTGAGGAGGTCGAGCATGGCGACCTTCTCGGCCGTGCGGAACGGGTGGTTCACCGGCGGGGTGATGTTGAAGATGCCGGACCCGATGTGGATGCGCTCGGTGGCCGCCGCGCAGTAGCCGAGGAAGGCCTCGTTGGCCGACAGGTGCGAGTACTCCTCGAGGAAGTGGTGCTCGGTGGCCCAGAGGTACTTGAAGCCCGCTCGGTCGGCGGCCCTCACCCACTCCAGCTCCTGCTGGAGGCTGACGTGCTCGGCGGCCGTCCCGTGCTCGTCGACCATCGAGGCGGGGGTGTACATGCCGGTGAAGATCCCGAACTCCATGGCCCCGAACTGTAACGCGTTCTAGTTCTGGGCCTCGGCGAGGTCCTCCAGGGCGACGCCGGACAGGCGGTAGGCCCGACGGTCGCCGACCCGCACGCCGCCGAGGCGCTCGTAGAAGCGGATGCCGGCGGCGTTGGCGGCCTGGACGTTCCAGTCGACCCGGCCGCAGCCGTGGTCGAGGGCGAACCGGGCGGTGGCCCGCACCAGCGCCTCGCCGATCCCGCGCCCCCGGCGGGCCCGGGCGACGTAGAGCTCCTTCAGCTGGCACTGCCACCGGTCCGAGCCGGTCGGCTCGACCACCGACGGCTGGAGGACGAGGGCGGCCACGCCGGCGACGTCGCTCCCGTCCCCCGCCACCAGCAGCCGCACCGGCGAGCCCGGCGCCAGCAGGGCGTCGTGGAGGTGGGTGCGGACGGCGGCGCGGTCGGGCCCCGGGATGGCCCGGTGGTGGACGTGGGCCTCGAGCAGCAGGTCGACGAGCGACTCGTGCTGGTCGGCGGTGACGAGCCCGATCGGCATCGGCCGATGGTGCCCTAGGGTCCGCGCCATGAGCGACCTCGATGCCTTCCGCTCGTCGGCCGCCGCGTTCATCGCCACGGCCAAGGAGGAGGGGATCGCCTGCCGGGCCTTCGGCGCCATCCTCCCGCCCGACCTCCACGACCGGGCCCGGGGCTGGCAGCGCCACATGGCCGAGCACGGATTCGCCGCCCTGCACTGGCCGGTCGAGGCCGGCGGCCGGGGCCTGACCCGGGCCCACACCGGCGTCTGGGCCGAGGAGTGCGCCCGGGCCGAGGTCAGCCCGTACCTCAACCTCCAGGGGATCGTGCTGGCCGGCGAGGCGATCCTGCGCAGCGGGACCGACGCCCAGAAGGAGGCGCTGCTGCCGGGGACGGCCGACGGATCGATCCTCTGGTGCCAGCTGTTCTCCGAGCCCGAGGCCGGCTCCGACCTGGCCTCGCTGCGGACGACGGCGTCCGGGTCGCCCGAGGACGGCTTCGTCGTCACCGGCCAGAAGACGTGGTGCTCGAACGGCCAGCTGGCCGAGATGGGCATCCTGATGGCCCGGACCGGCGGCCCCGGCCACAAGGGCATCTCCTTCTTCCTGCTCGACATGGCCCTGCCCGGCATCGAGGTCCGCCCGCTGCGGCAGATGACCGGGGACGCCGAGTTCACCGAGGTCTTCCTCGACGCCGTCGCCGTCCCCGGCGACGCCCTGCTCGGCCCGCTCCACGGCGGCTGGGCGGTGGGCATGGGCGTGCTGGGCGACGAGCGGGGGTCGAGCGACGCCTCCGGGCTGATCAGCCTCGACCGCCGGCTCGCCCGGCTGGCCGGCCTGGCCGCCGCGGACGGGGCCGACGACGCGGTGGCCCGCGACGAGCTGGCGTCGGTGCTGGCCCGGGGCCACGCCCTGCGCTCGATGCTGGTCGCCTCGGGGGGCGGCCCCGGTGCCGGCTCGGCGGCCAAGCTGCTGCGCACCGAGCTGGAGCTCGACGCCGCCGGCCTGGCCGTCGACCTCTCCGGCCCCGCCGGCATGCTCGCCGGCGGCCCGACCGACGGCTTCCTCTACTCCCCCGGCATGAAGATCGCCGGCGGCTCCAGCGAGATCCAGCGCAACATCATCGGTGAGCGCGTCCTCGGCCTCCCGCGGGAGCCCCGGCCGACGACCTGACGATCAGAGGGTGATGATCTTGGCCCCGGTCCCGGCGGTGACGGTGGCGATGTCGTCGGGATCGCTGGTGATGACCACGACCCGGTCCTCGCCGTTGTGGTGGGCGATGGCACCGATGTGGGCATCGGCCGGCGACACCCCGTGCTCGGCCCGCAGCCGGGCCGCCGTGTCCGTGGTCCGCTGGTCCAGGTGGTGGTCGACGATCCGCAGCCGGTTGATGACCGCCCAGCGCGGCGCGGTCCGGTCCCACCCCGACTCCACCCGCACCGTCGACGGCACCACGGTGACCTCGGTCGTCGACCGGCGGCCGACGTCGAACGTCACGAACGCCGCCAGCCGCCCCTTCTTCTTCGACCTCCACGCGCCGAGGACGTGCACGGCCTCGGAGTCGAGGATCGTCACGGCCGCCATCAGACGACGACCGTCTCATCGGGCGTCCCGACCCGGGCTGTCAGGACGCCCTTGACCCACGCCAGGACGTCCTCCGGGTGGGCATCCTCGCCGAGGTCGGCGACGGCCCGATCGATCAGCTCGGGGTGGTGGAAGGCGGGGTGGTCGTCCATCTCCGCCCCCGCCATGGCGACCTCAGCCAGCGTGGGGCGGGCCTCCGGGAACTCCTCGAAGTACGCCTCGAGGCCGGCACGGGCCTCGGCATCGCTCATGTACTGCTCGCTCTCGGTGGCCAGGGCGACGAGACGGTCGCGCAGGCCGTCGACGATCAGCTCGGTCAGCGACCGGGCCAGGCCGTTCTCGACCGCCACCCGGGCGGCCCGCTGGAGCTCCTCGGGGAGCCGGACGGAGGTGGCGACGGTCTGGCTGCTCATGCCACGAACCGTACCACGGCTCGCGGTACACCTGACCGGGGTGGCGGGCCTACGGCTCGAAGGGGAGCTGGAGCATCTCGATGGCGTTGCCGCGGACCAGCTTGCGGACGACGTCGGTCGGCAGGTTGCCCATCAGCTTCTCGCCGACCTCCCGGCTCTTGGGCCAGGTCGAGTCGGAGTGCGGGTAGTCGGTCTCGAAGCAGATGTTGTCGATGCCGCACTTCTCGATGTTCTCGAGGCCGTACACGTCGTCGAAGAAGCAGCCGTAGATCTGCCGGTAGTAGTAGGTCGACGGCGCCTCGGGGACCTTGTCACCGAAGCCGCCCCACGCCCGGTTCTCCTCCCAGACGTTGTCGGCCCGCTCGAGGATGTAGGGGATCCACCCGATCTGGCCCTCGGAGTAGGCGATCTTGAGGTCGGGGAGCTTCGGGAGCCAGCCCGAGAACAGCCAGTCGGTCATCGAGCTCATGGCGTTGCCGAAGGTGAGCGTCGAGCCCACCGCGGCGGGGGCGTCGGCCGAGGTCGAGGGCATCTTCGACGACGAGCCGATGTGCATGTTGATCACGGTGCCG
>JBQGCF010000252.1:0-16230 GCA_052038315.1 Iamia sp.
CGTCTCGATGACCATGAACGGGGCCGTGCTGCCCTGCCTGGCGTCGTTCATCGTGGCCGGGGAGGAGCAGGGCGTCGACCAGGCCCAGCTCTCCGGGACCATCCAGAACGACATCCTCAAGGAGTTCATGGTCCGGAACACGTACATCTACCCGCCCGAGCCGAGCATGCGGATCGTGGCCGACATCATCTCCTACACGTCGGACCACATGCCGAGGTTCAACTCGATCTCGATCTCCGGCTACCACATGCAGGAGGCGGGGGCGACGGCCGAGCAGGAGCTGGCGTTCACCATCTCCGACGGGCTGGAGTACGTGCGCTACGCCCTCGCCCGCGGCCTCGACGTCGACAAGTTCGCCGGCCGGCTGAGCTTCTTCTTCGCCATCGGCATGGACTTCTTCATGGAGGTGGCCAAGCTGCGGGCGGCCCGGATCCTCTGGCACGAGGTCATGAGCCAGTTCTCGCCGAAGAACGAGAAGTCGCTGATGCTGCGGACGCACTGCCAGACCTCGGGCGTGTCGCTCACCGCCCTCGACCCGTACAACAACGTCATCCGGACGACGATCGAGGCGATGGCCGCGGTGCTCGGCGGCACCCAGAGCCTCCACACCAACGCCTTCGACGAGGCGCTCGGGCTGCCGACCGACTTCAGCGCCCGCATCGCCCGCAACACCCAGCTGGTCATCCAGGAGGAGACCGGCATCCCGCACGTCGTCGACCCGCTGGGCGGCAGCTACTACGTCGAGGCGCTGACCAACGACCTCGTCGAGAGGGCCCGCGCCCTCATGGCCGAGGTCGAGGAGCTCGGCGGCATGACCAAGGCGGTCGAGTCGGGGATGCCCAAGCTCCGCATCGAGGAGTCGGCCGCCCGCCGCCAGGCCCGCATCGACCGGGCCGAGGAGGTCGTGGTCGGCGTCAACAAGTACGTCGTCGAGAACCCCGAGCAGGTCGACGTCCTCGACATCGACAACCGGGCGGTCCTCGCCCAGCAGGTCGCCAAGCTCGACCGCATCCGGGCGACGCGGGACCAGGCCGCGTGCGCCGCCGCGCTCGCTGCGCTGCGGGCCGGCGCCGAGGGCGACGGCAACCTGCTGGCGCTGTGCGTCGACGCCGCCCGGGCCCGGGCCACGGTCGGCGAGATGAGCGATGCCATGGAGGCCGTCTTCGGTCGCCACGCCGCCCAGGTCCGTACCCTCGAGGGCGTGTACGGCAAGGGCTACGAGGGCGATGCCGGGTTCGAGAAGGTCCAGGCCGACATCGCCGCCTTCGCCGAGGAGGAGGGCCGCCGGCCCCGCATGCTCGTCGTGAAGATGGGCCAGGACGGCCACGACCGGGGCGCCAAGGTGATCGCCACCGCCTTCGCCGACCTCGGCTTCGACGTCGACGTCGGCCCCCTGTTCCAGACCCCGGCCGAGGCGGCGCGTGACGCGGTGGAGAACGACGTCCACATCGTCGGCGTCTCGTCGCAGGCCGCCGGGCACAAGACCCTCGTGCCCCAGCTGATCGAGGCGCTGCGCGAGCAGGGCGCCGACGACGTCCTCGTCGTCTGCGGCGGCGTCATCCCGCCCGGCGACTACGCCTTCCTCGAGCAGGCCGGCGTGGCCGCCACGTTCGGCCCCGGCACCAACATACCCACCGCCGCCACCCAGGTCCTGAACCTCCTCCGCGCCCGTTAGCGGGCGGTTGACGGAGGTGTTCGTACGGTCCAGGGCGGCAGGTGTCGACCCGACCGCTGGGGGCGGATGGGGCGGCACCTGCCGGCCGCGCCCCGGCGCTCGTCGCTAGTCGCGGTTGCGGGGGTCGAGGGAGCGGAAGACGGGGTCGAGGTCGGGCTCGGCCAGGTGCTGGGCGGCGGTGACGCCCCAGAAGCCACGGGGTGCGAGGAGGGCGTCGATGAACGCCTCCATCGCCGGGTGGAACGGCTCCCGCAGCTCGTGGAGCATGGCGAAGCTCTCGTCGACCGAGCGGTGGGCGACGCCGTGCTCGGTCAGCAGGCGGTGGGCGGCGGCCCAGGGCTCACGACCGGGTAGGACGTAGTCGCCGGTCTCCAGCCCGAAGCGGTCGCTGAGGTAGGTGACCAGCCGGACGCTCTGGCGGTAGAGGCGCATGGCCGGGCCCCGCTCGGCGCCGGGGGTGACGGCGATGTGGTCGATGGCGGCGTCGGTGACCACGCCCAGGGCGGTGATCCACGAGTGGCCCCGGTGCTTCGACCGCCACAGGACGAGCATCGGGAGCGAGCTGTGCGACTCGAACACGTCGGCGCACCACCGCTCCCAGCTCCGGAACATGGCGTCGAGGTCGGTCGTGTCGCCGTCGGGTCCGACGTGGCTGAGGATCAGCGAGACGGGGGTGATGCGGGCGTCGCTCAGGTCGTCCAGCAGGAGGAGCTGGGTCTCCCGCTCCTTGTAGGCCGCGCTCAGGGTCGGCAGGTAGCCGATGACGAGACCGAGGGTGCCCAGGCCGTCCATGGCGGCGAGGATCGACAGGGCCTTGGTGAGCGTCGAGCCGGGCAGCAGGTCGCCGAAGCCGATCGAGAAGTAGGCGACGCCCGAGTAGTAGAAGGCGTCGCCCAGGCTCTCCGGCGGGACCGAGAACTGGCTGCGCACGCCCCACCAGATCAACCCCCAGCCGGCGATCGACGCCGCCGTCCACACCAGCAGCAGGCCGATGAACGACGCCGGGCCGTAGAGCCCGAGGGCCTGCTCTCGGCGGTGGTCGTCGTCGATGCGGGTGCAGAGGGCCCGATACGACCGCCACGTGAGCCCGTAGTAGATGCTGCTGAAGCTCCACCCCAGCCCGGCCAGGTGCGTGGCGAGGAGCGTGTCGAAGGCGTCGAGCAGGGTGACGAGCACGAGCAGCCCCCCGACCACCACCAGCACCACGTCCAGGCCGTCCACGCCGCGAGTCTGCCGTGCGCCGCGGCCGGCGCGAGCCGGTCCCCCGAAGGGGTGATCGTGGCCCACGGTGACGGGACCTGGGGTACCGTCCGGCCGCGGACGGCTGCGGACGGAAGGTGGGATCGATGAGGGTGCGGACGACGGGGGCGCGACGGGTCGCGCTCGCCCTGGCGGGGGCGCTGCTGGCGCCGGTGGCGATCGTGGGGGCCGGCTCGGCCCCGGCCGGTGCGCTGCCACCGGAGTGCGATCGGACCTGGCTGGGCGGGAACGGGTCGTGGACCGACGCCACCCAGTGGTCGGGCGGCGTGGTGCCGACGGCGACCGACGACGTCTGCATCACCGACGGCGTGGGCACGGTCGAGATCCGCGCCACCTCCGTCACCGTGAACACCCTGCAGCTCGGCTCCCGCACCGACGACGGGCTCCGCACGCTCATGGTCGTCCCCAACGGCGCCGAGCAGACCGCCGCCCTCACCGCTCCCGGCGGCATCGACGTCCAGTACGGCGGGTCGCTGGTCCTCGGCGGCATCTCCACCACCGGTACGAAGGGCGGCACGGCCCGCGTCGTGGCCGACATCGCCAACGGCGGCACCGTGACCAGCAGCACCGGATCGGGCCAGCACACGGCCGAGGTCGAGGGCACGATCACCAACCCGGCCCGGCTCCGGGTCTTCTACCCGCTCCGCGTCGACGAGGTCGTCAACACCGGATTCGTCGAGATGGAGAGCGTCCTCACCACCGACCGCTTCGAGGGCTACAGCGGATACCTGTACGGCAACGGTGGGGTCGAGACCACGGACCTCGACATGGGCGACCTGCAGACCGGGCTGACCGACCACGAGGGGTGGCCGCTCCTCCAGGTCACCGACGGCCGGCTCGACATCACCGGCGACGAGGGCACCGGCCGCATCCAGGTGCACGGCGACGTCGACATGACCGGCATCGTGCGCCCCGGCCAGACGATCGTGCTCGACGGCGAGCCGGGCCAGCCCTCCACGCTCCGCTTCGCCGGCGACCTGCTCAACACCGGCACCATCCAGATCGAGCCGGACACCGGCCAGACGGCGAGCCTGATCGGCACCGACGCCGATGCGGCCATCCTCAACGAGGGTGCGATCGGCGTGTGGTCGAGCGACGACTCCGTCGCCGTGATCGGTGCCGACGTGGCCAACGAGGGCTTCTTCACGAGCGGGTACGTCGAGACGGTGGTCGAGGGCGACCTGGCCAGCGACACCTTCCTCGACCTCCGCCAGGGCGAGCTGCAGGTCGAGGGCGACCTCCTCCTCGGTGCCACCGGCATCCTCCGCCACGTGATCGATCCCGAGGAGCGCCACGGCCATGCGGTCGTCGGCGGCGAGGTCGACATCGACGGTGTCCTGGACACCTACTCCGACGGCTCGCCCGAGGTGGGCGCCGACTACCGGATCGTCGAGAGCGCCGGCCGGACGGGCACCTTCCGCGACCACGTCTTCGGTGGCTTCCCCGCCGGCGCCGGCTACGACCTGCTGTACACCGCCGGCGGCTTCGACGTGATCCGGCGGGCCCCCGAGTCCCCGCTCCACCGGTTCGTTCGGGCCGCCTACCAGGACTTCCTCGGCCGCCAGCCCAGCGACGGGCAGCTCGAGCAGCGGGTCGCCGCCCTCGAGGACGGCAGCCTGACCCGGGCCTCGCTCGTCCGCCTGCTGGCCCGGTCGACCGAGTACCTGACCGCCCTCGTCCAGGACATGTACGTCGACACCCTCGGCCGGCCCGGCGACCACGCCGGCGTCACCTTCTGGGTCGAGCAGCTCCGCACCGGGCGCAAGACGGTGGCCCAGGTCGCCGGGGCGTTCTACGGCAGCGAGGAGTACATCGAGCTGGCCGGCGGGACCCCGGCGTCGTGGATCGAGACGCTCTTCCCCGTCCTCCTCGGCCGGCCGGCCACCGACGACGACCGCATCTACTGGGGCGAGCGGGCCGTGGTGCTCGGGCCGACCCGGGTGGCGATCGAGCTGTTCCAGTCGCTCGAGTCCCGGCGGGCCCGGGTGGCCGCCCTCTACCTCGCCCTGCTGGACCGGACGGCCGAGCGGGCCGGCGTCAACTACTGGGCCGGGCGCCTGACGCAGGAGGGCGACCTCGTCCTCGCCGTCCACCTCGCCGCCTCGGCCGAGTACGTGGAGGTGGCCGGGCGCCGGTACCCCTGACGCCGGGCCTCCGCCGCTACCCTCGCCGGACGCGGGGTGGGCGACGGAGACGAGGACGACATGCCGGGACCGATGGACGTGGCGCGCCGCGGCACGCTGGCGGTGGCGCTGGCCGTCGCCGCACCGATCGTGGTGGCAACGACGACGGCGGCGCCGGCCGGGGCCGCCCTGCCGGCCTGCACCAAGACGTGGATCGGCGCCACCGGGACGTGGTCCGACGCCACCAAGTGGAGCGGGGGCACCGTCCCCACCGCGACCGACCACGTCTGCATCACGCAGGTCGGCTCGGCCACGGTGACGCTCGACGGTGACGGCGCCGGGGTCACCGTCGCCTCCCTCCGGGTCGGCAACCCCGAGCCGGGCACCGACACCCAGACGCTCGTCCTCACCCGCGGCGTCGCCAACGACGACACCTCGCTCGTCGCCACCGGCGGCATCGAGATCCGGGCGCGGGGCACGATCGAGCTGGGCGAGAGCGCGGCGGCGTCGGTGTCGATCGGCGTCGGCGACGGCGCCGAGATCGCCAACGCCGGCACGATCCGCCAGACCACCGGGACGAGCGAGAACCACCAGATCCGGGCCGACGTGGTCAACACCGGCACCCTCCGGCTCGACCAGGGCATGCGGATCACCGGCGCCCTGACCACCGACGGCACCCTCCAGGTCAACCACGTCCTCCACGTCGAGGACACCGTGTGGACGAAGGGCGGCACGGTGCGGGGCGACTGGCTCGTCGTCGCCTACGACGGGCTGCGGGTCGGCGCCGCCGACACCGACATCAGCGCCGGGGCGCCGCCGTTCACCGTCGAGGGCGGCGCCATCGCCTTCGAGGACGACAGCCCGATCGACATCACCTCCCGGGGCCCGGTCACCCTCAGCGGCGACACCGGCCCCGGCCAGGACATCAAGGTCCAGAGCATCGAGGGCATCCCGGCCGTCCTGACGTTCGACGGGACCTGGACGAACCGTGGCCACCTCGGCCTGGAGCCCGGTGTGGCCGACGCCCGGATCGCCGGCGCCGAGGCCGGCGCCACGCTGGTGAACGAGGGCGAGATCGACCGCTACGACACCGACCAGGCGGGTGGCGCGTCGATCGGCACCGACGTCGTCAACCGGGGCTCGCTGGGGATCTCCGACGACACCCTCGACATCGACGGCGGGCTGGAGAACGAGGGCGACATCGACCTCGGCCTGGGCCGCCTCTCCGTCGGTGGCGATGTGATCCTCGACCCGTCGAGCGCGGTGGGGATCGACATCGAGGACGCGGCCACCGCCGGGCGGCTCGACGTCGACGCCACCGCCACCATCCGCGGGCGCCTCCTCGTCGACACCGACACCCCCATCGTCCCCGCCGTCGGCACCACGGTGACCGCCGTGACCGCCGACAGCCGCCTGGGCACCTTCGCCGACGTCGCCTTCGCCGGCGCAGCCAGCTGGGACACCACCTACACCGGCACCGGGGTGGACCTGGTCCGCCGGGCCAGCGAGTCGCCCGGGCGGCGGTTCGTCCGGGCCGTCTACCAGGACTTCGTCGACCGCCAGCCTCTGCGGTTCGAGGTCGAGGGCTACGGCGACGCCATCGACGACGGCTATCCCCGGGCCATCCTCGTCCGGCGTCTGGTCGAGGCCTACGAGTACGTCGCCACCATCGTGCAGCGGTTCTACGCCGACACCCTCGACCGTCCGGGCGACGAGGCCGGCGTCGACTACTGGGTCGACCAGATCCTCACCGGCCGCAAGACCGTCGCCCAGGTGGCCGGGTCGTTCTACGCCAGCCCGGAGTACTTCACCCGGGCCGGCGGCTCGAACGCAGCCTGGATCGGCGACCTCTACGACGTCTTCTTCGACCGGGCGCCGAGCGACGACGACCTCGGCTACTGGGTCCCCCGGATCCAGCAGCGGGGCCGCACCCGGGTGGCGATCGAGCTGTTCCAGTCGCTCGAGTCCCGCCGCCAGCGGGTCGACGCCCTGTACGGCTCGCTCCTCCAGCGGGCCAGCGACCCGGGCGGCCGGGACTACTGGGCCGGCCGCATCACCGCCGAGGGCGACCTGGCCCTGGCCGTCCACCTGGCCGCCTCGGGCGAGTACCTGATGCTGGCCCAGGAGCGCTACCCCTAGCCCACTGCCGCGGGCCGAATAGCGTGGTCCGGTGCCCGCCGCCGCTGCCGATCCGACCGCCCTCGCCGAGGGGGTCCGGGCCGGCGACCGGCGGGCGCTGGCCCGGGCCATCACCCTGGTCGAGTCCACCCGCCCCGACCACCGCGAGCAGGCCGATGCCCTGGTCAGCAGCATCCTCCCGGATGCCGGCGGCGCCATCCGGCTCGGCATCAGCGGCCCGCCGGGCGTGGGCAAGTCGACCTTCATCGAGGCCTTCGGGACCCACCTGACCGGCACCGGCCACCGCGTCGCCGTCCTCGCCGTCGACCCCAGCAGCTCGCGCTCGGGCGGCTCGATACTGGGCGACAAGACCCGGATGGAGCGGCTGGTCCGCGACCCCGACGCCTTCATCCGCCCCTCCCCCGCAGGGGGCGAGCTGGGCGGCGTGGCCCGGCGCACCCGCGAGGCGCTGCTGCTGTGCGAGGCCGCCGGCTACGACGTCGTGCTGGTCGAGACCGTCGGCGTGGGCCAGAGCGAGATCGCCGTGGCCGACCTCACCGACCTGTTCGTCCTCCTCGCCTCCCCCGCCGGCGGCGACGACCTGCAGGGCGTGAAGCGGGGGATCATGGAGCTGGCCGACCTGGTGGTGGTGACCAAGGCCGACGGCGACCTGGCCACCGCCGCGGCCCACGCCTGCGCCGACATCCGCCGGGCCCTCCACCTGCTGCGGCCCCGCCACGCCGAGGTCGAGGCCAGGGCCCTGCTGGCCTCGTCGACCACCGGCACCGGCATCGCCGAGGCGTGGGACGCCATCCGTGAGGCCCACGAGGCCCTCGACGCCAGCGGCGCCCTCGACCGCCAGCGGGCGGCCCAGGCCCGGGCCTGGCTCTGGTCCGAGGTGCGCGGCGCCCTGGAGCTCCGGCTGCGCACCGATCCGGACGTCGCCGCCGCCCTCCCCGAGGTCGAGGCCGAGGTCGGCGCCGGGACGGTCACCCCGTCGGCCGGCGCCCGCCGCCTCCTCGCCCGCCTCCGCCTCGACACCCCCGCGTGACCGCCCGGGCCCGGCGCCTCGCTCCGGTCGCGGCGGGGGTGGTGGGGGTGATGGGGCTGCGGTGGGTGATGGCGCTCGACGGGCGGTTCCCGCGGGTCGTGGCCGACGAGACGGCGTACCTGGGCATGGCCCGGCTGCTGGCCGGGGGCGAGCGGTGGGACCTGGGGCTGGCGTCGACCTACGGCCCGGCCTACTCGGTGCTGATCGCCCCGTGGTTCGCCCTCGGGCTCTCCCCCGACGCCGTGTACCGGGCGGCCGTGGCCACCAACGTCGTCCTGGCCGGGCTGACCTTCCTCGCCTTCGTCGCCCTGGGCCGCCGGCTCCTGCGCCTCGACCGGCCGACCGCCGCCGGCCTGGCCGCGGTGGCGGCGTCGCTCCCCCGCCGGGTCGCCCCCACCAACGTGGCCTGGAGCGACGACCTGGCCCCGCTCACCTTCGCCCTGCTCGTCCTGGCCCTGGCCCGGGTGGTCGAGCGGCCGGACGCCCGCGCCACCGCCCTGCTGGCCGCCGTCACCGTCGCCGGCTACGCGGTCCACGGCCGCTTCCTCCCGCTCGCCCCGATCGTCCTCGTCGTGCTGGTGGTGCTGGCCGTGCGGCGCCGGCTCGACGCCCGGGTCGCGGCGGTCGGCGGGGCGGCGATCGTCGTCGGGCTCGGGCTCGTCGAGGTCGGCAGCCAGGCGCTGTACGACCGGCTCTACGACCCCAACCAGGTCACCCAGGGCCTCAACGAGGCCGACCGCATCACCCGCCTGTGGCCGCTGGCCCTGTCGAGCGCCGGCCAGCTGTGGACGATCGTGGTGACGACCGGTGGCCTGGCCGGGGTCGGCCTGGCCGCCCTCGTGCTCCAGCTCCGGAGGCGTGACGAGGACGCCGAGGGCGACGAGGGCGACGACCGGCCGCCGGTGCTGGTCACCGCCGCCCTGCTGGCCATGGTCGCCATGGCCTTCCTGGTCTCGGTGGTGTTCATGACCGACCGGCCGCGGGGCGACCACCTCGTCTACGGCCGCTACAACGACCTCTTCACCGGGCCGCTGGTGCTGTGGGGCGGCGCTGCCCTCGTCACCGCCGCGTCCCGGGTCCGGACCGCCCTGACGACGCTGGTCGTGGGTCTCGTCGGCATCGCCACGGCCGTGGTGGTGTGGCGGTTCCGGCGGGCGACGCTGGAGGGCGGCTACCTCGTGTACCCGGTGCTCGGGGTGGTGGCCGTCGACCAGGCGGGCCCGCCGGCGCTGCCGTCGATCACCGTCGTCGGCACCGTCGTGCTGGTCGCCCTGACCGCCCTGGCCCTGGCCCTCCCCCGCCGGCCCCGCACCGTCGCCCTCGTCGTCGTGGCCGCCGCCCTGTGCGTCGCCGGCAGCCAGCGCGCCGTCGACCGCATCGACCCGAAGTACCACGCCGACGCCCGGGACGCGGCCGTGCTGGCCGACGTCCTGCCCGACGGCGCCCGCCTGGCCTGGGTCGCCGACGACCCCGAGAACCCGCTGTCGACGTCGTTCTACCGGGACCAGCTCTACACGCCGGACAACCCGTCGGTCCGGCTGCAGGGGGCGCCGTGGTCGGCCGGCGAGCCCTACGTCGTCGCCGGCGCCCGCCGGCCCGAGCCGCCCGCCGCCGGCTACCGGCTGGCGTGGGTCGAGCCCGGGTCGACGCTCGGGCTGTGGGTCGCCCCCGGCGAGCGCCAGGACGCCCTCGCCGCCGAGGGCGAGCTGCTCGACGAGGACGGCTTCGGCGCGAGCCCCCAGACCGACGAGGGGACCGTGCGCTTCGTCGACGGGCCCTCGGTCGACGGCGGTCGGATCCGGGCCCGCCTCGAGGTCGAGCGGCCGACCGGCGCCCCGTGGCCGGTGGCGGCGCCGGGTGGCGACCCGAGCGGCCGGATCCGCATCGGCGTCACCGTCGAGGGGACCGGCTGCGGCTGCGTGCTGCTCGACGGGCGGGCCGACATCGGGCGCTGGGTGCGGGGGGCCGACGCCCGCCTCGCCGTCCCGGTCGACCTGGTCCTCGACGCCCCCGACGACGAGGAGCTGACCGTCACCGTGCAGCTCCTCCGGGAGGGCGTGGGCCGGTTCGGGCCGCCCGCCGTCACCACCCTCGACGGGTGACAGGCGCCGAGGGGTCGCCGGTTAGCCTCGCCGCCATGGCCGACCTGGACGTCAGCATCGTCCTCCCCGTCTACAACGAGAAGGGCCACCTCGGCACCGAGATCGACCGGATCCGGGCGGCCATGGACGCCTCGTCGTACTCCTACGAGATCATCGTCGTCGACGACGGGTCCAACGACGGCTCGGGCGACGCCCTGCGCCGGATCGAGGGCATCCGGCTGATCCAGTTCGCCACCAACCGGGGCTCGGGCTCGGCCCGGAAGTTCGGCACCCGCGCCGCCCGCGGCCGGGTCGTGGTCTGGACCGACGTCGACATGACGTACCCCAACGACCTGATCCCCGAGCTGGTCGCCCAGCTCGACGGCTACGACCAGGTCGTCGGCGCCCGCACCTCCGAGCAGGGCACCCACAAGCTGTTCCGGGTGCCGGCCAAGCTGTTCATCCGCAAGCTGGCGTCGTACCTGGTCGAGACGCCGATCCCCGACCTCAACTCGGGCATGCGAGCGTTCCGGCGCGACGTCGCCCTGCAGTACGTCAGCCAGCTGCCCCCCGGGTTCAGCTGCGTCACCACCATCACCCTGACGTTCCTGGCCCACGGCTACAGCGTGAAGTACTGGGACATCGAGTACTCCGAGCGGGCCGGCACCTCGAAGTTCCACTGGTGGACCGACACCCGCCGCTACCTGCTCCAGGTCATCCGGATGACGCTGTCGTTCAACCCGCTGCGGGTCTTCCTGCCGCTGGGCTTCGTGCTGCTCGCCCTGGGCGCCGGCAAGCTCGTCTACGACTGCGCCACCAACGACTTCCGGGTCGCCATCAACACGCTGCTGGTCCTGTTCGCCGCCTTCCAGGTCTTCATGATCGGCATGCTGGCCGACCTGGTGGGCCGCTCGACCCGGGCCGTCCACGAGGTCCAGCCGGCGGCCGCCTTCACCCGTGACCCGGCGGTGGTGGAGGTGCCGTGAGCGCCACCGCCACCGAGGTCCCCACCGGCAACCACTTCGACAAGGAGGCCAGCGGCAACCCGCTGGTGAAGTGGATGATGAAGGGCTTCCACGCCGCCTTCGACGCCGCCCTCCCCGCCGAGCGCCCCGACCGGGTGCTCGAGGTCGGCGCCGGCGAGGGCAAGGTGTTCGAGCGGGTGTGGGAGCGCTGGGCCGGCGTGCCCTACGCCGCCATCGACCTCCGGGACGACGACCTGGCCGCCGACTGGCGCCGGCGCTCGCTGGCCGGGACCTTCGCCGACATCGGCCGCCTGCCCTTCGCCGACGACACCTTCGACCTGGTCCTGGCCATCGAGGTCCTCGAGCACGTGCCCGACCCGGTGGCGGCCCTCGACGAGCTGACCCGGGTCGCCCGCTCGCACCTCGTGCTGTCGGTCCCCCGCGAGCCGATCTGGCGGGCCCTCAACATGGCCCGCCTGAGCTACGTCAAGGACTGGGGCAACACCCCCGGCCACATCAACCACTGGTCGACGAAGGGCTTCACCGACCTGGTCGCCAGCCGCTTCACCGTCGCCGAGGTCCACCGTCCCTTCCCCTGGACGATGATCTCGGCCCGCACCCGCTAGGCGCGGGCCGCCTTCACCGCCAGGATCTGCTCGAGCAGGAGCTCGTCGGGGAGCCCCGGGTCGGGGCCGACCACCGCCGGGCGCAGCCGCCGGGCCAGCTCGGAGCCGACCCGGTGGCGGGCGGCCGGGTCGAGCCCGTGGCGCCGGGCGAGGAAGGCCCGGACGACCTGCACGTCGTCGGCGGTCACCCGGGTGAGGTCCCAGGCCCCGGCCCCCTCGGGGAGGGTCGGGCCGGTGGCCCAGCCGGGGTCGATCGCCTCCGCGCCGGGAGCGGCGGACCGATCGGCGCCGGGCACGGCCGATCGCTGGCGCGCCGGCGCCGCCCGCACCACGAGGGTGCCGGCGGCCAGGTCGCCCAGCCGCTGGCCCCGGGTGGTGGCGACCACGACGACGGTGCCGATCGCGTAGACGGCCGGGAAGAAGTCGATGACCCGCACGATGTTGCGGACCGCGGCGGCGAGGAAGCCGACCCGGCCGCCGTCGTCGGTGACGAGCCGGAGCCCGGTGGCCCGCCGCCCCAGCGTGCGCCCGTCGAGGAAGGCGTCGCAGACGGTCGGGTAGCCGAAGAAGGTGAGGAAGAACCCGAGGGCGGCGATCGCTGCACCCCCCTCGACCAACGCGGCGACCAGCGCGAGTGGGATCATGACGACGACCTGCACCGCCGTGTCGACGATCGAGGACATGAACCGCGACCCCAACCCCGCCACCACGAGGTCCAGGTCCACCCCCTCGGGGGTCGACACCGTGATGCGGTCCTCGATCTCCACGACGGCGACGCTACCGGCCGGCGGGAGCCGCTCGGTCGAGGCCTTCATCGCCGAGCGGGGCGACGGGTGGGCCGCCCTGGTCGAGCTGCTCGGCCGGGCCCGGGGCCGGCTCGAGCGCCTGCCGGGGCCCGACGCCCTGCGCCTCGGCGAGCTCTACCGCAGCACCGCGGCCGACCTGGCCCGGGCCCGCCAGCGCTGGCCCGGCGATCCGGTCGTCGGCGAGCTGGAGGCCCTCGTCGGCCGAGCCCGCACCGTCGTCTACCGGGTGCCCGGCCGGCGGGCCTCGTTCGGCCACTGGCTCACCACCGGCTTCTTCCGCCGGGTCCGCGAGCGGCCGGTCGCCCTGCTCGTCGCCGCCCTGCTGCTCTGGGGGCCGACGATCGGTGTGGCCGTGTGGGCCAACGGCGACCCCGCCACCGCCGCCCGGGTCGCCCGGATCAGCGCGGTGACCGAGGGCGCCGCCCCCGACGGCGACCTCGGGGTCTCGACCCTGGAGAGCGGGTCGCTCAGCACCCAGCTCTTCGTCAACAACATCCGGGCCGCCTTCACGAGCATGGCCCTGGGGATCG
This sequence comes from Iamia sp., assembly GCA_052038315.1. Taxonomy (GTDB): domain Bacteria; phylum Actinomycetota; class Acidimicrobiia; order Acidimicrobiales; family Iamiaceae; genus Iamia. Next base: position 13,236 of record JBQGCF010000252.1, read on the forward strand.
CCGGCGGGCTGCCCACCGCCGTCGTCCTCGCCTTCAACGGCGCCATCGTCGGCCTCCTGGCCGGGCTCTTCTTCTCCGCCGGCCTCGGCGGCACCGCCATCAGCCTGCTCGCCCCCCACGGCTGCCTCGAGCTCTCCCTGCTCACCGTGGCCGGGGCCGCCGGGCTGCGGCTCGGGCGGGCGGTCGTCGCCCCGGGGCTCGGGTCCCGCAGCAAGGCGGTGGTCACCGAGGCGCGGGCTGCCGCCGAGCTGGCCCTGGGCGTGGCCCTGTGGCTGATCCCGACCGGGTGCGTCGAGGGCTTCGTCACGCCGCAGGTCCTGCCGCCGGCCGCGGCGCTGGCCGTCGGCCTCGCCCTCGCCGGCCTGTTCTGGGGCCTCGTCTGGTGGCGGGGCCGGCCCGAGGACGGGCCCGACACCGGTCAGAGCCGGGCGCCGGCCTTGGCGTCGAGGTAGGCGGCCACCACCGCCGAGCTCAAGCGGCCCGGCGGGGCCTCGACCACCGTCGCCCCGCGCCGGCGGATCTGGGCCACCGCCCGGTCCCGCTCGGCCAGGACCCGACGGGCGACGACGGCCCGCTCGTCGTCCCCCGCGGCCGCCTCCTCGACCTCGACGTCGGTGCACGAGGCGACGACGACGGCGTGCCGCCGGGCCAGCACCGGCACGGCGTCGAGGAGGGCGCGGGAGGCCGCCGCGTCGAGCACATCGGTCAGGACGACGACCAGCGACCGCTTGGTGGCCCCGAGGCCACGGAAGGCCCGCTCGGCGTCGCTGTCGACCATGCGGGGCTCGACGGCGTGGAGGGCCCGGACCACGTCGTCGCCCGACGAGCGGCGGGGCCTCACCCGGGTCCGGATCCCGTCGTCGTAGGCCAGGGTGCCGCAGCGGTCGCCGACCACGTCGGCCACCGCGGCGAGGGCGGCGGCGGCGTCGACGGCCACGTCGAGCCGGGTGCGGTCGGGCGGCCCGCCGTCGGGGCCGGGGACGGGGGCGGCCATCAGTCGGCCGCAGTCGACCAGGGCGAGGACGTCGCGCTCGGTGTCCTCCCGGTACTGGTTGGTCATCAGCCGGCCCTGGCGCACGGTGGCCGGCCAGTTGACGTGGCGGATGTCGTCGTCGGGCTGGTGCTCGCGGACCTGGTCGAAGTCGGTGCCCAGGCCGATCGCCCCCCGGCGGCGCAGGCCGGGGTCGCGGAAGCGGGCCTGGCGGACGGCGGTGGCCAGGCGCCGGGCGGCGGGCAGGTCGGGGTGGACCTCGATGGGGTGGACGCCACCGTGCTCGCTGTCCCAGCGGCCGAGCCCGAGCGGGCCGGTCACCCGCACCGCGACCGGCGGCAGCTCGTGGCGGCCCCGGCGGCGGGCCACGACGGTGGCCTCCAGGCCGTCGGGGGCGGTGCCGGGCTCGACGTCGACGTCGGGCATCCGCGGCTGGCGCACCTCGACCCGGCGGGCGCCGGCCCCCTCGACCGTCACCTGCAGGATCGCCGGCACGCCCCGGGCCAGCCGGTCGGGCACCCGGCGCTCGACGGTGACCGGGCGCCGGGCGGCCAGCGCGTCGGCCACCACCACCACGGCGAGGGCGAGGGCCAGCAGCAGGACGATCTGCCACGGCAGCACGGCCAGCGCCAGGGCCAGCGCCACGGCCACGGCGACCGCTCGCCCCGACGGCGACATCAGGCCGCCCCTCGTCCCGCCGTCACCGCGGGACGGGGACCGAGGCCAGGGCGGCGGCGACGGCGTCATCGGGGCGGAAGCGCTCCAGCTCGGCCTCGGCCCGCAGCACCAGCCGGTGGCGGAGGACCATGGGCGCCACGCCGACCACGTCGTCGGGGCTGACGTAGGCCCGGCCGGCCAGGCGGGCGGCGGCCCGGGCCGCGCCCAGCAGGTGGACGGCGGCGCGGGGGCTGGCACCGACCTCGACGGCGGGCAGGGTGCGGGTGGCCCGCACGACGGCCAGCAGGTAGTCGCCCACCTCGGCGGTGACCGTCGTGGCGTCGACCTCGGCCCGCAGCGCGCCGGTCAGCTCGGCCACCGCGCCGGCCGTCTCGCCCCCGGCGTCGGGCGTGACGATCGGTCGCACCTCGGTCAGCGCCGTGGGCCGGAGCCCGTTGCGGCGGAGGTCGAGCATCGCCCGCTCCACCTGCTCGGGCGGGTAGCCGACGTCGACCTTGACGAGGAAGCGGTCGAGCTGGGCCTCGGGCAGCGGGTAGGTGCCCTCGTACTCGATCGGGTTCTGGGTGGCGACGACGAGGAACGGGTCGGCCAGCCGGCGTGACGTGCCGTCGACGGTGACCTGGCCCTCGCCCATCGCCTCCAGCAGGGCGGACTGGGTCTTGGGCGGTGTCCGGTTGATCTCGTCGGCCAGCAGCACGTTGGTGAAGACGGGACCGGGCCGGAAGGCCAGCTCGCCGTCGCGCATCGTCATGGTGCCGGTGAGGTCCGACGGGAGCATGTCCGGCGTGAACTGGACCCGCCGGAAGCGGGCGCCGAGGGCCCGGGCGGCGGCATCGGCGACGAGCGTCTTGGCCGTGCCCGGCACGCCCTCGAGCAGCACGTGGCCACCGACGGACAGGGCGATGACGAGGGCGTCGAGGACGTGGTCGGCCCCGACCACGACGGGGGCGACGGCCTGCCCGAGGCGGGCCCGGGTGTCGGCCACGACCCCCTGCTGTGCGGCCTGCGGCGGGGTGTCGGTCACGGGTCTCCTCCAGAGGTGGACGGGGTCGTGGGGCTCGTCGGGTCGGCGCGGGTGCCGCGGGGCAGGCCCGCGGCGACGGCGTCGACGTAGGCCCGGCGGGCCGGGGCGAGGGGGCGGTCGGTGGCCTCCGGCGGCCCGAGGCGCTGGCCCACCGACCAGGAGCCGACCAGGGTGGCGATGCCCAGGCCGACGACGACCGCCCGCCAGCCGAACGGCAGGGCGCCGACGCCCCGGGGGGCGCCGGAGCCGGGCTCGGCCTCGGCGAAGGCGACCGGTCCGGGGCCGGCCAGGATCACGGCGAG
>JBQGCF010000253.1:0-15950 GCA_052038315.1 Iamia sp.
GACCGACGGTGGGGTCACCGCCGAGGACCTCCGGGACCTGCTCGCCGGGCTCCGCCCGGTCGACCGGGCGACCTGGGCGGCCGCCGTCGACCCCCTCCTCGACGGCGCGGTCGACTGGGCCGAGCGGCTGGCCGACACCGGTCCCCCCGAGGTCGACGACGGCGCGACCGAGTCGACCGAGGTGGGGCCGGCCGCGACCACCGGGTCGACGATCGCCGGGTCGGCCGACACCACCGAGGCCACCGACGGGGGCGTCGACGCCACGGCCGTGGCCAACGACCTGGTCGGGCTGGCCACCGGCGCCGCGGTCGTGCCTGGCACCCGCCTGGCCGACGAGGTGACCATCGGCTTCGTCGGCTCCGAGGACGCCGACGTGGTCCTCACCGGCGACGACCGCGGCGACCCGACCCGCTGGGTGCTCGAGCTCGACGGCCGCTGGGGCCGGGAGGGCCCGACGTCGGCGCTGGAGCAGATCGCCGCCTCGCCCACGGCCGTCGTGGGTCGGACCCCGGGTTCGCCCGAGCCGACCTGCGCCGAGTCGGAGACCCGTCCGCCCGAGCCCGACATCGTCGTCGTCACGCCGGAGACGGTCGAGAGCTGCATCGACTGGTTCGCCGTCGTCGTGCGGGTCGACGACCAGGGCCGCATCGCCGAGGTGCGCCTCCGGCTGCGCGAGCCCTGAGCGCCGCGCCGTCGGGCATCGCTCAGACCAGGGAGATGGTCTCCAGCGTCTCGTAGCGGGTGGTGGCCGGGCCGGCGGCCGGGCCGCCGGTGACGGTCCGGACCAGGGCGACCTCCTCGACCGACCAGGTCGATGAGGTCCCCTCCTTCACGGTGAGGCCGGCCAGGTCGGGGTCGACGCCCCGCCGGCCGCCCCGGGCCACCGTGATGTGGCCCTCGAAGGGGTCGGGTCGGGGCGGCTCGCCCAGGCGGCTGGTGGCCAGCCGCACGAGAGTGGCCAGGGATCGGAGGCCCTCGACCCGGACGACGAGCACCGACCCGAGCGGGCTGGTGGCGTCGGCCAGGGTCGCCGGGCGGGCGCCCTTGCCGGGCAGCTCGGATCGCAGGGCGTCGATCACCGGTGCCGGGTCGGGCACCTCGCCCAGGAACCGGAGGGTGACGTGCCAGTCGTCCTCGGGGGTCCACCGCACTCCGGGGCGCTCGGGTCGGGAGATCGACCGGAGGAGTCCCCTCACCTCCGTGGGCGGCCAGGCCGCCACGAACAGCCTCATGGGCACAACAGTGCCACGTCCGTCACACCGGAGCCCGGCACATCGCCGCGTCAGGGGCGGGCGGCGAGGCGGGCGCGCAGGAGGCCGAGGGCCGAGATGGTGGCGAACTGGCGAACCCGGGGCCGGTCGCCGGGCAGCTGGAGCCGGACCGACTCGACCGTGCCCTCGACGTCGAGGCCGACGAACACGGTGCCCGGCCGCTCACCGTCCTGCTCGTCGGGGCCGGCCACACCGGTGAGGGCCAGGCCGACGTCGGACCCCAGCACGCGGCGGGCGCCCCGGGCCATGGCCTCGGCCGCCGCCGCCGAGACGACGGGCCGCTCGGTCACCCCCAGCACGTCGTCCTTGACCTCGGTGGCGTAGGAGACGATCGAGCCCCGGAAGACCTTCGACGCCCCGGGCACGTCGGTGATGCGGGAGGCGACCAGCCCGCCGGTGAGCGACTCGGCCAGCCCGAGGGTCAGGCCCTGCTCGCCCAGCAGGCCGAGCACGACGCTCTCCATGGTGTCGTCGTCGATGCCGAAGACCAGGTCGGGGCCGAGGACGGCCCGCACCTCGGCCTCCTCGGCGGCGAGCAGGGCGGCGACCGCCTCCTCCGACTCGGCCTTGGCCGTCAGCCGGACCTTGAGCCCCTCGATCCCCGAGGCCAGGAAGGCGATGGTGACGGCGCCGGCCGCCTCCCCCGCCGCCGCGGCCCGGTCGAGGGCGTCGATGCGATCGGCCAGCTGCTCGGCCAGCCCCGACTCGCTCGCCCCCCACGTCCGCAGGGTGCGGCTCCTGATCACGGCGGTGAGCCCGGCCCGGCGCTGGAGGTCGGGCAGGATCGCCTTGGTGACGATCTCCATCATCTCGTAGGGCACGCCGGGGACGGCGTAGACCACCTTCTCGACCGGCTCGCCGTCGGGCCCGGGCCGGGTGAAGGGGCAGATCAGGCCGGGGGCGGTGCCGGGCTGGGGGTCGGCGATGGCGGTGGCGCCGACGGGCACCTCGGCCTGCCGGAGGTTGTTCATCGGCATCCGCCGGCCCCGCCCGCCGAACATGGCCTCGATGCGGGCGACGACCTCGTCGTCCAGCTCCAGGTCGACGCCCATGACCCGGGCGATGGCGTCCCGGGTGATGTCGTCCTGGGTCGGGCCCAGCCCGCCGCACACGATCACCGCGTCGGCCCGGTCGACCGCCTCGCCGATCACGGCGACGATCCGGTCCATGTTGTCGCCGACCTTGGTCTGGCGGAGGGAGTCGATGCCGACGAGCGCCAGCTGCTCGCCGATCCAGGAGGAGTTGGTGTCGGTGATCTGGCCCAGGAGGAGCTCGGTCCCGACGGCGACGACTTCGCAGCGCACGCCGGGAACCTATCGGCGCAGCGCCACGGTGAGGGGACGGTGGTCGGAGACGCCGCGCCGGCCGACCACGGCGCCCACCGCGACCAGGCCGGGGCCGACGAGGACGTGGTCGATCGTCCAGCGGCCGAGGGTCGGGGCGCCGGGGTCGCCGGCCGGGACCAGGTCGGAGCCGGTGGCCGCCAGGGCGGTGGCGACGGTGGCCGGGTCCTGGTTGAGGTCGCCGGCCACCACGACCGGGCCCGGCTCCCCCGCCGCGATCCGCAGCACCGCCCGGGTCTGGGCGTCGCGCCGGGTGGCCCGGGCCATCGTGTCGACGTGGGTGGCCACGACGGTGACCGGCGCACGGTCGAGGCCGACCAGCGCGGTCCGGGCGACGAGGGCGATGCGGGGCTCGCCCCCGCCGGGCAGGCGCTCGACCCGCACGGCCTCCAGCGGAGCCCGTGACAGGAGGGCGATCCCGTAGGCGCCCTCCCGGCCCCGGTACCGCCGCCGGGCGACCTCCTCGGCGGGCAGGGTCTCGCCGAAGGCGTGCTCGTAGACGAGGTCGTGCTCGTCCCGGAGGAAGCCGGCGACTGCCGGGACGTCGGGCTCGTGGACCTCCTGCAGGGCGATCACGTCGGGTCGCCGGCGGGCGAGGGTGGCGGCCACCCGGTCGAGCGTCCGCACCCGGGCCCCGACGAACCGCGCCCCCCTGCCGATGTTCCAGGTGGTGACCCGGGCCCCGGCGGGCAGCACGTCGGACCGTCAGACCTGGTGGACCTTGGCGTGGACCGCCTCGGCCACGGTGTCGGGCAGCCACGACAGCGCGGTCAGCTGCTCCAGCGACGCCGCCTGCACGGCCCGCACGCCGCCCATCTCCTTGATCAGCCGCTTGCGGCGCGTCTCGCCCAGGCCGGGGATGTCGTCGAGCACCGACCGGGTCATCGACTTGCCCCGGCGCTCGGCGTGGAAGGTGTTGGCGAAGCGGTGGGACTCGTCCCGGATGCGCTGGAGCATGTACAGCGCCTCGGACTGCCGGGGCAGGCGGATCGGGTCGGCCATGCCCGGCACGTAGACCTCCTCGAACCGCTTGGCCAGCGATGCGGTCGGGATCTCCTCGTCCAGCCCGAGCTGCTGGAGCACCCGGACGGCCACGCCCAGCTGGCCCTTGCCACCGTCGACCAGCAGCAGCTGGGGCGGGTACGAGAACCGCCCCTCGCGCTCGCTGACCGGCTTCTCCCGCTCGACCAGGTAGGCGGTGAGGCGGCGGGTGAGGACCTCCTCCATCGCCGCGAAGTCGTCGTTCTGGTCGACGGTCTTGAGCTTGAACCGGCGATACTCGGACTTCTTGGGGAGGCCGTCCTCCATCACCACCATCGAGCCGACGTAGTCGGTGCCCGGGAGGTGGGCCATGTCGTAGCACTCGATGCGCAGCGGCGACTCCGGCAGGCCGAGGGCCTCCTGCAGCTCGTTGAGGGCCTTGGCCCGGCTGTTGTGGTCGCTGGCCCGCCGGAGCCGGTGGCGGACCAGCTCCTCGTTGGCGTTGCGGGTGACCGTCTCCGCCAGCGCCCGCTTGGGGCCGCGCTGCGGGGTGCGGATCGTGACCCGGGTGCCCCGGCGGGACTCCAGGAAGTCCTCGTACAGGGCGATGTCGTCGGGCTCGTCGGGCACCAGGACCGTCTTGGGGAAGCCCATGGCCGGCTCGTCCTGGTAGAGCTCGCCGAGGATCCGGCCGATCAGCTCGCCCTCGGCCAGGTCCTCGGCCTTGTCCATGATGAAGCCGTCCCGGCCCAGCACCCGGCCCTTGCGGACGAAGAAGATCTGGACCGACGCCTCGAGGTCGTCCTCGGCGATCCCGATCACGTCGAGGTCCTCGCCCTTCTCCACCACCATCTGCTGGCGCTCGATCGCCTTGCGGACGGCGGTGAGCCGGTCCCGCAGGCGGGCCGCCCGCTCGAACTCGAGGTCGGTGGCGGCCGCCCGCATGTCCGTCTCGAGCCGCTGGACGACCTCGTCGGTGTCACCCGAGAGGAACCGCAGCAGGTCCTCGACGTAGAGGTCGTAGTCGAACTTCTCGACCTCCCCGACGCACGGCCCGGCGCACTTCTCGATGTGGAACTGGAGGCACGGCCGCCCGAGCCGCTCGTGGGTCTGGAACTTGTTGTCCGAGCAGGTCCGGAGGGGGAACGTCCGCAGCAGCAGGTCGAGCGTGTCGCGGATGGCGTAGGCGTGGGCGTAGGGGCCGAAGTAGCGGACGCCCTTGCGCCGCTTGCCCCGGGTGACCATGGGCCGGGGCCACTCGTCGGAGACGGTGACGGCGAGGAACGGGTAGCTCTTGTCGTCGACCAGGCGGACGTTGAAGCGGGGCCGGTGCCGCTTGATCAGCGAGTACTCCAGCATCATCGCCTCGACGTCGTTGGCGACCTGGATCCACTCGACCGTCTCGGCCGACGCCACCATCTGCGCCGTCCGGACGTGCATGTTGCGGGGGTTCTGGAAGTAGTTCGACAGGCGGGACCGCAGGCTCTTGGCCTTGCCGACGTAGATCACCCGCCCGTCGGCGTCCTTGAACTGGTAGGAGCCGGGCGCATCGGGGATCGTGCCGGCCGGAGGACGTTGGACCATCGCCCCCATCTCTACCGGATCCCGCCCGTGCTACGACATGCACAGGAGGGAGAGGCATGAGCGATGCCACGCCGGTGGCCACCGGCCGCTTCGACGAGCTGCCGTGGTGGGTCGACGACGGGGGCCGCCTCACCGGGCTCCCCATCGGTGCTCCCGAGTGCATCGCCGCCTTCCCCGCCGGCTCGGCGTGGGCCTGGGCGGTGGGGACCAGCGTGCCCACGGTCGTGCTGCACTCCGTCGACGCCGAGCGCTACGCCGTGCTGCACGGGTGGTCGGCCATGCTCCGGCGGGTCGCCGTCCACCCACGCGGGGTGCGTGTGGCCGGGGTCGACCGTAGCGGGGCGCTGGTGGTGCACGACCTCGCCAGGGGCCACCCGTCCCGGCTGGACCTCCACCCCGGATCCGATGCCGACGTCTGGCGACTGGCCTGGTCACCCGACGGACTCGACCTCCTGGTGCTCATGCGCGGCCGACTCGTGGTGGTCGCTGCGGCCCCGGCGGCATCGGATGGCCGGCCCATCCTCACCGAGGTCGTCCCTGCCACACCCGCCCTCGATGCGGCGTGGCTGCCCGACTCCCGTCTACTGGTCGTCGGGCTCGACGCCGTCGTCACGGCCTGGTCCTTCACGGAGCAGAAGCTTCAGTCCGAGACGGTCCCGGTCGCGGGCGCCTCGGTCGTCTCCACTCCCGGGGGCGCCACCGTGTTCAACCCGGACGGCGAGCTGCACGCCATCGACGAAGACCTGCGGGTCACCCCGCTCGGTCACATCCGAGACGCCGACCACCTCGTCGGCTGGTCGCCCGACGGCCAGGGCCTGGCCGCCCAACGGAGCGACGGGAGGGTGGCCGTGCTGTGGCCCCGCGCCGCCACCGATGGTGTGGCCCGGGAGCGGGTCTACGCCGGCACCAGCGCGGCCTGGGACAGCGGGCCCGGACGGTTGGCGTTGGGCCGCCGCACCGGCCTGGTCGAGGTCCACGACCTCGAGGCCGGGACGGTCTCGGCCCTGGGCGGTCACACCGCGGCCGTCCGAGCCGTCGCCACCCGGCGCACTGATGGAGCCATCGGGATCGCAGGCATTGCCGACCCGCCCGTCCGATGGGGCCGCCCGGGCTCGACCGGCCCGCTGGTCGAGGTCCCCACCGGGGCCGAGACCGTCCGGGCCCTGGCCTGGCGCCCACCGGACCGGTGGCTGGGGCGGGAGCCCAACGGGCCCACCTGGATCAGCGACGACGCCGGCATCGAGTCGAGCGCCGCGCTGCCCGGGCGGCGCATGGAGGTCAGCGCCTCGGGCCGGTGGGCTGCCGTGCACGACCCAACCTCGCAGCACGTCCGGCTGCTGAAGCTCGACGGCGGCGGTTCACCGGAGCCCATCGTGCTCGACGGGTCCCACCCCGCCTTCTCCCCCACCTCAGCCCGTCTGGCGATGGTCCGGCCCGAGGGAACCATCGCCGTCTTCGCCCAGGGTCACCGCGAGCCCGTCGAGACTCGGACGAACCTGAAGGTGACCAGCCTGGCCTGGGGCGCCGGCGATGCTGGCCTGACCATCGGCTCCTCCGACGGGATCCATCTTCTCGACCACGGCCGCTGGACCCTCCCGCCCACCTTCCGAGGGCCGACCCGGCTGGCCTGGAACCCCGCCGGCCGGCTGCTCGCCGCCCTCGACGAGGGCGGAATCCTGGTCAAGCGCCTGCACAGCAGAGCCGAGCCCACCGTGATCCGGCCTCGCTACGTCACCTATGACATCACCTGGATCGATGACGAGACGCTGGCCTCGGGCCACGCCGGTGGGGTGGTGCAGGTCTGGCGGGTCCCGGAGAGGACCTTCCAGACCCCTCAGCACGTCGGCGCGCTGATCAGCTGGGCGGCGCTGCCCGTCACCGCCGAGGGGGACGCGCAAGACGAGGAGGACGAGGTCGCGCCCGCGGCTCGGCGGGACGGCACGACCCTCCGCGACCGCCCGGACCCGGACGTCGATCTGCTCGACGCCCACTCCATCGCTCTCGGGCTCGACGGCCTGATCCGGCACAACCTGACCGCGCAGTCGGAGGAGGACGTCGACCGGAGCGTGGCCGTGAACCTCGACGGGGCCTGGGGCCGGGGCAAGAGCACGGTCCTCACCCAGCTCCAACGCCTCGACGACCCTCCGCGCCCGGACGTGGCCCCATGGCTCGTCGTCCACCACGATGCCTGGCGCCACTCGCAGACCTCGCCCCACTGGTGGGCGCTGGCCCGTGACCTGCACGAAGCCGTGGCGGCCCAGCTGTCGCGGTGGGGCCGGACCCGACTCGGTGCCGCCGATCTCGGCCACCGGTTCACCACCGGCGCCGGGTGGCCCGCCCTCCTCGCCTGCGCCATCGGCGTCGCGGCCATCGCCCTCGTGCTCCGGCTCACCGACCTCGTCGTCGCGGCCGACGGCTTCAGCGCGGTCAACGCCCTGCTGGCGTCCATCGGCGTGGTGGCCGCGACCGTCACCCTCGTGGCCGGGCTGGGTCGGTCGGTGCGCCGCTTCGCGACATGGACCCACGGAGCGGGGGCCGACGCGCTGGCCCAGGCCGAGCGCACACCGCTGGCCCAAGCCGCTGCCCACATCCACTGGCTGCGCCAGCAGGCGCTCCGCACCGGCCGCCCGATCCTGTTCGTGATCGACGAGCTGGACCGGTGCCCGGCCGAGACCGTCGTCCAGGTCCTCGACAGCGTCCACACCCTGGGACGACCCGACACCCATGCGGTACGGCGGCCCGGGCAGGCGGTGGCCCCGATCGCGTTCCTGGTGCTGGCCGACGGCGCCTGGATCCGCCACGCCTACCAGACGGTCCATGCCGACCAGGTCGACGCCCTTCCCGGCACCGTGACCCTGGGCGCCCAGTTCCACGCCAAGCTCTTCAACCTGGTCGTGCCGCTGCCACCGGTGACCCCGACCCAACACCGGCGCTACGCCACCCACATCCTCGACCGCCTCCCCGGCGGCGCCGCCGAGGCCAGGCCCCGGTCAGAGGCCGCGCCGGATCCCCTCGTCCAGGGCCTCGACCAGGCGGCCGAAGCCACTGCGCCCGTCGCCGACCCCCCGCCCGACGGCGATGACCGGCTCGACGACGACCCGAGCGACGCCCCGCTCGAGGCTCGCACGGTCCCGGTCGAGGAGGTCGTGGTCGAGACGTCTCCGGAGCGGGTGGCCGAGCGCCAGCGCCACGTCCTCGAGGACTACGCCGCGCTCCTGCCCCGCAACCCTCGGGCCCTCAAGCGGGTGGTCAACGACTGGACCGTGCAGGTCGTCGTTCGCGGCCCGCTGCCGCCGTGGGAGTGCCTGAGCGACGACCACATGATCCGCTGGGTGATCCTGGCCCAGTCATGGCCCGACCTGGCCGAGCGGCTCCTCACGGTCCCGGACCTCGACGCCCCCGAGGGGCTGGGGGCGGCCGACGTCGTGGCTCACCTCGGCGACGAGCTGACGGTCACCCTTCGCACCTCGGCCGTCCGCCGCGTCTGGCCGTTGCTCGTCGACGGGGAGGCGTCCGAGGAGCTCGACGCGGAGCTGATCGTGTCGGTGGCCAAGCTGGCGGGTCAGTACCCGCCGGCGCCCTGACGGGCTGCGATCTCGTCGGGGGCCGGATCGGTGAGGACGGCGTCGATGGCGGCGTCGTCGTCGGCGACGGCGACGGCGCGGCCGGCGAGGAGCCAGACGGGGGCGAGGAGGCCGGTCACCAGGGCGAGGTAGTTGGGCTGGAAGGTGCGGGCCGGGATCAGCAGGCCGAGGAGGACGACGGCGGCGGCGACGGGCAGGACCGCCTCGTGGTCGATCGTGCGGACCAGGGCGATGGCCAGGGCCAGGGCGGCCAGGGCCAGGCCGACGGTGATCACCGCACCGGCCGGGCCGTCCATCAGGCCCGGGAAGCGGTAGGCCAGGCCCAGACCGGAGGCGGGGAAGGCATCGGCGCCGCGGCCCAGCCAGAAGTCGACGGTGTCGGAGCGGAAGGCGTCGGGCGACCAGGCCAGGAAGGGCACGCAGGTCACGGCCAGGGCGGTCGGCAGGCTCCACCACCGGGCCAGGCCGCGGAGGCCGCGCTGGCGGGCCTCCCACACCGCCCACGGCACCAGGCCGGCGGCGAGGGGCGCCTTGTAGGAGACGGCGAGGGCGAGAGCCAGCCCGGCGGCGACCGGGTGGCGGCGGGCGCCGGCCATGGCCAGGACGACCAGGGCGGCGGCGGCGGCGTCGTTGGTGCCCCACGCGGCGTAGATCACGGCGAAGGACGAGCCGAGGGCGAACATCGCTGCGGCGCGGGCCCAGACCTCCTCGGGCCGGCGGGCCAGCACCACCAGGGCGGCGCCGATCAGCAGCGCCATCACCCAGCGGGGGTCGCCCCCGACACCGGTGGCGTCGTCGAGCAGGGCGCCGGGCACCGCCGCCAGCACCGCGCCGGGCAGGTACGGGAGGTGGTCGACGACCGGGTTGGGCGTGCTCTCCCCCGGCACCACCTGGAGCTCGGCCCACGCCTCGGGGAGGTCGTCGGCGTAGGACGTGGCGTACGGGTTGCGCCCGGCGAGCAGGTCGTGGGCGGCGGCCTCGGTCACCAGGACACCGCCGTCGTGGGCCGCCTCCTGCGTGAAGCCGGACTGGGCGGCCAGGTCGGAGGTGCGCATGGCGATCGGGCCGAGCAGGGCGAGGGCGGCCAGGACGAGGACGAGCCCGCCCCGGGGGCGGAGGGCGGCCAGGGCCAGCGGCACGCCGACACCGGTCACGATCCAGAGGGCGGCGGCGCTCGAGGTCGTGGTCGTCGTCCCCTGGTACACCGCCAGCCCCAGGCCGACGGCGAGGACGGCCACCATGGCGATCCGCCGCCGGACGGGGTCCTCGAGGGTCCCCCCGGGCAGGAGGTCGCTCAGCGGCCCGGCGGGCGCGGCGGGAGCGGTGGAGGCCGTGGTCACCCTCCTCCGTCGGCACCGGTGCCCCACCCGTGAGCGGGAGCCGGACGGGAACAGGAGCGGGTATCGACAGGTTGTCGACAGCAGGGCGTACACTGCGCCCACCACCGCCGGCCTGGTATCCGGCGTCATATCGGTTCCGAGACCGACATCCCCGTGGCGAGGCGACCAGGCTGTCCCCACCGGTCACATCGGAACCCCTCCCCGGAGGTCCTCACATCCGATGATCCGGCTCCAGCCGCCGCTCGCCGAGCGGTACACCGCAGCGCCCCTCGACGAGCTCCACGACCGCATCGCCGCGGCCAAGGCCACCCTGGGCGACCGCCTCTTCATCCTCGGTCACCACTACCAGCGGGACGAGGTGATGCGCTGGGCCGACGCCCGGGGTGACAGCTACCGCCTCTCGGTGCTGGCCCAGGAGCGCCCCGAGGCCGAACACATCGTCTTCTGCGGCGTGCACTTCATGGCCGAGTCGGCCGACGTCCTCACCGGCGACCACCAGAGCGTGATCCTCCCGGACCTGAACGCCGGCTGCTCGATGGCCGACATGGCCGACCTCGACGAGGTCGAGGAGGCGTGGGAGGCCCTGGCGGCGGTCACCGACATCGAGCAGGTGGTGCCGATCACCTACATGAACAGCTCGGCCGCCCTGAAGAGCTTCGTCGGCCAGCACGGCGGTGCCGTCTGCACGTCGACCAACGCCCGGGCCGTCCTCGAGTGGGCCCTGGAGCGCGGTCAGAAGCTGCTGTTCTTCCCGGACCAGCACCTGGGCCGGAACACCGGCATCGCCATGGGCTTCGCCCACGAGGACATGCGGGTCTGGAACCCCCGGCTGGAGCTGGGCGGGCTGACCGAGGCCGACTGCAAGGAGGCCACCTTCCTGCTGTGGAAGGGGCACTGCTCGGTCCACCAGCGCTTCCGGCCCGAGCACGTGGCCGCCTTCCGGGAGCAGCACCCCGACGGCATCGTCGTCGTCCACCCCGAGTGCGCCCACGAGGTCTGCTCGGTGGCCGACCAGGTCGGGTCGACCGACTTCATCATCAAGGCGGTCGAGGCCGCGCCGCCCGGCGCCACGATCGGCGTGGGCACCGAGATCCACCTCGTCCAGCGGCTCGACGACGAGACGCCGGACAAGACGATCGTCTCGCTCGACCCGCTGGTCTGCCCCTGCTCGACCATGTTCCGGATCGACGCCGCCCACCTCTGCTGGGTGCTCGAGAACCTGGTCGACGGCACCGTCGTGAACCAGATCCACGTCGACGCCGACACCGCCCACTGGGCCCGCGTCGCCCTCCAGCGCATGCTCGACATCACCGAGGCCGCGGCCCGCTGAGCATCCCCCGCGTGCTCCGGCGGCGTCCGTAGGCTCGGCCGGTGGCTGCACCGTCGCCGTCCCCGTCCGGCCCCGTGGGCGTCGCCGTCGTGGGCGCCGGCTACTGGGGACCCAACCTGATCCGCAACTTCGTGGGCTCCCCGGCCACCACCCTGCGCTGGGTGTGCGACCTCGACGTCGACCGGGCCGGCGCCGTCGCCGGGCCCTACCGGGACGTGGCCGTCACCGACGACCTCGACACCGTCCTCGACGACCCGGCGGTCGAGGCCATCGCCCTGGCCACCCCGGCGGCGACGCACCACCCGCTGGCCCTGCGGGCCCTGGCCGCCGGCAAGCACCTCCTGGTCGAGAAGCCCCTCGCCACCCGCTCCGACCACGCCCGCGAGCTGGTCGAGGCCGCCCGTGAGCGCGAGCTGGTGCTCATGTGCGACCACACCTTCTGCTACACGCCGGTCGTCCAGCGCATCCGCGAGACGGTCCACAGCGGGGCCCTCGGCTCGCTCCACTACTTCGACTCGGTGCGGGTGAACCTGGGCCTGGTCCAGCCCGACACCAACGTGTTCTGGGACCTCGCCCCCCACGACCTGTCGATCCTCGACTTCGTGCTGCCGCCGCGGGTCCGGATCACCGGCATCGCGGCCCACGGCGCCGACCCGATGCGCACCGGCCAGGCCTGCGTCGGCTACCTCGCCATGCCGCTGTCGAACGGCGGGATCGCCCACGTCCACGTCAACTGGCTGTCCCCCACCAAGATCCGGACGACGGTGCTCGGCGGCTCGCACCGCACGATCGTCTGGGACGACGTCAACCCGGCCCAGCGGCTCAGCATCTTCGACCGGGGCATCGAGCTGACCCCCGACGCCACCGGCACCGACCGGGCCGACGTCTTCGTGTCGTACCGCCTCGGTGACGTGCTGGCGCCGGCGCTCCCCGAGCGCGAAGCCCTGGGCGCGGTCGTCACCGAGCTGGCCACCGCCATCCGCCAGCGCCGGGCCCCGCTCACCGACGGCGAGGCCGGCCTGCGCACGCTCCTGCTCCTCGAGGCGGCCGAGCGCAGCCTGGCCGAGGCCGGCGCCCGCCAGGAGGTCTGAGCGGTGGCCCCGGACGGCGTCTACGTCCACCCGCAGGGGCTGTGCGACAGCGACGAGGTCGGCGCCGGCACCCGCGTCTGGGCCTTCGCCCACGTGATGGCGGGCGCCGTGGTCGGCCGGGACTGCAACATCGGCGGCACCTCCTTCGTCGAGGCCGGCGCCCGCATCGGCGACCGCACCACCATCAAGAACGGGGTGGCGGTGTGGGACCGGGTCACCCTGGGCGACGACGTCTTCGTCGGCCCCGCCGCCACCTTCACCAACGACCTGCGCCCGCGCGCCGCCATCACCCGGCAGGGCGACGCCCTGGCGCCGACCACCGTCGAGGACGGCGCCACCCTCGGCGCCCGCTGCGTCGTCGTGTGCGGCACCACCGTCGGCCGCCACGCCATGGTCGGCGCCGGCGCCGTCGTCACCCGGGACGTGCCGCCCCACGGCCTGGTGCTGGGCGTGCCGGCCCGGCGCACGGCCTGGGTCTGCACCTGCGGCGCCACCCTCGACGCCGAGCTCCGCTGCCCCGAGGACGGCACGGCCCACGAGCCGGCCGGGCCCGACGAGGCCGCCGGGCTGCGCCCGCTCAGCCCCTGATCAGGCTGCCCGCACCGGGGGTCACGGCCACCGGCGGCGGGACGGGGGCGGCGACCGGGGCCGACGAGGCCCGTAGCGCCCGCAGGCAGGTGACGGCGCCGAGCCCGAGCACGGCGAGCAGGGCGAGGACGACCACGGCGTCGGGCACCGGCACCGCCCGGGCGCCGGCCACCACCCCGGCCGAGGCCACGGCCAGCAGGGCCAGCGACCGGTAGGAGCGCCAGGCCCCCCGCCACAGCTCGGGGACGGCGGCGGCCAGGGCGACGACCATCACGCCCTCGGCGACGAGCGAGGCGACCGCCGCACCGGTGGCCCCGCTGGTGCGGACGAGGGGCACGCCGACGGCGAGGTTCACGGCCAGCCCCACCGCCGTGGTCCGGGCGAAGGTGCCGATCCGGCCCACGGCGAGCAGGTGCTGCTCGACGGCGGCCCGCAGGCACCAGGTCACCAGCACGGCGGCCAGCACGGTGAGGGCGGGGGCGGCGGCGCCGTAGCCGGGGCCGGCCAGGCCGTCGAGGGCGAGGTCGGGGCGGGCGGCGAGCGTCGCGCCCACGGGCAACGCCACGGCGGTGGCGACGACCACGGCCCGGTGCGAGAGGCGCACGGCCTCGGCGGCGGCCTCCGGCTCGGTGGCGCCCTGGGCGACCCGCATGGCCGGGAGCAGCGGCGTGAGCAGGGCCATCACCAGCAGCGAGACGGCCTCGACGGGCCGCCAGGCGACGGCGTAGCGGCCGACGACGGTGGCCGGGCCCAGGAGGGCCACCAGCACCAGCCCGACGCGCGGCCCGAGCGACAGGAGCACGAAGCCGGCGGCCGTCCGCCGCCCCTCGGCGTCGAGCAGGCGGGGGCGGGACCCGGCGGTCGGGCCGGCCACCCGGCCCAGCGCCACGGTCACCACCACGGCGGCGGCGGCGTTGGTGGCGAGGTAGGACGCCAGGACGCTGTCGGCCCCGCCGACCAGGACGACCGCGGCCCAGGCCACGGCCACGAAGGCGACCCGCTCGACCAGCAGGCCGACGCTCTCCAGCCCGGCCCGGCCCACCGCCCGCAGGGCGCCGTAGCCGAGGTCGGTGATCCCGCTGGCCAGGGCGATCCCGATGGCCAGGGCCACGGTCGGGACCGGGATGTCGACCGCCCCGGTGGCGGAGAGGATCAGGAAGACGGCCCCGATGGCGCCGACGCCGGCGCCCCGCACGGCCACGGCCCGGGCGAAGGCGGCCCGGGCGACGGTCGGGTCGTCGCTGGCCAGCCGCACGACCGAGCGCATCGTACCCAGGTCACCGAGCGTCGAGACCAGGGCGAAGACGGCCAGGCCGGCCGACATGCGGCCGAAGGAGGCGGGGGCGAGCAGCCGCGCCGCGACCAGGAACCAGGCGAAGCCCAGGGCCTGGCCGGCGAGGCGGCCACCGGTGAGGGCGGCCAGCCGGCCGAAGGTCAGCCGCCGCTCGGGCGGGCCGGGACGCTCAGACGACGGCGAGGACGGCATCGGCCACCCGCTCGACCTCGTCCTCACCCATCAGCGGGTCCATCGGGAGCGACAGGACGGAGGCGGCGCCCGCCTCGGCCGCCGGGCACGGGCGGGCCACGGCGGCCAGGGCGGGCTGGTCGGACAGGGCGATCGGGTAGTGCAGGGCGGTCTGGACGCCACGGCGCAGCAGCTCGTCCTGGATCCCGGCCCGGGCGGCGGGGTCGACCCGGGCGACCAGCAGGTGGTGCACGGCGCCCTCCTCCCACGGCACGAGCAGGTCGCCCAGGCGGTCGCGGTAGCGCCGGGCCAGGCGGCGGCGGGCCTCGGTCCAGCCGGCCAGGTGGGCCAGCTTCACCTCGAGCACGGCGGCCTGGATGCCGTCGAGGCGGGAGCAGTGGCCCAGCACCTCGTGGTGGTACTTGCGGGTGGAGCCGTGGTCCCGGAGGCGGCGCACCTCGTCGAGGACGGCCGGGTCGTGGGCCATCACCGCGCCGCCGTCGCCCAGGGCGCCGAGGTTCTTGCCCGGGTAGAAGCTGAAGCCGGTGGCGTGGCCGACCGAGCCGACGGGGCGCCCGGCCCACGTGGCCAGATGGGCCTGGGCGGCGTCCTCGACCACGACGAGGCCGGCGTCGCGCCACGTCTGCAGGTGGTCGAACGGGACGGTGTGGCCGTAGAGGTGGACCGGCAGGACCGCCCGGGTGCGGGGCGTCGTCACCGCCGCGACCGTCTCGGGGGTGAGCAGCAGGGTGACCGGGTCGACGTCGGCCAGCACCACATCGGCGCCGGCCAGGGCGACGGCCTCGGCGGTGGCCACGAACGTCATGGCCGGCACGACGACCTCGTCGCCGGGACCGATGCCGCAGGCCCGCAGGGCCAGCACGAGGGCGTCGGTGCCCGAGCCGCAGCCGGCGCTGCCGACGGCGCCGTGGGCCGCGGCGAAGGCAGCCTCGAAGCGGTCGAGGGCGGGCCCGCCGACCAGGGCGCTGGTCTCGACGGTGCGGACCATGGCGGCGGTGAGGTCGTCGGCGATGGTGGCGTGGAGCCGGCCCAGGTCGAGGAAGGGCACGACGGCGGCGGGCGGGGCGGTGGGTGACGGGGTCATCCTCTGGTCCTGGGAGGTCGGCGGACGAGCGAGAGCAGGAGGCCGGCCCCCCACGACAGGTGCATCACGGGGAAGGCGGCGGCGGTCACGAGCGGGTCGGCGTCGTGCTCGCGGGGGCGGGCGCGGGCCACGCCGACCGCGACGAGCGTCGCGTACCCGAGCCCGGCGGCGGCGCATGCCCGGCGGCCGCCCGGGGTGCGGGCGAGCAGCGGGCTGGCGAGCAGGCCGGCGACGGCGGCGGGCGGGGCGGTGGGTGACGGGGTCATCC
>JBQGCF010000254.1:0-14657 GCA_052038315.1 Iamia sp.
CGGTGTAGCTGGTGCCCGAGCCCATCAGGTTGCTGACGAGGAGGGTGCCACCGGCGGTGGAGGCGCTGAGGTCGATGTCGTTGTTCGAGAGGCCCGTGACCGGCTCGCTGAACTCGATGTCGAACAGGATCGGGGCGACCGAGTCGGGATCGCTCTGCCCGGCGGCCTGCTCGACCGTGACGGTGGGCTTGGTCGTGTCGGGGGCGTCGGGGTCCCACTCGACGACGTTGTCGGTGCTGGTGCTGGCGTCGTTGAGGTTGCCGGCGGCGTCGCTGGCCGAACCGGCGTAGACCGTGGCGATCACGTCGCCGGCGGTCGTCATGCCGGTGACCTCGACGGTGTAGGTGCTGCCCGAGCCGGACACCGCGGCGTCGAGGGTGCCGCCGGCGGTGGAGGTCGACAGGTCGACGTCGGAGGCGGCGAACCCGGTGACCGGCTCGCTGAACTCGACGGCGAAGGCGATCGGCGCCGTCGAGGTCGGGTCGGCCTGGCCGGGGGCCTGGTCGATCGTGACCGTCGGGTCGGTGGTGTCGGGCGCCGGGTCGTCGTCGTCGGTGATGGTGACGGTGATCGTGTCGTCGTCCAGCGTGAAGCCGGCCGGCGCGCCCTGGAGGGCGAGGGTGACCGTGAGGGTCTCGTCGCTCTCGTCGTCGGTGTCCTCGACGGTGGTGAGGGCCAGGTCGACGCTGGCCGTGTCCTCGGGCAGCGTCACCGGGCTGGTGGGCTCGTCGTAGTCGTCGCCCCCACCGGTGGCCGAGACGCCCGTGGCCGTGACGACCAGCTCGACCGCCGGGTGCAGGGCGCTGGAGCTGGTCACCGGGATGGTGAGGGCCTCGCCCTCGGCCACCGACAGGGCGGCCGGGATGCCGACCTCGACGCCGTCACCCACCACGAAGGTGGTGAGGCCGAGGTCGAGGCCCAGGTCCGGGATCTCGATGCCGGGCTGTGGCATGTCCCGCCCACCGAGCGGCGAGCCGAGGTACTGGAGGGGCAGGCCGTTGCCGCCCAGGTCGGTGACGATCGTGAGCAGCTCGCAGACGCCGCCGGTGGCCGGGGCCTGGAAGTCGACCTGCGAGAGGGCGTAGTTGAGCTCGTCGTACTCGGCGACGGCGACCAGGCCGGTGCGCAGGTCGGTGGGGCTGCCGGTGGCGAACATCTGCCCCGTGACCTCGGAGGGGAGGGCGGCGACGACGGCGTCGATCACCGTCTGGGGCACGCCCTCGCCGGTCAGCAGGCCGTCGACGCTCTCGCCGAAGGTCAGGGCCCCGCCGCGCAGGGCGAACTGGCCGCAGGTGGCGACCATGGCGAACAGCATCTCGTCGTCGCCGTCGCCCTCGGTGATGTCCACGTCCTCGACGTACAGGTCGCCGTTGGTGCCGACCGGCGGCTCGACGGCCGGCAGCGAGACGGTGGCGCCGGCCGCCACCGCGGCCGTCGCCGGGACGGTGAGGTCGGGGCCGTCGTTGACCTGCTCGACGAAGATCTCGACCGAGTGGGTGACGTTGTCGGCCGGCAGGGTGCCGTCGGCGACGAGGATCTCGAGCGACTCGGGGTTGGAGCCGTTCCACTCGTAGCCGCTGTCCGGCGTGTAGGTGAGCAGGGCCAGGGCGTCGTCGAGCTGGGCCTCGGTGCCGTTCAGGTAGATGACCAGGCCGGTGGCGTCGCCGTTGGTGCTCTCGTCGATGATCGCCCCGCCGGGGGCGATGCCCTCTGGCTCGCCGTTGCCGGCGCCGCCCAGGACGGTCTCGAGCGGGATGGCCAGGAGGCCGTGGGAGACGGTCAGCTGGACCCGGCCGCAGCCCTCCAGCGCCCAGCCGTTGCCGGAGGCCGGGGCGCAGCCGTCCTCGGTGACGGTGACGTCGATCTCCCGGGAGTCGCCCGAGATGGGGTCGACGCCGGTGAAGGCGATGGGCACGTCGACCAGCGTGTACAGCCGCTCGGGCGGCAGCACGAGTGCCGGTTGCACGGCGGCCGCGGGGAGGGCGCGCACGCCGGCGACGATGGCCAGCAGGCCGATGACCGCGCCGAGGCGCGCGAGGTGGGAGCCACGTCGCTCCATGTCCAGGGTCCTTTCGCCCGCGGCCCGGTCATGTGGGGGGTGGCCGCAGCAGCATCGTCACCTGGATGGACCACCCACCGGATGAGTGGTCGACGCGCAATCGCGCAGGGGGGTGCCTACCCGGCCACCCCGAGCTGCGTCAGCCGACGCGTCGGTCGATGCCCTCCCAGTAGGGCTCGCGCAGCTCGCGCTTGAGCAGCTTGCCGCTGGGGTTGCGCGGCAGGGTCTCGGCGAAGTCGACCGACTTGGGCAGCTTGAACCCGGCCAGCAGCGTGCGGGCGTGGGCGATCAGGTCGGCCTCGCTCGGGTCGCTGTCGCCCGCCTTGACCACGATGGCCTTGACCGCCTCGCCCCAGCGCTCGTCGGGGACGCCGATCACGGCCACGTCGGCGACGTCGGGGTGGGTCATCAGGGCGTTCTCGACCTCGGCCGGGTACACGTTCTCGCCGCCCGAGACGATCATGTCCTTGACCCGGTCGTGGAGGTACACGAAGCCCTCGTCGTCCAGGTAGCCGGCGTCGCCGGTCTTGAACCAGCCGTCGGCGGTGACGGCGGCCGCGGTGGCCTCGGGGTTGTCCCAGTAGCCGACCATGTTCTGGCCGGAGCGGGTCCACAGCTCGCCGACCGTGCCGGTGGGGACGTCGTTCCCCTCGCCGTCGACGACCCGCAGCTCGACCCACGGGTAGGGCCGGCCACAGCTCCGCAGCAGCTCGGGCCGCTTCTCCGGGTCGTGGTCGACACCATCGAGCTGGGTGATGGCGCCGGTGGTCTCGGTCAGGCCGTAGACCTGGATGAACTCGCAGCCGAAGCGCTCGATCCCCTTGACCAGCACGTCATCGGTGATCGGGGAGGCGCCGTAGACCAGGGCCCGCAGGCTGCTGAAGTCGGTCTCCTCCACGCCGGGCGTCATCAGCAGGAACTGGATCACCACCGGGACCATGAAGGCGTTGGTGATGCGGTGCTCGGGGATCGCCTTCAGGATGGCGGCGGGGTCGATGTCCCGCATCACCACGTTCTTGCAGCCGAAGTAGAGCCCGACCATGCCCCAGCCGGCGCCGGCGATGTGGAACGACGGCATCATGGCCAGGTTCACGCTGTCGGGGGTGAAGCGCCACATCTCGGCGGTGCCGGAGATGGCGCCGAAGAAGTTGTCGTTCTTGAGCATCACGCCCTTGGGCAGGCCGGTGGTGCCCGAGGTGTAGAGCTGGAAGGCGACGTCGTCGCCGGTGGTGCGGACGTCGGGGTCGGCCGCCGGGCGGATGGCGATCCACTCCTCGAAGGACTCCCAGCGGGGGTGCTCGCCGATGGCGATGATCGTGTGCACCCCGGGGAGGTCGTCCTCGATCTGCTCGACGTGGGCGAAGAAGTCGGGGCCGACCACGACCACGCCGGCCTTGGCGTCGTCGATGATCTGCTTCATCTCGGGGGCCGCGAGCCGCCAGTTGACGGCCACGCAGACGGCGCCCAGCTTGGCCAGCCCGAAGGTCACCTCGTAGAACTCGGCGCCGTTCTTCTCGATGAAGGCGACCCGGTCCTCGCGGCCGACGCCGGCGTCGCGGAAGGCCTGGGCGGCCTGGCTGGAGCGATCGTGGAGCTGGCCGAAGGTGACGGTGCGATCGCCCACCTCGAGGGCCGTCTTGTTCGGCGAGTTCTCACCGTGCTCGCGCACGATGTCGGCCAGGCTGGCGATGGCGGGGGACATGGGAGCGGTCTCCTGGGGTGTGGCGGGGGTCACCGGACGGGCGCCATCTCAGCACGTGGCACGACCCGTCGTCGGGCGGCCGCTACCCGACAGGTCATCGCCTTCGCTCCCGGTGCGGAGGATCGTCGGCGTCATGACCACCGCCATCACCGTCCCCATCGCTCCCACCGCCCCCGTCGCCCTCGACGCCGAGACCGGCCTGCGCCGCGTCCTGCTCCTCGACGCCGTCGTCACCGGCGCCAACGGCCTGGCCTACCTGGCCGGGGCCACCGCCCTCGACGGCCTGCTCGGCCCCTCGCCCGGCGACCTCCGCACCATCGGCGCCCTGCTCACCGTCTACGCCGTCGTCGTCGCCGTGGTCGCCACCCGCCGACCGGTCCCCGCCGCCGGGGGGCGCGAGCTGATGGCCGTCAACGGCGCCTGGGTGCTGGCCAGCCTGGGCGTCGCGGCCACCGGCGCCCTCGGGCTCGCACCCGTCGGCCGGGGCTGGGTGGTCGCCCAGGCCCTGGTCGTGGCGGGCATCGTCGCCCTCCAGCGGTGGGCCCTGGCCCGGCGGTGCGCCCTCCGGGCCTAGCCTCGGCGCCCATGGGCGGGACGGCGCGGTACGTGAGCACACCGGAGGTCGGCGGGATCACCGGGGCGGTGGTGGCGGTCGACGTGATCCGGGCCTTCACCACCGCGGCCTACGCCTTCGCGGCCGGGGCCCGGGCCATCCACCTGGTCGCCGGGGTCGACGAGGCCCTCGCCTTCGTCGCCGCCCACCCCGGCGCCGTCGCCATGGGCGAGATGGGCGGCCTGCGGCCCGACGGCTTCGGCCTCTCCAACTCCCCGGCGCGGGCGGCGGCTGCCGACCTCGACGGACGGCTGGTCGTCCAGCGCACCTCGGCCGGCACCCAGGGCGTGGTCGCCGCCGGCTCGGCCGACCGCCTGTGGGCCGCCTCGCTGGTGGTCGCCTCGGCCACCGCGGCGGCGGTCGAGGAGGCGGGCCTCGGCGCCCCGACCTACGTGATCACCGGTCGCTTCGACGACCGCGAGGACCGACCGGGGAGCGACGACGTGGCCACCGCCGAGCACATCGAGGCCGTCCGCCTCGGCCGCGCCCCCGACCCGGCCGCGGTGGCCCGGGTGGTCGCCGGCTCCGACGAGGCGGCTCGCACCCTCGCCCTCGGCCCCGACCACGTCGACCCCACCGACATCGAGCTGGCCACCGCGGTCGACCGCTTCGCCTTCGCCATGGAGGTCACCCGCACCCCCGACGGACTCCGCCTGGAGAAGAGGACGCCCTAGCGATCGCCAGTGGGGAGCGCTGCGGGAGTGCTCCCCGGTCCCAGCGCTGGGAACTCGACCTTGAACTTGGTCACGACACACTCCGTCACGTCGGGATCGGGCTGAGGGACCTCGTTGCCGTCGGCGAAGGGGGCCGAGGTCATGCGTCCGATGCCGGCGCGGTGGAGGGCGAGGGTGAAGGCGACGACCGCCTCCCCGGAATCGCTGGTCAGGAGCTTCCGAAGTGACTCCGGGTCGCCGCTCTGCCAGATCAGGAGCTCTCCCAGCACACCGAAGCGAGTAGTCGTCGACAGCCGCTTCCCGTCGAGCTCGTTCACCATCTGGCCGAGGAGGTCGAGCACGCGGTCACGGAGGCCGGCGTCGAGCTCGGCATCGTCGGATCGGACCTCGACGATCAGATCGGAGACCCGGGTGCGCAAGCGGTCGACATCGAGGATCTGCAGGCGACGCTCGTCGGACACGTCCAAGAGGCCTGCGAGGAGGTCGAGCGCTTCGATCGTCGTGTCCGCCCCGACGGCCCCCCACCACTCGCCGAAGGGGGCGCTGGGCACGAGGAGCATGGCCTCTTCGACCCGATCGCAGATCCGCCGAGAGGTGCTGATCCGTCCTGGGTGGTGGACCGTCACCTGCTGCCCGATCTCTGATGTCAGCTCGCACACACCCGCGATGCTCCTGGCGAGCGCCGAACCGGTCACCCCGTGCGCCCGGCGCCACACCTGACCGACGGTGAGCGAGGTCGCCGCGTCCTTCCCGAGTGCGCGCGGCAACGGTTCCAGCGTGTCGCGCAGCGCGGCGGCGGGGTTCGATCCCAGGGCTGTCATCGGTCCTCCGCTGCGGAGGGTAGCCAGGCGCACCTAGGTTGCGGACGTGACCACCTCGTCGATCATCTCGATGCGCGCATGAGCGGAGGACGCTTGCAGGACCGGGTCGCGGTGGTGGTCGGGGCCGGGCAGACGCCGGGGGCGACGATCGGGAACGGCCGGGCGGTGGCGGTCACCTTCGCCCGGGAGGGGGCACCGCTGCTCCTGGTCGACCGGGACCCGGCGTCGCTGGAGGAGACGGCCGAGCTGGCCCGGGCCGAGGGCGTCGAGGTGGCCACGCTGGTGGCCGACGTGGCCTCCGACGAGGGGCCCGACCGCATCGTCGCCTCCGCCCTCGAGGCCCACGGCCGCATCGAGGTGCTCCACAACAACGTCGGCGTCGGGCTGGGGGACGGGCCGCCCCACCGGCTGGCCGACGACGCCTACGACCGGATCATGGACGTCAACCTGCGGGCCCTCTGGCGGACGTGCCGGGCCGCGGTGCCGCACCTCCGGGCCACCGGCCACGGCGCCATCGTCAACGTGTCCTCGCTGGCCGCCATCGCCGCCGCCGGCAACCTGACCGCCTACAAGCTCTCCAAGGCCGGGGTCAACGCCCTGACCCAGAACCTGGCCCTGACCGGGGCCAAGCACGGGCTGCGGGCCAACGCCATCATGCCGGGGTTCATCGACACGCCGATGGGCGTCGACGAGCCGGCCCGGGCCCTCGGCGGCGACCGGGACGACTACGCCGCCGCCCGGGCGTCGATCGTCCCCCTCGGCCGCCAGGGCACGGCCTGGGACGTGGCCAACGCCGCCCTCTTCCTCGCCTCCGACGAGGCCGCCTTCGTCACCGGCGTCGTCCTCCCCGTCGACGGCGGCCAGTCCGCCCGCATCGGCTGACCAACCCCCAAATTGCGACCCTGAGCGGGCGAGAGGCCCGCTCAGGGTCGCAATTTCGGTCTCACTCGGGCGCGGACGCCCTCGGCGGGGGACATGGTGGCGATGCCGGTGGGGGTCAGCTCGTCGTCGAGCAGGGCCAGGTCGACCCGGCGCAGCAGCTCGGCCAGGACCGCCTTGATCTCCAGGGTGGCCAGGGCGAAGCCGATGCAGCGCCGGTACCCGCCGCCGAAGGGGATGTAGGCGTCGGCGTCGGGCGGGCGGAAGGCGGGGGACCCCTCGACCCACCGCTCGGGGTCGAAGCGCAGCGGGTCGGGCCAGTGGTCGGGGTCCCGGTGGGTGACGTACTGGGAGAAGACGACCGTGCTGCCGGCCGGGATGACGTGGCCGGCGAAGGGGACGTCCTCGACCGCGTGGCGCCCGCCGAAGGCCGCCGGCGGCCACAGCCGCAGCGACTCGGACACGACGCCCGACAGGTAGGGCATCGACGCCAGGCCCTCGATCGTCAGCGGGTCGTCGCCGGCGATGGCGTGGACCTCGCCGCGGGCCCGGTCCCGCACCTCGGGTCGCGAGAAGGCGGCGTGGATCGTCCAGGCCACGCCGGCGGTGGTCGTGTCGTAGCCGGCGGCGATCAGGCTGATGATCTGGTCCCTGACCTCCTGGTCCGTGAGGGGGTGCTCGCCGTCCTCCTGCGCCGCGACCAGCGCGGAGAGCACGTCGCCGGCGTCGCCGGTCCCGGCCCGGCGGGCCTCGATCTCGGCGTAGACGATCTCGTCGACCGCGGCCCGGGCCCGCATCGCGCCCCGGTACGGGAGGAGCGGCCAGTCCTTGTCGAGCCGGGTCAGCGGCGAGCGGTTGACGTAGGCGATGGCCACCTCGAGGTGCTCGCCGATCTCGTCGGCCCGGTGGCGGAGGCCCTCGCCGAAGAGGGCCCGCACGACGATGCGGCGGACGGCGTGGCGCAGGTCGGCCATGACGTCGGTGACCTGGCCCGGCATCCAGGCGTCGATCACCCGGCCGACCTCGTCGAGGACGATCGGCAGGTAGCCCTCGATCCGCTTGATGCCGAAGGCGGGTTGGACGAGGCGCCGGCGCCGGCGGTGCTCGTCACCGTCGCTGACCACCAGCGCGGTCGGCCCGTTCACGGCGACGAGCGGCTCGAAGGCCTCGCCCCAGCGGAACGACTCCGGTCGCTCGCTCAACACCAGCCGGTGGGCGTCGGGCCCGAAGATGCACACGTAGCGCTGCGGCCCACCCCCGATCACCGCGATGGGGCCGTACGTGTCGTGCAGGTGCTCCAGCGTGGCGAAGGCCGATCGCCGGGCCATCGGCGCCAACCGCACCGACCCCGCGAACCCTGGCCCGGGGAGCGTCGCCCGTCCTCCCATGGCCCGCCATCCTGTTCGACCCGGCGGGCGCTGTCGCATCGGAGCGACGGGGATCAGCCGATGGCGGTGGCCAGGCGGCGGGCGCCCTCGGCGAGGGTGTCGGCGTCGAGGGTGGCGAACGACAGGCGCAGGGCGTCGGTGCCGCCGCCGTCGACGTGGAAGACCGAGCCGGGGACGAAGGCCATGCCGGCGTCGATGGCGCGGGGGAGGAGGGCGTCGGTGTCGACCCCGTCGAGGGTGACCCAGAGGAACATGCCGCCGGCGGGCTCGGCGAAGGTGGCCCGGTCGCCCAGCTCGGCGTGGAGGGCGGCGGCGAGGGCCCGGGCCCGGGCCGCGTAGACGGGGACCAACCCGGCCAGGTGCTGCTCGAACCAGCCGGGCCGGCTGACCACCGCGGCCGCCAGGTGCTGGGACAGCGTCGAGGTGTGGAGGTCGGCCGACTGCTTGAGCCGGGTCACCGCCGACCGCACCGCCTCGGGGGCGACCATCCAGCCCAGCCGGAGCCCGGGGGCGAGGGTCTTGGAGAAGGTCGACAGCCAGACCGCCCGGTCGGTCAGGGTGATCATCGGGTCGGGCTGGTCGCCGGCCCACCGCAAGGCGCTGTAGGGGTCGTCCTCGACGATGACGAAGCCGTACCGCTCGGCCAGGTCGGCGAGGTGGCGCCGCCGCTCGTCGGGCAGCGTCGTGCCGGTCGGGTTCTGGAGCGAGGCGCAGGTGTAGACGAGCCGCGGTCGCTCGCCCGTCTCCAGCAGGCCCTCGAGGGCGGCCGGGTCGAGGCCGTCGCCGTCGACCGGCACGGGCAGCACCCGGCAGCCGTTGGCCTGCAGGACCTGGAGGGCGCCGAGGTACCCGGGGCTGTCGGCGGCCACCGTGTCGCCGGGGTCGGTCAGGGCCCGGACGACCAGGTCGAGGCCCTGCTGCGAGCCGGTGGTGACGAGCACGTCGTCGGGGTCGATCGGCGCCGCGGTGCGGGCCGCCACCCAGCCGCGGAGGGTGGGGAGGCCCTCGGTGGTCGTGTACTGGACGGTGGCCGGGTCGGCCAGGAGGGTCTGGGCCGCCTCGGCCAGGGCGCCCACCGGGAAGGTGTCGGGGGCCGGGAGCCCGCCCGCCATCGAGAGGATGTGGGGCTGCTCGGTCAGCTTGAGCAGGTCGCGGATCGCCGAGGAGCGCACCCCCTGGGCGCGCTGGGACAGGACGATCTCGCTCATCCGGCCAGGGTGCCGAGCGCTCGACCCCCGCGACGAGGGCCAATCGGGTCCCCTTGGCTCACGACCGCGGTCTGTGCCATTGTACTGATGCATTGGTACAAACGTCCGGGAGGGGCGCGGTGGACACGGTGATGACGATGGTGATCGGGACCTCCATGAGCGTCCTGGTGGCCTTCGCGGTGATCGGCTACGCCACCCGCAACGTCGACGACCCGCGGGAGGTCACCGGCTGGGCCCGGGCCCACGGCGTGACCCTGACCCGGGGCAACGTCGGGCTGGTCACCTACTTCGTCCGCCTCGTCGTCGTGCTGCGGGTCGTCGGCGGGCTCGGCGGGTGGCTGATCGGTCGCCTCCTCGACGACGCCGCCGGGTGGGACACCGCCGCCGGCGGGGGCGGCTGGGTGTGGGCCGTGACCGGGTGGATGGCCGGCGCCTGGTGGGCCGACCGGGCCATGGCCCTGCCCGCCGGGCCCGGCACCGGCGCCCTGCTCGCCTCCCGCCGGCTGACCGACTACCTGCCCCGCTACCTCCTCGTCGCCCCCACCGCCGGGGCCGCCTTGGCCGTGGGCCTGGCGGTGAAGGGCATCGTCGCCCCGGCCGGGGGCATCGTCGTGGGCGGGCCCGAGCACCACCGCCGGTACCTCGCCGCCCTGGCCGGGGTGGCGGTGCTGATCGCCGTGCTCGCCGCCCTGGCCCAGCGCGCCGTGGTCGCCCGGCCCCAGCCGGCCCGGGCCGCCGACCTGCTCCAGGCCGACGACGCGGTCCGCGCCAACGCCGTCCACCACCTCGGCGGCGGGGCCACCGCCGCCACCCTGCGGGTCGCCGCCGGCCTCCTCGACCGCGACGAGCTGGGCGGTCCCGGCGGCACCACGGCCCTGCTGTCGCTGCTGGTCCTGGTCGGCGCCCTCGTCGCCTGGCGGTTCCTGGCCTTCCGGGCCTGGCGGGTCCGCCGGCCCGACACGCAGCGGGGCCTGCCCCTCGGGGCCGCCCGGTGATCATCCGCATCGATCCCGACAGCCCCGTCCCGCCCTACGCCCAGCTCCAGGAGCAGGTGGCCACCATGATCCGCAGCGGCGTCCTCGCCCCCGACACCCGGCTCCCCGCCATCCGCCACCTCGCCGCCGACCTCGGCGTGGCCAGCGGGACCGTCGCCCGGGCCTACCGCGAGCTGGAGGCGGCCGGGCTGGTCGCCACCCGCGGCCGCCACGGCACCGTCGTCCAGGCCCCGGTGGCCCCGGCCGAGCCCGACGTGGCCGCGGCGGCCGCCGCCTTCGCCCTCGAGGCCGCCCACCGGGGCGTCGACCTCGACCGGGCCCTCGACGCCGTGCGAGCCGCCTTCGGCCGGCTCGACGCCGGCCCCGACGAGCACCCGAGGCCGGCATGAGCGCCGTGGTCGAGCGCACCCCGGAGGACGGTCGCCTCCTCGTGCGCCCGAGCTCGCTGGTCCGGCGCCGCCCGGTGCTGTCGTTCCTCGCCGTCCTCGGGATCGTGGCCCTGGTGCTGGGCGGGGTGGGCCGGTCCGGCGTGGCCGCCCCCCAGGTCCGGATGTGGGCCAACGGCTCCCTGGACGACGCCACCCGGTGCGTCGCCCTGCACTCCCTGGTGAACGACGGCCTGCGCCCGGCCGAGGTGACCGGGGTCAGCGGTGCCGTCGCCGCCGGCGTGCTCGAGGGTCGCGGCGACCTCGACCCGGGCACCGCCCCGCCGGCGAGGGCCCTCACCGCGGCCGACATCCCGCCCTTCGCCCCCTTCACCATCCCGGGAGGCGCGGCCCGGGTGATCGCCGTGGAGATCCCGTGCCCGTCCGGCGGCCCGACCGAGCCGTTCGACCCGAACGACCTGGTCGTGCACGTGCGCAGTGTGGACCTCGGGATCCGGCGGGACGTCCGCCCCGAGCTCTAGGGCAGGCGCTGGGCGACCCGCTCGTAGAGGGCCATGACGTCGTCGGCGAGGACGTCCCAGCCGATCTCGGCGCGGCGCCGCGCGGCACCGGCCCGGGCCGTGGCCAGGACCTCGGGGGTGAGCCCGTCGATGGCGGCGGCCACGCTGTCGACCGTCTGGCCGCACGGGATGCCGCCGTCGCCCAGCGCCTCGACCAGGTAGTCCCAGTCGGAGCGGAGGGCGGGCAGGCCCAGCCCGGTGGCGTCGGCGGCGGCGCCGGTGGCCAGCATCTCGCCGTCGGCGTCGAAGACCAGGGCGAGGACGTCGCAGGCGGCGAGCCGGGCGGCGTAGAGCGAGCGGTCGACCTCGCGGTAGGGCTCGGCCACGACGATGCGGGGGTCGTCGGGCACGGTCTCGGTGGCGTCGCCGATCCCGAGCGACCAGCAGCAGAGCTGGACGTCGTCACGCCTGCTGGCGGCCACCGCGTCCAGC
This sequence comes from Iamia sp., assembly GCA_052038315.1. Taxonomy (GTDB): domain Bacteria; phylum Actinomycetota; class Acidimicrobiia; order Acidimicrobiales; family Iamiaceae; genus Iamia. The sequence continues at coordinate 11,718 of JBQGCF010000254.1, forward strand.
ACCACCTGCACCGGCTTCTCGACCCGGGGGGCACCGACCACGCCGATGCGGATGCCGCCCGCGGGCAGGGGCGGGAGCCCGAGCCGGGCCTCGGCGGTGGCCCGGTCGACCAGGTGGCGGTCCCACAGCCCGCCGAAGTGGCCGTGCGGGATGACGACGTGGCGGACGTCGGGGCCGAAGACGTAGCGGTCCCGCATCACCGCCTCGCCCCAGGCCGAGTGGTGGACGACGGCGGCGACCGAGGTGGCCCAGGCCTGGTAGATCGGGTCGTAGGCGACCGGGTCCTTCTGGTGGGGCGTGAGGTTGTGGGCGGTCCACACCACCGGCACGTCGGCGTCGGCGAGGGTGGCGATGATCCGTTCGTGGGCGGCCAGGTCGTCGAAGGCCAGCCACTCGGGCCAGTGGAGGTGGAGGAGGTCGACGTCGCGCAGGGCGGCCACGCCCCCGCCGGTCGATCGCCAGCCGACGGGCACCGTGCCGGGCGTGACGGTCCGGTCCCGGAGCGGGCGGCGCAGGGCGCGGTCGTAGTGGTGCTGCGGCTCGGTGCTGGCCACCCGCAGGTGGGGCGTGACCCGGACCCGGTAGGCGACCTCGGTGGCCGGGTCGACGTCGATCTGGTGGACCCGGGCGATCTCGCCGGTGGCCGAGCGCCACTCGGTCAGCCCCGCGGTCTCGACCGTCGCCACCGCGTGGGGCTGGTCGCACGCCCACTCGACCCGCAGCGGGCGGTCCTCGCCCTCGGGCACGGCCAGGCTGACCGACCGGGGCGGCCGGGCGAAGGTGAGCCGGTCGTCGAGCACCAGGGCCCGGCCGTCGACCGAGAGGGTGGCGGTGCGGGTGGCGTCGAGGGGGTCGCCGTCACCGTCGCCGTCGAGGCCCCGGCCTGACACCGGCAGCCCCTCCCACGTGGCCGTGACGGTCTCGCCGTCGGCGGTGAGCGTGGTCGGCAGCCCGCCGGCGGTGTAGCGGCCGATGCCGGCGCCGACGAGCGGCGTCCAGCACGGCAGGTCCCGGTCGATCGGCACCTCCCACGTCCCGGGCTGGTGCGGCGTGGGCAGGTAGTGGCTGCGGCTGGTGCCGACGAAGGGCACGACCAGGTCGGCGCCGGGCCGGCGGACGGCCCACACGCCGGCGGGCCGATCGTCCTCGAAGGGCACCCAACCGGCCGCCGCCGGGTAGGCCTCGGCCGCCGGGGCCGGGTGCAGGTCGGCCAGGTCGCTGGGCACGCGGCGCAGGGCCTCGGCCGCGAAGCCGAGCTTGCCCAACAGGTCGAAGGTGAGCTGGAGGCGCCGGGCCGGGCCCCGGTAGCCGTCCTGGTTGCGGCGGACGTGGGCGGTGCTGACGCCGTCGGCGGCGAAGCCGGCCTGCAGGGTCGCCGCCGCGTCGAGGGCCCGGCGCAGCCACAGCCCCTCGTGACCCGGGTCGTGCCCGTCGGCCAGGGCCACGGCGGCCAGCTCGAGGGTCAGGGCCGCCGAGAGGTCGCCGACCGACCGGCCCCACGCCACCGCCGAGCCGTCGCGGGCGCCGACCCGGCGCACCAGGGCCATCGACTTGCGCAGCCCGTCGGCCCACAGCGGCCCGAGCCGGTCTGCCAGGGGCTGGACGAAGAGCCAGACGTCGGCGGTGTAGATGTCGTAGCGGCCGATGCCGGTGCTCGAGTCGTCGAGGGCGCCCGACGGGTTCTCGCCCAGCAGGTCGGCCAGCCGGGTGACCAGGCGGTCGAGGGTGCCGTCGTCGTCGACCAGGCCGAGCCGGAGCTGGCCCAGGGCGCAGCGCGACAGCACGCCGGCGTAGTTGCGGGGCAGGACGCCGGTGTCGAGCAGCTCGACCCAGTCGGAGCTGTCGACCGCGGTCGTGAGCTCGGCCTGCTGGGCTTCGTCGAGCGCCTCGACCAGGGGGTTGCCGGCGAAGGGCCCGTGGCGGAGCAGCGTCTCGGCGATCCGGTAGGAGAAGAAGGTGTGGGTCGAGGAGCCGTCGACCCCGCCGAGCAGGTGCACGAGCACGTCGTCGACGGGGTCGCCGGCCACGGTCGTCACCCCCGCCTCGGCCAGGTGGTGGAGGGTGAAGCAGACGTCGGCCCGCACGTCGGCGGCGACCTCGTGGCCGGCGTAGGCCCGGGGCACGCGCCACCCGGGCAGCACCGTGGCGTGCAGGTCCTCGACGGAGGCCACCACCTCGGCCACCAGCCAGTCGGCCAGGGCGGCGGGGGTGGCGGCGACGGGATCGAGCGGCGTCGGGTGCACGACGGCGGACCCTACCGGTGGGAAATCGGGCGGCCGGAGCCGGGGCCGGCCGCCAGGATCGGGCCGTGAGCGAGACGGCGGACGTGCACTGGTGCGAGGAGGACGGGCCGAGCGCGGCCGACGTCGAGCGGTTCGTCGAGGACGGTGTGGTCGGCGTGCGCGAGGCGGTGCCCCGGGAGCTGGCCGAGCGCTGCCGCGACCTGGTGCTGGGCTCCGCCGGCATCGACGCCGACGACCCCTCGACGTGGACCCAGCCGGTCGTCCGCACCTTCGAGCACCAGACCGGCCTCGTCCACGAGGCGGCCCACTCGCCCCGGCTGCTCGCCGCCGCCGACGCCCTCCTCGGCCCGGGCCGCTGGGTCACCTACGCCGGGATGGGCAGCTTCGTCATCCGCCTCCCCGTCGAGGGCGATCCCGGCGACGACGGCTGGCACATCGACGTCAGCCTCCCGCCCGACGACGACCCCGACTCCCACGACTACACCCGCTGGGGCGTCAACGCCCGCTCCGACGGCCGGGCCCTGCTGTGGCTGATGCTCTTCTCCGAGGTCGGGCCCGACGACGCCCCGACCCGCATCCGGGTCGGTTCCCACCGGGACCTGGCCCGCCACCTCGCCCCGACCGGTGACGCCGCCACCACGCCGTACCCGCTGCCCCCGCGCGACCCCCCGCCCAGCGCCCAGGGCCCCCGCGCGCC
>JBQGCF010000255.1:0-7320 GCA_052038315.1 Iamia sp.
GGCGCCGGCCCGGGCGCGGGCCTCGTCGAGGGCCAGGCCCAGGGCGTCGGCCCGGGCGCTCCAGCGGTGGCGCTCGGCGTCGGCGGCCCGGCGGCGCTCCTCGGCCGCCTCGGCCTCGGTCTCCACGGCTTCACGCCGGGAGGCGGCCGCGGCGGCGTCGGCGTCGAGCGACTCCTCGGCCGCCTCGGCCTCGGCCATCTCGCCCCGCAGCCGCTCGGCCTCCTGGTCGAGCCGGCCGGCCTTGGCCCCCAGGGCCTCGATCCGCTCGCTGACCCGGCGGCGCTCCTGCTCCCAGCGCTCGACCGACGAGCGCACGGCGGTCAGCTCGCCCCGCACCTCGGCGGCCCGGCTGACGCCGACGGTGCCCGCCGCGGCCCACGCCTCGGCGGCGGACGCGCCGCCCTCGTCGCCCCACTCCTCGGCGAAGCGGGCCCGCTCGGCGGCCAGGACGGCCTCGGCCTCGGCCAGCTCCTCGGCCGCCGGGGCCAGGCCGGCCCGCTCGGCGGTGATGGCCTCGAGCTCGCTGTCGAGCCGGGCCGCGTCGGCCTCCAGCGAGGCGATGACGGCCTGGTCGACCGACGCCCCCCGCTGGCGCTCGAGCCCACGGCGCCGCTCGGCCAGCACCGCGGTCAGGCCGCGGGCCCGCTCGCGCAACGCCTCGCAGCGGGCCAGATCGTCGCCGAGGTCGTCGCCGCCGAGGGCGGAGAGCCGGGCCTCGGTGGCCACGACCAGGGCGTCGAGCCGGGCCAGCGTCGCCTTGGAGTCCGACTCGGAGGACCGCAGGTCGCGCCGGGTCGCCTCGGCGGCGGTGAGCCGGGTGCGCAGCCGGCGCAGCTCGTGACCGGCGCTGTACAGGCGCAGCGCGCCGAGCTCCTCGACCAGCGAGCCGTGCCGGCGGGCGGCCTCGGCCTGGCGCTCCAGCGGCCGCAGCTGGCGCCGCACCTCGCGCAGGAGGTCCTGCAGCCGCAGGAGGTTGGCCTCGGTGCCGGCCAGGCGGCGCTCGGCCTTCTCCTTGCGGCGGCGGAACTTCAGGACGCCGGCCGCCTCCTCGATGATCAGCCGCCGGTCCTCGGGCCGGGCGTTGAGCACGGCGTCGATCTGGCCCTGGCTGATGATCACGTGCTGCTGGCGGCCCACGCCCGAGTCGCTCAGCAGCTCCTGGATGTCGAGCATCCGGCACGGGGCGCCGTTGATGGCGTACTCGCTGTCCCCCGAGCGCCAGAGGGTGCGGGTGATCGTGACCTCGCCGAAGTCGATCGGCAGGAGCCCGGCGCGGTTGTCGATGGTGAGGCTGACCTCGGCCCGCCCGAGCGCCGGGCGCTTGGACGTGCCGGCGAAGATGACGTCGTCCATCTTCTGGCTGCGGACCGCGCTCGGGGCGGTGGCGCCGAGCACCCAGGCGATGGCGTCGACGACGTTCGACTTGCCGCTGCCGTTCGGGCCGACGACGACGGTGACGCCCGGCTCCATCTCCATCGAGGTGGAGTCGGCGAAGGACTTGAAGCCCTTGATGGTCAGCGTCTTGAGGAACACGGCGGTGGGGGGATCAGACCTGGCAGTCCGGGCACATGAACAGGTTGGCCTTGTTGAACTTCACCTTGGTGATCGTGCCCCGGCAGCGGCTGCAGGCCTTGCCCGCCCGCTCGTAGACCTCGAGGTACTCCTGGAACCCGCCCGGCTTGCCGGCCAGGTCGTGGTAGCCGTCCTCGCCGAGGGTGGTGCCCCGGTGCTTGGCCCCGTCGTGCAGGGTCTCGACCAGGGCCCGGTAGAGCCGGCGCATCTCCTGCGAGGTCAGCAGGTTCGACTCGCGGTCGTGGCGCAGGCCGGCCTGCCAGATGATCTCGTCGGAGTAGACGGCGCCGATGCCGACCACCGCGGTCGGGTCGGTCAGGAACGTCTTGATCGGCTGGGCCCGGCTGAGCAGCAGGTGGCCGAAGGTCGTCCACGAGATGGGCTCGACGACGGGGTCGAGGCCGAGCTGGGCCAGCACCGGCTCCTGCTCCAGCAGCTCGTCGGGCGTGGCCACCCACACCTTCATGGCGCCGGTGGTGTCGACCATGCGCAGCTGGCCGCCCTGGGTGAAGGAGATGACGATCTGGGTGCCCTTGGCCATCTCCTCCTTGGGGGTGGTCTTGCGCAGCCCGCCGCTCTCCCGCACGTCCATGACGAGCAGGTCGCCGGTGTCGAGCTTGAGGGTCAGCAGCAGCCCGCGCCGGTCGGCGCCGGTGACCTTGGCCCCGTCGAGCCGCTCGATGAGCTGCTTCTTGGGCGTGTTGCCCATGGCCGTCCGCCCCGGTACCTCCGTGGTCTTGATCCGCTTCCCCCCGACCTCGCGGTCGAGGTCGCGGCGGAGGGTCTCCATCTCGGGCAGCTCAGGCATCGTCAGCCTTCTCGGTAGGGCCCGACGGATCGGTCGGGTCGGATGTCGGTTCGGCCTCGCCGGAGGCCAGGTCGGGCGCGGGGGGATCGGTGGCCAGCAGGGCCTCGTAGGCGGCCCGGGCGGCGAGCTGCTCGGCCTGCTTCTTGGACCGGCCCACGCCCTCGCCCCACGGCGTGCCGCTGACGCGGGCGATGGCGGTGAAGGTCTTGTCGTGCTCGGGGCCGGTGTCGGTGACCTTGTAGGAGACGACCTCGCGCAGGACCCGGCTGACGTGCTCCTGCAGCCGGCTCTTGTCGTCGAGGTGGCCGGGCTCGCCCGAGGCGGTGCGGATGCGCTCGCCGAGCAGGTGCATGACCACGGCCCGGGAGGCGTCGCGGCCGCCGTCGAGGTGGACGGCGCCGATCACCGCCTCCAGGGCGTCGGCCAGGATCGACGGCTTCTCCCGCCCGCCGGTGGCCTCCTCGCCCTTGCCCAGCCGGATGGTCGCGCCCAGGTCGAGGACCTCGGCGGTCTCGGCCAGGGTCGTGGCCCGCACGACGGTGGCCCGGGCGCGCGAGAGCCAGCCCTCGTCGGCCTCGGGGAAGGTGCGGTAGAGCTCCTCGGCCACGACCGCGCCGAGCACGGCGTCACCGAGGAACTCGAGCCGCTCGTTGGACGGCCCGCCGGGGTTCTCGGCGCACCACGAGCGGTGGCACATCGAGGTCTCCAGGAGCCCGGGGTCGGCGAAGGAGTGCCCGATGCGATCGGCCAGCGGCCCGACCGAGGGGACGGTCTCGCTCGAGCTCAGGAGGCGTCGCCGCCCACCCGGGCGAACACGTAGTCGACGGCGTCCCGGACGGTCTTGAGGTCCTCGAGGTCCTCGTCCTCGATGCGGAAGCCGACGGTGCGCTCGCCGACCTCCTCCTCGAGGGCCTCGACCAGCTCGATCAGGGCCAGCGAGTCGGCGTCGAGGTCGTCGGCGAAGGAGTCGCCCTCGTGGACCTCGGAGGCGTCGATCTCGAGGATGTCGACCAAGCGGTCGCGGATCAGCTCGAACACCTCTTGGCGCGTCATCGGCGCCTGCTGGCTGTGGGTCTCGGCGGGCAACGCTCGCTCCCTGGTCGTCGGACAGCCGGGGGACCCTAGCAGCAACCCAACTTTGTGCGCTTGTGAATCAGCGCTCGGGTCAGCCCGTGGCGTAGAGGGTGGTGACCTTGCCGACGAGGTCGGACTCGACGGACTCGGCGGCGACGCGGCAGGCGTTGACGATGGCGGTGGCCGACGACGATCCGTGGCTGATGATGCACACCCCGTCGACGCCGAGGAGCATGGCGCCCCCGGTGGCGTCGGGGTCGAGCTGGCCGTAGAGCGGGAGCAGGGCTGGCATCAGCGTCTCGCCTGCGGCGCGGGTGGCGTCGTCGGTGTCGAAGGCGCCGAGGATGGCCCCGACCAGGGACCGCATGGCCCCCTCCAGGGTCTTGAGGGCGACGTTGCCGGTGAAGCCGTCGGTGACGACGACGTCGACGCCGGGCGCCATCAGGTCCCGGCCCTCGACGTTGCCGGCGAACTCGGCGCCGGCGGCGGTGGCCCAGTCGGACGAGGCGAGCAGCTCGTAGGCCTCCTTGCGGAGGGCGTCGCCCTTGCCCGGCTCCTCACCGATCGAGAGCAGCCCGACCCGGGGCGTGGCCAGCCTGAAGCGGTCCCGGGCGAACACGGCCCCCATCTGGGCCCACTGGACGAGCCACTCGGCCTGGGCGTCGGTGTTGGCCCCGGCGTCGAGCAGGACGAGGGGGACGTCGTGGCCGGGGCGGGGCAGCGGGGTGGCGATGCCGGGGCGGGACACGCCCTTGATCCGGCCCATCCGCAGCAGCGCGGCGCCCCAGGTGGCCCCGGTGTTGCCGGCGCTGACCATGGCCGAGGCCCGGCCGTCGCGCACCGCCTCGGCGGCGCGGACCAGCGACGAGTCCTTCTTGCGACGGACGCCCTTGCCCGGGTCGTCGGTCATCTCGATGACCTCGGAGGCCGGGAAGACCTCCAGCGACGAGGTGATGCGGTCGGGGTCGCCGACGAGGACGATCGGCAGGCCGAGCTCCTCGGCCGCCCGCTCGGCGCCGGCGACGATCTCGTCGGGTGCCCGGTCGCCCCCCATCGCATCGACGGCGATGGGCAGATCCAACGTCACGGTGGGCGACGCCTCAGTCGACGTCGAGGGCCTGGCGGTCCTTGTACCAGCCGCAGTTGCCGCACACGCGGTGGGGCAGCTTGACGGCGGCGCAGCGCGGGCAGGTGCTCCGCGACGGGGCGTCGAGGCGCCAGGCGCCGGCCCGGCGGCTGCGGCTCTTGGCCTTCGAGGTCTTCTTCTTGGGGACGGCCATCGCAGTCGTTCCTGGTTCTCAGCGGCGTGCGGCCCGGGGGTGCCCAGGCACAAGGGTGAGAGCGTAGCGGCGTCAGCCCGGATCGGGCGAAGCCGACGCCGGGCCGGAAGGGTCGACGCCGCACCGCGCGCACAGCTCCCGCCACACCTCGTCGCGCTCGGCGCTGCCGGGGAGGGCGTGGAAGCGGAGGTAGAGGGGCCGGTGGTCCCAGTCGAAGGCCTCGGTCGCCGGCCCGAGCAGGAAGTCGGCCAGGGCGGCCAGGTGGACGGCCACGTCGCCGGGGCGGTCGCGGGCCCCGGCCAGCAGGGCGTCGAGCACCGCCGGCGGGTGGTGCTGCTCGACCAGGTCGAGCACCGAGGTCAGGCCGCCGCCGATGACGGCCTCGGCCAGCCCGGCGACGAGGAGGTCGTCGAGCTCGCCCGGCGCCAGCACGCCCGGGGCCGCCCGCACCACGGCGAAGCGGGCCTCGACGTCGCTCCCGTCGACCACCTCGCGCAGGGCGGCCCGGGTCGCCTCGGTGTCCAGCACGGCCAGGGCCTGGACCTCCCGCCACGTCCAGGGCCGGGAGCCGAGCAGCCGGGCCTCGGCCCGGGCCCGCTCCTCCCCCTCCAGGGCGACGAGGGCGTCGAGGTCGATCCCGATGCCGTCGTGCCAGCGCTCGTGGTCGAGGTGGAGGCTGTCCTCGAAGCGGTCCCAGGCGGCCGAGGCCACGATCAGCGCCGCCGGTCCGACCGCCAGGACGAGAACAGCCCGAGCACGCCCGAGACCAGCGCGCCCCCGGCCGCCGCCCCGGACCCGAGCCACCGCCGCAGCAGCTGGGCGTCGCAGTCGTCGCCGGCCTCGAACGGCGACACCGCGGTGCCGCAGGCGCGGAGCCGGGAGTGGCTCGCCGTCACCACGAGGAGGACGGCGACGGCCAGCAGGCCGCAGGCCACGGCGGTCAGCGCGGCGGCCGTCCGCCGGGTGCCCCGCCGGCTGGCCAGCGACGGCTGGGCGGCGACGGCGACGGCCCCGACCACGGCCGCCCCGCCGGCCAGGCTCCGGCCCCGCAGCAGCGTCGGGCAGTCCCGCACCTGGCTCTGGATCGCGTACACGTCGTTCCAGGCCTGGGCGGCCGAGGGTGACGTCGGTGCGACCGGTGAACCGCAGTCCGAGCCCAGCGTGTCCCCCGGCGCGGCCAGGACCGCCAGCCCGACCAGCAGCAGCCCGACCGCCGCCAACCACACCTTCGTCATGTCGTCCTCCCGCCGTGGACCGTCTCGCCGTGGGCCAGTGCCTAGTCGAACTTCAGGTCGTCGAGGGCCGCCCAGCGGGGGTCGCCGGGCGGCGCCGCCGCCACCTCCCCGGACGGCTCGTCCTCGTCGTCGAGCGCCGGGTCGCCCTCCACCCGGGCGGGGAAGCGCTCCGGGTCGGGGCCGGCGCAGTCCTCCGAGCAGAGGGGCACCAGCGGGAGGGTCAGCAGCACGGCGTCGTGGAGCACGGGGCCGAGGTCGATGGCGTCGTTCTCGACCGGCCAGGTCTCGCCCTCGACGGGGTGCTCGGAGAAGATCTCCCGGAGGTCGACCTCGACGGTGCCGGTGACGTCCCGGAGGCAGCGCCGGCACTCGCCCTCCCACGGGGCGGTGGCCGTGCCGACGAGGACGACGTCGAGGCCGGTCGCCTCGACCGTGCCCTCGAGGGCGATCTCGCCGTCGGGGGGGACGGTGGCGCTGGTCGTGCCGATCGGCCCGAGGGCGTCGGCCGGGAAGGTGCGGACGACGGGGCGCTGCACCCCGGGCCGGCGCCGGACGTCGGCGATGTGCTCCAGGGTGCGGACCCGGGTCACCCCTCGTCCTGGTCGAAGAAGGCTGTCCGGTCCCGGTCCGGGGCCCCGACCGGCTGCACGTGGGGCTTGCCGAAGCCACCGGGCGGCACGTCGTCGGGGACGACGGGCACCGGCTCGCTGATCGGCTCCTCGTGGTCGTCCTCGATCGGGCCGGCGGGGGCGGCCATGGGCGAGGCGTTGAGCTTCTCCCGGCCGGCGTGGACCATCTTGAGCGTCCGGTTGAGCACGATCTCGAACTGGGCCAGGCGCTGGTCGCAGAAGTCCTCGCACTCGTGGCGCAGCCGGCGGGCCTCGTCCTGGGCGTCCTCGACGATGCGCTTGGCCCGCTGCTCGGCCGCCTTCACGACCTCGGTGCGCTGCACCATCTGCTCGGCCTTGGCGCTGGCCTGGTCGAGGATCTCGTCGCCCTCGCCCTGGACCCGCTTGAGGAACTCCTCCCGCTCCTTGAGCAGCCAGCGGGCCTGGCGCAGCTCGTCGGGCAGCCGGTCGATCGCCTCGCCGAGGAGGTCGAGGACCTCGTCGCGGTTGATCATCACCGACGACGACAGCGGCATGGGCCGGCCCGAGGCCACCAGGTCGGCGGCCCGGCGGAGCAGGGCGTCGGCCTCGGGGCCGGCGAGCGGGTCGCGGGAGCGGCGGGGGGTGGCGGCCGGGGTCTGCCCGGTGGCCTCGCCAGCGGTGGGCAGGTCGTCGTTGAACGTCATCGTGGGAACCTCTCTGCGAGACGCTGGGCCACGGGAGCCGGCACCATCGAGGTCACG
>JBQGCF010000256.1:0-8636 GCA_052038315.1 Iamia sp.
AAGCCGGGAGGCCGTCGCCCCCGCAAGCGGGAGCGCAAGAACGTCACCCACGCGGTGGCGCACATCAAGTGCTCGTTCAACAACACGATCATCTCCTTCGCCGACATGGAGGGCAACGTGCTCGCCTGGGCGTCGTCGGGGAACGTCGGCTTCAAGGGCTCGCGCAAGAGCACGCCCTACGCGGCCCAGATGGCCGCCGAGCAGGCCGCCCGCCGGGCCATGGAGCACGGCGTGCGCAAGGTCGACGTGCAGACCAAGGGCCCCGGCTCGGGTCGCGAGACGGCCATCCGGTCGATCCAGAACACCGGCATCGAGGTCACCGGCGTCAAGGACGTCACCCCCGTGCCCCACAACGGCTGCCGCCCGCCCAAGCGGCGCCGGGTCTGAGGAGGCGCTGAGACATGGCTCGCTACACCGGTCCCAAGGTCAAGATCAGCCGCCGGCTGAACGTCAACGTCTTCGAGAACGACAAGGGGCAGCGGCTCCTCGATCGCAAGCCCTACCCCCCGGGTGAGCACGGTCGGGCCCGCCGCCGCCAGCCGTCCGAGTACCTGATCCAGCTGCAGGAGAAGCAGAAGGCCAAGTACATCTACGGCGTCCTGGAGAAGCAGTTCTCCAACCTCTACAAGGAGGCCACGCGCCAGCAGGGCGTGACGGGCGAGAACCTGCTCCGCATGCTGGAGCTGCGCCTCGACAACGTCGCCTTCCGCGCCGGCTGGGCCTCGACCCGGCCCCAGGCCCGCCAGTTCGTGAACCACGGCCTGATCAAGGTCAACGGCAAGCGGGTGGACATCCCCAGCTACCGGGTCCGCAAGGGCGACGTCGTCACCCTGGGCGACAAGGCCCGCGGGATGATCGTCATCCGCCACAACCTGGACACCCTCGACCGGCGCACGCCGGACTGGCTGGAGACCGGCGACGACGGCTTCCAGGCCACGGTCCGCGAGCTGCCCGTCCGCAGCCAGATCGACGCCCCGGTGCGCGAGCAGCTCATCGTCGAGCTCTACTCGAAGTAGCCCCGGGCTCCCCCCGAACTCACCCCCAGACGCGAAACGTCCACCACCCCGCCCCCCGCCCTAGCGGCCCTGCGGACGAACTATCTTCAAGAAGACGGAAGGCACCGAATGCTGGTCATCCAACGACCGACGGTCGAGGCGCTCGACGAGGAGCAGGGGAACCGCCAGCGGTTCTCGATCAGCCCCCTCGAGCCGGGCTTCGGCCACACCCTGGGCAACTCGCTCCGGCGCACCCTGCTGTCGTCGATCCCCGGCGCGGCCGTCACCGAGGTGCGCTTCGACGACGCCATCCAGGAGTTCGACACCATCCCGGGTGTCACCGAGGACATCACCGACATCATCCTCAACCTCAAGGACCTGGTGCTGACCAGCGAGTCCGAGGCCCCCGTGACCCTGCGCCTCGACGTGCGGGGCCCGGCCGAGGTCACCGCCGCCGACCTGCAGCTCACCGCGGATGTCGAGGTGCTCAACCCCGAGCTGCACATCGCCTCGCTCAACAGCAAGGGCCGCCTCTCGGTCGACGTCACCGTCGATCGGGGCAAGGGCTACGTCTCGGCCGAGCGCAACAAGCAGGGCGCCACGATCGGGATCATCCCGGTCGACTCCATCTTCTCGCCGGTCCGCCGGGTCGCCTTCGACATCCAGCCGACCCGCGTCGAGATGGACACCGACTACGACCAGCTGATCCTCGACATCGAGACCGACGGGTCGATCACCCCCCGCGACGCCCTGGCCTCCGCCGGCGCCACCCTCAAGTCGCTCGTCGAGCTGATCGAGGGCATGAGCGACGATCCGCAGGGCCTGGTCCTCACCGAGGCCGACAGCGCCGCCACCGGTTCGCCCGACCTCGAGCTCCCCATCGAGGACCTCGACCTGTCCGAGCGCCCCCGCAACTGCCTGAAGCGGGCCCAGGTCAACACGATCGGCGAGCTGCTGCTCAAGACCGAGGACGACCTGCTCGCCATCACCAACTTCGGCCAGAAGAGCCTCGACGAGGTCCTGGTCAAGCTGGACGAGCGGGGCCTGTCCCTGAAGGGCCGAGGAGACTGACATGCCCGCCACCCCGAAGAAGGGCCGTCGCTTCGGCGGCAGCTCGTCTCACCAGAAGGCCATGATGGCCAACCTGGTCGCGTCCCTCGTGGCCGCCGAGGCCATCACCACCACCGAGGCCAAGGCCAAGGCCCTGCGCCCGGTGGCCGAGAAGCTGATCACCAAGGCCCGCAAGGGCGGTCTCCACAACCACCGCCAGGTGGTGTCGGCGCTGGCCGGCGACAAGGAGGCGGCGGCCAAGCTGATCGAGGAGATCGGCCCCCGCTACGCCGATCGCAACGGCGGCTACCTGCGCATCCTCAAGCTGGGCCCGCGCCAGGGCGACAACGCCCCCATGGCCCGCGTCGAGCTCGTCTGAGCACCCGTTCCCAGGACGAGCCGACTCGGATGGTGCCTGGCACCATCCGAGTCGCTGACCTGATCGAGGGCGCCCTGCGGGGCGCTCTCGTCGCGTCTGGCTACTGTCGGCGCCCGTGACGCTCTTCGATCCGGCTGAGGCGACGGCCGACGTCGGGCCCACCCGGCGGCTGCGGCTCACCGTCGCCTACGACGGCACCGGCTTCCACGGCTTCGCCCCCAACCACGGCGTGCGGACCGTCGCCGGCGTGCTGGCCGACGCCCTCGGGCGCTGGGCCGGTCACGAGGTCGAGATCACCTGCGCGGGGCGCACCGACCGGGGCGTCCACGCCCGCGGCCAGGTCATCACCGTCGACCTGTCCGCCCCGCGCCTGGCCGAGGTCCGCTCGCTCGACAGCCTCGTGCGGGCGGTCAACAAGATGTGCGGGACCGAGGTCGCGGTGCGCGATCCGGCCCTGGTCGACGACAGCTTCGACGCCCGCTTCTCGGCGGTGGCCCGCCGCTACCGCTACCGGATCTGGAACCGGCCCGAGCCCGACCCGGCCTCGGCCCGGCAGGCCTGGCACGTCGAGTGGCCGCTGCCCCTGCCGCTGCTCCGCCTGGCCTGCGACCCGCTGATCGGTGAGCACGACTTCTCCTCGTTCTGCCGCCGGCCCAAGGTCCGGGACGGGGGGACGCCGGTCAGCCTCGTCCGTCGGGTCACCGAGGCGGTGTGGATCGACGAGGGCGACGGGCACCTGCGCTTCGAGATCGAGGCCGGGGCCTTCTGCCACCAGATGGTCCGCAGCATCGTCGGCACCCTGGTCGACGTGGGCCGGGGCCGGATGGTGGCCGGCGACGTCAGGGCCGCCATCGCCGCCCAGGACCGGGCCCGGGCCGGCGAGATGGCCCCGCCCCACGGCCTGACCCTCTGGACCGTCCGCTACCCGGGTTGGTCCTCCGTCGAGGACTGAAGTCCACCCCTCTCCGGGGTGGACTAGGGCGGACTAACCTGACGGTCATGGTCGTGAACACCCACGAGGCCAAGACCCACCTGTCCCGCTTGATCGAGCGGGCCGCCGCCGGCGAGGAGATCATCCTGGCCAAGGCGGGCAAGCCCATGGCCAAGCTGGTGCCCTACGAAGCCCCCAAGGAGCCCCGCCGCCCGGGCATGGGCAAGATGGCCGGCAAGATCTGGATGGCCGACGACTTCGACGAGACGGACCAGGAGATCATCGACTCCTTCTACGGCGAGTGAACCTCCTTCTCGACAGCCATGCCTTCCTCTGGTGGATCGACGGCGGCGAGGCGCTGGCGCCGGCGGCCTTCGAAGCCATCATCGATCCGGACGCCGTCGTCGTGGTCAGCGCCGCGTCGGTCTGGGAGCTGGCCATCAAGCGGGCGACCGGGAAGCTCACCGCCGCCGGGGTGTTCGAGGAGGAGATCGCCGTCCACGGCTTCCGTCCGCTGTCGATCACGGCCGAGCACGCCGAGCGGGCGGGGGCGCTCCCGCGGCATCACGGGGACCCGTTCGATCGGATGCTGGTGGCCCAGGCGCAGGTCGAGGGGCTGGTGCTGGTCACCCGGGACCCGGCCCTGGCCGCCTACGACGTGCGGACGCTGGCCTGCTGATCCACCGGGTCAGCCGAGGAGGTCGACCTTGAGGCCGTCGGCGCGGAGGCGGTCGACGGCCTGACGACGCTGGTCGGGGTCCCGGGTCTCCAGGGTGAAGACGACCTCGACCTCGTCGAGGGCGACCCGCACGCCGGCCCGGTGGTGGTCGACGGCCAGGACGTTGAGGCCGAGCCCGGCGAGGGTGCCGGTGACCCGGGCGAGGGTGCCGGGGCGATCGGGGATCACGACCCGGAGGCGCACGAAGCGACCCGAGGCCGACAGGCCGTGTTCGATCAGCTTGCCGAGCAGCAGCGGGTCGACGTTGCCGCCCGACAGCACGGCCAGGGCCGGCCCGGTGCCGCCCACCCGGCCGGACAGCAGGGCGGCGAGCCCCACCGCGCCGGCCGGCTCGACCACGGCCTTGCACCGCTCGAGGAGGAGGACGAGGGTCCGGCCGATCTCCTCGTCGGTCACCGTGACCACATCGTCGACCAGCGCCTCGACGTGGGCGAGGGTCAGCTCCGACGGCGACTTGAGGGCGATGCCGTCGGCGATGGTGGCCACCGCGTCGAGGGTGACGGCGTGACCCGTGTCGAGCGAGGCGCGCATGGCCGCGGCCCCGGCCGCCTCGACGCCGACGATGCGGACCTCGGGGCGCAGGGCCCGCAGGGCGACGGCCACGCCGGCCAGCAGGCCGCCCCCGCCGACCGGGACGACCACGGTCTCGACCGGTGGCGCCTCGGCGGCCAGCTCGACGCCGACGGTGCCCTGGCCGGCGATCACCAGCGGGTCGTCGAACGGGGGGACCAGGTGGGCGCTCCCGTCGGCGGCCCGGGCCCGGGCGGCCGCCAGCGAGTCGTCGACGGTCGTGCCCACGAGCTGGACGGTGGCGCCGTAGGCCCGCGTGGCCTCGACCTTGGGCAGCGGCGCCGTCTCGGGCATGACGACGGTGGCCCGGCGCCCGGCCCGGGACGCGGCCAGGGCGACCCCCTGGGCGTGGTTGCCGGCCGAGGCGGCGACGACGGGGCGGCCGTCGTCGGGCAGCGAGCGGATGTGGTGCGACGCCCCCCGCACCTTGAACGAGCCGGTGCGCTGGAGGTGCTCGGGCTTGAGCCAGATCTCCCGCCCGGCCAGCCGGGTCAGCGTGTCGGAGGCGGCGGCGGGCGTGGGCCGCACGACATCGGCGACGTGGGGCAGCGCCGCCCGCACGTCCTCGATGGTGACCAGGTCCACGCCCCGCAGGCTAGGGGCGGCGGCGACCCGGTCCCGTGGGTTGCACGACGGTGTGGAGGGCGAGACCGAGGCCGAGCACGAGGAGGGCGACCGGCAGCAGGACCCGTAGGGCGTCGGCGCCGGTGCGGGCGAGGAGGCCGTCGTCGGTGGTGACGGGACCCTGGGTGATGCCGCCATCGGCGACCTGGTCGTCGACCGGCGTCGTGGGGGCCGGGTCCGTCGACGGGACGGACGGCCCGGGATCGGTGGGCTCGGTGGACGGCGTGGGCTGCTCGCCGGGGCGGGTCGGCTGGGACCGGCCGACCCGCCAGGTGAGCGAGGTGGGGGCGTGGAGCTGCTCGCCGCCCAGCGACGGCCACGACAGCGAGCGCTCGACCTCGCCCACCCCGGGCTGGGTGTAGTCGCACACGCCGCCGGGGAAGGCGGTCGCCAGCTCGGCGAGCTGGTCGTCGGTCAGGGCCGGCGTGTAGTCGGCCGGGTCGATCGGCTTCAGGTTGCACTTCACGACGTCGTCGGTCGCCGGCATCCCGGCCACGCCGCGGGGCGTCGACACGACGGGCAGGACGACCGAGCAGGGCCCGACGCCCGAGTCGAAGTCCTCGGGCACGTCGACCCGCAGCGGCAGGCCCAGGTCCGGGAGGTCGGCGCCGGGGAGCAGCGGCCCCTGGACCAGGCCGAGCGGCCCGTTGATGGCGTCGGTGTCGAGGCGGCCGCCGACCGTCCCGAAGCTGCAGCGGTCGTACACGCTCGCCGGGCGGGCGCCGGCCACCGCGGCGACGTGGTCGCCTCCTGGCCCGGGCCGGGCCGCCTCGACGGCGGTGACCCACTCCTCGGCCTCGTCGAGGGCGTCGGCCTGGGTGACGACGCCGCGCCAGATGACCTGGGTGCCGTCCTGCCCGGTGTGCTCCCGCAGCCGGGCCCGGATCTGGAAGGGCCGGACCGACTCGTGGATGTTGGCCACCGGGATCAGGTCGAGGTACGGCGCCAGGTCGATCACCGGCGTCTCGCCCAGCGAGCCCCGGCCGACGATCATCCCCGACTCGTACAGCAGGCGGGCCACGTCGGGATCCATCGCCATCCGCTCGGCCTGCGGGTTGGCGTCGATGTCGAGCCCGCCGATCGTCGTGTTCAGGTCGACGAACTGCTCGGGCGTGATCACCCCGTCCCGCAGCGCCTGGAGCCCGTACTGGACGCCGACGTTGTCGAGCGGTCGGCGGGCGAAGCCGGTGGCCGGGTCGATGCCGAAGAGGTTGACGTTCGAGTCCTGGAGCGTGCAGCGGACCCCGTCGGGGTTGGTGTCCGGGTCGTAGCGCTGCTCCTCGGGGACGCAGCCGGCGGTGGGGTCGAGCCGGTCGTAGAAGGCGTCGGTCCAGCTCTGGCAGATGGCGTTGAGCTGGTTGCCGCTCAGCAGGTCGTGGCCGTTGACGGCCGCCTTCTGGGCGTCGGTCCAGGTGAGCGTCGTGGTCGCGTAGTAGCTCTGCAGCAGGCCGCAGTCGGCGACGGTCATCGCCGTCGACGGGATGTCGGTGAAGGTCGCCGTGGGCATCCCGGCGGCGAGCAGGCCGGGGGCGTTGTTGATGGCGTTGTACTGCTGGAGGGCGGCGCCCGAGCCGTTGGTGCCGATCACCGCCTCGACGAGCCCGTACCGCTCGCTGATGTGCTCCTTGATCATCATCGCCGTCTCGATGCTGATGAAGGGGTTGCAGTGGACCCCGAAGCTGGTGAGCGTCGAGTGGACGGTGGCGTGGCCCCGGCCCAGCATCTGGTCGACGCCGGTGAGGTTGATCAGCAGGCGGTCGGCGCTCACCTGGGTCAGGTCGACGGCGCCCAGCACCATCAGCGGGTCGTTGGTGCCCTGCTGGTGGCCGACGCCGCAGGACTCGCCGAAGGCGTGGTACACCCGCCCGTCGAACTCCCCGCCGTCGAAGGCCATCGGGTCGTCCCGCCCGGCCGGGTCGTCGAGGACGGCGATGCGGGTGATGCCCCGGTTGATCGTGCGGGTCTCGACCCGGGCCACGAACGGGACGGCCTCGCCGCTCGACAGCTCGGTCGTCATGACGTCGCTCGGGTACGGCGCCGAGGGGTCGGCCAGCTCGTGGAAGCCCTGGTCGGTCGTCGACCGGTAGAACCACTGGTACACGGGGTCGATCGAGCAGTCCTCGTCGAGCGGGGCGCCCAGGCCGGCGTCCTCGGTGCGGCACCGGAACGGCTCCTGGTGCGGGCCGGAGATGATCGGCCCGGTCACCGGGTGGTCGCGGACCACGAGGGTCGCCCGCTGCGTGCCGGACACGGCGACCAGCGTGTTCTCGCCGGGGGTGAGGCCGGTGACCAGGCCACGGCGCTCGGGCTGGCCGTCGCGGCCCGTGGCGGCCTCGAAGGCGGACGTGACGTCGACCCCGTCACGGGTGACCGTCAGCGGGGCGTCGGCGGGCAGGCCCCGCACGGCGACCAGGACGTCCTCGCCGCTGACGGTGTCGGGCATGGTCGAGAGGGTGGTGATCTCGAACTGGCCGGGGGCGAGGGCGGGGGTGCGGAGGGTGTGGGGGTCGGCGGCCACCTCGGCGGGACCGGCCGCCTGGGCGACGACCGGCGGGGGCGCGGGCGCCACGAGCAGCGTCACCCCCAGGACTGCAAGCGCGGCGATCGTCCGTCCCAAGCGGTTCCTGCACACCCCGTGCACCTTCGTCGCCGCCGCCGAGGGTCCTCCTAGCAGGTCCGAGGTTGCCCGAGGTGGAGGCCGGACCGTAGAGTTGCCAGTCGGCCCGGAGGGCCCTCGACGTGGCGCGAGCCCGTCGTCCCGGCCCCGGCCCCAGACCGTACGCCCCGGCAGCCGCCGGAACGAGGAGAACAGCCGTGCCCACCTACTCGCCGAAGGCCAGTGAGATCCAGCGTCGCTGGTACGTCGTCGACGCCGAGGGCCTCGTCCTGGGCCGGCTCGCCACCGAGGTCGCCCGCATCCTGCGCGGCAAGCACAAGCCGACCTTCGCGCCCCACATGGACACCGGCGACCACGTGATCATCGTGAACGCCGACAAGATCGTCCTCACCTCGGACAAGCTCGAGAAGAAGATGGTCTACCGCCACTCGGGCTACCCGGGCGGCATCAAGGAGCAGACCTACGGCGAGGCCCTGGCCAAGAAGCCGGCCGACACCGTCCGGCGCAGCATCAAGGGGATGCTCCCGCACAACCGGCTCGGCGCCCAGCAGCTGACCAAGCTCCAGGTGTACGCCGGCCCGACGCACCCCCACGCCGCCCAGAAGCCCGAAGTCCTCGAGATCCCCGGCGCCCGCCGCGCCGACGCGTAGGAGACCTGACGTGCCCAAGCCCCTCGTTCAGACCACCGGTCGCCGCAAGAGCGCCGTCGCCCGCGTCCGCCTCCGCGACGG
>JBQGCF010000257.1:0-22406 GCA_052038315.1 Iamia sp.
CGTCGACGAGACCCTCCGCGCCTTCCTGGCCCGCCACCGCCTGCCGGCCGGCTTCGGCGAGGCCTACGTCGTCCCCCTCACCGCCGCGGGGTGGTCGGCCGCCCCCACCCCCCTCCACGAAATCCCCGCCCCCCACAACAGCCGCTTCCTCCGCAACCACGGGATGCTGTCGCTCGGCGAACGGCCGCAGTGGCGCACGGTCGTGGGCGGCTCCCGGGCCTACGTCGAGGCGATCAGCGCCCCCTTCGCCGCCGACGTCCGGCTCAAGGCTCCGGTCACCGAGGTGCGGCGCCGGCCCGAGGGCGGGGTCGAGCTCCGGGTGGCGGGGGGCGAGCCCGAGCGCTTCGACGCCGTCGTCCTGGCCACCCACGCCCCCACCGCCCTGCGGATGGTGGCCGACGCCGACGACGAGGAGCGGGAGGTGATCGGGGCGGTGCGGACCCAGCCCAACCCGACCGTGCTCCACACCGACCGCCGCCTCCTCCCCCGCCACGAGGCGGTGTGGTCGTCGTGGAACGTCCAGCTGCCGGCGTCGCCCCGCAAGGCGGTGGCCGTGACCTACCTGATGAACCGGCTCCAGCCGCTGCCGGTCGAGACGCCCGTCCTCGTGAGCCTCAACCGGGACGACGACATCGACCCCGACACCGTGCTCGGCTCCTACGACTACGCCCACCCGGTGCTCGACGGCCCGGCGATCCGGGCCCAGCGCCGGCTCCCCCGCATCCAGGGCCGGGGCGGGGTGTGGTGGGCCGGGGCGTGGACCGGCTACGGCTTCCACGAGGACGGGGTGCGCAGCGCCGAGCACGTCTGCGAGCGGATCGACCCCGGGTGCACCCGGTGGTGAGCGCGCTCTACGAGGGCACGATCGGCCACAAGCGGAAGATCGACGTCGAGCACGGCTTCAGCCAGCCGATCGTGCTGGCCTACCTCGACCTGGCGGAGGTCGACGCCGCCTTCGCCGCCCACCCGCTCTGGTCGACCCGGCACCCCGCCCCGGTGCGGTTCCGGCGGCGCGACATGCACGGCGACCCCGGCGTCCCGCTCGACGAGGCGGTCCGCACCACCCTCGCCGCCGGGCTGGGCGCCGCCCCGACCGGCCCGATCCGGGTGCTGACCCACCTCCGCCACTGGGCGTGGACGTTCAACCCGATCAGCCTCTACTTCGCCTTCGACGACGCCGACACCCGGGTCGAGGCGGTGCTGGCCGAGGTGACCAACACGCCCTGGCACGAGCGCCGGGCCTACGCCCTCGCCGTCCCCCCGCCGGCCGAGGCCGAGTCCACCGGCGTCCGCTTCGCCAAGGAGCTCCACGTCTCCCCCTTCATGGACCTGGACCTCGACCACGTCCTGCGCTTCTCCCCGCCCGGCGGGGACCGGTTCACCGTCGAGATGGACGACCGGAGCCAGGACGCCGACGACCGGCTCGTGTTCAGCGCCCGGATGGTGCTGCAGCGGCGGCCGCTCGACCGGGCGTCGATGAGCAGGATCCTCCTCCACCACCGCCTGCCGGCGCACCGCGTCTCGGCCGGCATCCACCTCAACGCCCTCCGCCTCTGGCGCCAGGGCGCTCCCTTCCGCCGCCACCCCAAGCACCAGCACGGAGCCCACGCCTCATGACCGCGACGGCCACCCCCCCGTCCAGCCCGTCCACCAACACCCACGCCGGGCGGATCCGCCCCACCGCCGTGCGCCCGGCGCCGACCCGGGCCACTGCGGTCGACCGGGCCTGCCGGGCGGTGCTGAAGCCACTGCTGACCCGGCTCCGGGGCGGCCGGCTCACGCTGATCGAGTCCGACGGCACCGTGACGGCCTTCGGCGAGCCCACCGACCTCGACGTCACGGTCCGGCTGCGCACCCCGGCGGTCTGGCGGGAGGTCACCCTCCAGGCCAGCAGCGGGCTGGGCGGCAGCTACGTCGACGGCTGGTGGGACACCGACGACCTCACCGGGCTGGTCCGGCTGGCCACCCGCAACCTCCCGGCCCTCGATCGCATCCGGGGCCGCTGGGACACGATCACCGGCCCCCTCGCCGATCGGGCCCGCCGCCTCCGGCCCGCCAGCAAGCAGCGCGACAAGGGCCACATCGCCGCCCACTACGACCTGGGCAACGACTTCTTCGCGCTCTTCCTCGACCCCGAGACGATGGCCTACAGCTGCGGGCTGTGGTCCGAGGGCGGGGGCGCCGGCACCCTGGCCGACGCCCAGCGGGCCAAGATCGACCGGCTCCTCGACCTGCTCGACCTCGCCCCGGGCGACCGGCTGGTCGAGATCGGCACCGGCTGGGGCGGGCTGGCCCAGCGGGCCGCCGAGCGGGGCATCCGGGTGACGACCTGCACGATCTCCGAGGAGCAGCACCGGCTGGCCACCGAGCGGATCGCCGGCGCCGGGCTGGGCGACCTGGTCGACGTCGAGCTGCTCGACTACCGCGACCTGCTGGCCCGGGAGGGCGAGGGGAGCTTCGACGGGCTGGTGTCGGTCGAGATGATCGAGGCCGTCGACTGGCGCGACCACGCCACCTACTTCTCCACCTGCGGCCGGCTGCTGAAGCCGGGCGGGAGGCTCGCCATCCAGGCCATCACCGTCCCCGACGGCCGCTACGAGCGGGCCAAGACGTCGAGCGACTTCATCAAGTCGCACGTCTTCCCCGGCTCGTGCCTGCCGTCGGTGGCGGTCCTCACCCAGGGCCTCACCGGCCCGGCCGGGCTGGAGGTGGGCGAGGTGGCCGCCTTCCCGCAGGACTACGCCCAGACCCTGGCGGCCTGGAACGAGCGGCTCGCGGCCCGGGCCGACCAGGCCCGCGCCCTCGGCTACGACGACGCCCTGCTGCGGCTGTGGGAGTTCTACCTCTGCTACTGCGAGGGGGCCTACGCCGAGGAGTACGTCTCGGTCGTCCAGGTGAAGGCGGTCAAGCCCGGGGTCCGGTCGTGAGCCGCATCGGCGACGTCGCCTCGGCCGTCTCGTTCAAGGCCCTCGACGCCGGGCTGGTGCCCGACGCCGTGCTCCACGCCGCCTGCCGGGCCCGGGTGGCCAAGCGGCTGCGGGTCGAGCGGGCCGGCTCGGTCGAGGAGCGCAGCGAGCGGTTCCGGGCCCTCGTCCAGGAGCTGCGGTCCGGCGACGTGGCGACCCACACCACCGAGGCCAACGAGCAGCACTACGAGGTGCCGACCCGGTTCTTCGAGCGGGTGCTCGGCCCCCACCTCAAGTACTCCAGCTGCTACTACCCACCCGGGATCGACGACCTGGGCGCGGCCGAGGCGGCCATGCTCCAGGTGTACGGCCAGCGGGCCCGGCTCGCCGACGGCCAGCGCATCCTCGAGCTGGGCTGCGGCTGGGGCAGCCTGACCCTCTGGATGGCCGAGACGTACCCGGGCGCCGAGGTCGTCGCCCTGTCGAACTCCCGCACCCAGCGGGAGCACATCGAGAAGCAGGCGGCCGAGCGGGGGCTGGCCAACCTCCACGTCATCACCGCCGACGTCTCGACCTTCGACCCGGCCGAGCACGGCGAGGGTGCCCCCTTCGACCGGGTCGTGTCGGTCGAGATGCTAGAGCACGTCCGCAACCACGGCGTGATCTTCGGGCGCATCGCCCGCTGGCTGGCCGACGACGGGCTGTTCTTCACCCACGTCTTCGCCGGCGCCGACGTCTGCTTCCGCTACGACGCCGACGACCGGCGCGACTGGATGGCCAAGCACTTCTTCTCCGGCGGGCTGATGCCCAGCGACGACCTCTTCCTCCACCTGCAGGACGACCTGGCCCTGGTCGACCACTGGCGGCTCAGCGGCACCCACTACGCCAGGACGTCCTGGGCGTGGCTGGCCAACCTCGACGCCCACGAGGCCGAGCTGCGCACCCTGGTGGGCAAGGTCCAGGTGCGCCGGTGGCGGGCCTTCTTCGCCGGCTGCGCCGCCCTCTTCGGCCACGACGACGGCCAGGCCTTCGGCGTGAGCCACTACCTGTTCTCACCGCGCCGCTAGGTAGGTTCGCCGGGGTGACCGACGCGGCCCCCGACGCAGACCCCTTCACCCGGATGATGGCCATGGAGCCCCATGGCCCCGACACGTTCGTCGGCACCGGGCCCCGCTACCCGTGGGGTGGGCTCTACGGCGGGCAGATCGTGGCCCAGGCCCTCCACGCCGCGGCCCGCACGGTCGTCCCCGAGCACCGGGTCCACTCGCTCCACGCCTACTTCATCCGCCGGGGCGACCACAGCGAGCCGGTGCGCTACGAGGTGGCCCGCACCCGGAACGGGCGATCGTTCACGACCCGCACGGTCGAGGCCCGCCAGGCGGTCGGGGCCATCCTCAGCCTGAGCGCCTCGTTCCAGGGCGACGAGGAGGCCCCCTAGGTCCAGACCACCACGGCCCCCGACGTGCCGGACCCCGAGGGCCGGCCCAGCGACTCGTGGAGCACCGCCTACGACCGCGTCACCCTGGACCCCGACCCGGAGCGGGGCACGGCCACGGCGTGGCTCCGGCTCAGCCGCCGGCTGGAGGGGGCCGACGACACCCCCGCCGTCCACGCCGCCGCCCTGGCCTACATGTCCGACGACGTCCCGACCGACGCCGCCCACGTCCTCGACCCCCGGGGCCGCGACACCCCGCCCGACAGCGGGCTGGTGGCGTTCAGCCTCGACCACGCCGTCTGGTTCCACCGCCCGCTGCGGGCCGACGAGTGGCTGCTCCACACCGTGACCTGCCACGGGCTGATCTCGTCCCGTGGCCTCACCGTCGGCCGGGTCTTCGCCGCCGACGGGACCCACGTCGCCACCACCACCCAAGAGGTCCTCCTCCGCCCGCGCCGCTGACGCGGCGATCGCGCACCCACCGCGACACCCACCGCGGTGGAGTGCCGCCCATGCGGAAGACCACGATCACGACGACCCTCACGGCGGTGGCGGCGGCGACCCTCCTCCTCGTCCTCGGCACCCCGGCGGGGGCCACGACCGGCAGCGTCACCAGCGGCACGGTGCTGTTCCACGCCGCCGGCGGGGTGGCCACGCCGACCCACACCATGGCGGTCCCCCACACCCCCGACCCGTGCAGCACGCCGCTGACCACCGGGCAGATCGACCTCGTCGCCAGCGGGACGGCCACCTCCGGCACCTGGTCGGCGACCACGCCGACGCCGATCGAGTCGATCGTCAACATCGTCTTCGCCGGGGCCACGCGGATCTCGTTCACCTTCGTGACCGCCGAGGGCACCTACGACACGGCCGGTGCGCCGGCGGGCTCCACCCACGCCCTGGCCAGCACCGGCAACCACATCGTGGTCCGGGCCCGGCTGTACGACGTGAACGGCTCCGACTGCAGCACGCTGGTCTGCACGGCCAACGCCCGCATCGTCCTCGACGGCAACAGCGGCTTCGACGGCACGCTCCCGGCCATCGCCTCCGGCGACACGGCCACCTTCTCGGGCACGTCCGACACCACCGGCGGCAACGCCTGGGTCGGCGGCGGCACCTGCGCCGTGCCCTACGCCTCGATCCTGAGCCGGCACGTCACGGCTCTCGTCGACGAGGCGTTCTAGGTCAGGCGGCGCCCCCGCCGTTGCGCGGCGGCGGGGGCGACGCCTTCCCGGTCAGGTCGTGCTGCTGGTGCCGATGACCGCGAAGATCAGGATGAAGTAGAGGATGCCGAGGACGATCCCGATGCCGAAGAGGATCGTCCCGACCATCCCGAGGATGCGCCCGGTGTTGACGTTGCTCCGGTTGGAGTAGCGCATCGGGTCACGATCGATCTCCTCGAGCGCCTTGTTGCCCATCGACCAGGCGAAGGGGGCGCAGAGGCCGCAGGCCACGATCCCGAGGATCCCGAGGATGAGCACCGTGGTGCCCTGTGGGTGCTCGACCTGGCCGCCGAAGCCCCCGCCGGAGCCGTAGCCCGGGTTGGGGTATCCGCCGCCGTAACCGCCCGGAGGGTAGGACATCGCCGGAGCGTACCCCGTCGGGCTAGAGCCGCTCGATGATCGTCACGTTGGCCTGGCCGCCGCCCTCGCACATCGTCTGCAGGCCGTAGCGGCCACCGGTCTGCTCGAGGTGGTTGAGCAAGGTGGTCATCAGCCGGGCGCCGGTGGCGCCGAGCGGGTGGCCGAGGGCGATGGCGCCGCCGTTGGGGTTGACCGTGGCCATGTCGGGCTTCAGCTCCCGCTCCCAGGCCAGCACCACCGAGGCGAAGGCCTCGTTGATCTCGACGGCGTCGATGTCGTCCATCGTCAGGCCGGTCTTCTCGAGGGCGTACCGGGTGGCCGGGATCGGCGCGGTGAGCATGTAGATCGGGTCGTCGCCCCGCACGCTCATGTGGTGGATGCGGGCCCGCGGCGTGAGGCCGTGGTCCTTCACGGCCTGCTCGGAGGCGATCAGGAGCGCGGCCGAGGCGTCGCTGATCTGGCTGGCCACCGCGGCGGTGACCCGCCCGCCCTCGACGAGCGTCGGCAGGCTGCGGATCTTCTCCCAGTTGGGCTCGCGGGGCCCCTCGTCGTGGGCGATGTCGCCGTCCGGCCCGGCGTAGGGGGCGATCTCGGCCTCGAAGCGCCCCTCCTCGCGGGCCCGGATCGCCCGGGTGTGCGACTCGACGGCGAACTCCTCCATCTCGTCCCGGGAGATGTCCCACCTCTCGGCGATCATCTCGGCGCCGCGGAACTGGCTGACCTCGCCGTCGCCGTAGCGTTCGACCCAGCCCGGGCTCGTCGTGAACGGGTCGGGGAAGCCGAGGTCGGTGGCCAGGGTCATGGCCGAGCTGATCGGGATCTGCGACATCTGCTGGACGCCGCCGGCGACGACCAGGTCGTTGACCCCGGCCATGACCGCCTGGGCGGCGAAGTGGATCGCCTGCTGGGCCGAGCCGCACTGGCGGTCGACGGTGGTGCCGGGGACGTGCTCGGGGCCGCCGGCCACCAGCCAGCAGGTGCGGGCGATGTCGCCGGCCTGGCCGCCGACCGAGTCGACGTTGCCGAACACGACGTCCTCGACGGCGCCGGGGTCGATGCCCGTGCGGTCGAGCAGGGCCCGGATCGACAGGGCCCCGAGATCGGCCGGGTGGACCTGGCTGAGCCCGCCGCCCCGCTTCCCGACGGGGGTGCGGACGGCGTCGACGATGTAGGCCTCGGGCATGGGTCGAACGCTACCTGACGACCCGTCAGATCGGACCAGCCGGCGGGGTGGCATCACCGGGGACAGGGCGTGGCCGGAGGCGTACGGTCCGCGTCGGGCCCGCCCCAGAGCGGGGCGCCCAGGAGGTGCGGACGGATGGAGACGAGCAGGACCCGGCGCTTCGGCGCGGCCCGGCGGCTGGCGACGGTGCTGGCCGGCGCGACCCTGGCCCTCGGGGGCCTGGCGGCGACACCGAGCCCCCCGGCGGGGGCCGCCGCCACCGACAGCGACACGCTGGTCTGGGTGCCCTACCGGGGCCAGACCTTCGGCTTCTCCCGGAACGGGACCCAGGGCTACGCCTCCTACACGTCGGGGGACTTCCGGGGTGGCGAGGCCCTGGAGGGCGACTTCACCGACACCCCCGGGACCGACGTCTTCTGGTACCGCCCGGGCCCGGCGCCCGACGGCATCGTCGACGTGGTCCCCGACGGCACCGGCGTGGACGCCACCTTCATCCCCAAGTCGGTCAACGGCACCTTCACGCCGCTGGTCGGCGACTTCGACGGCAACGCCGTCGACGACATCCTCTGGTACGCGCCGGGCAGCTCGGCCGACGCCCTGTGGCTGTTCGCCGGCGACGGCACCCACACCAACGTCCCGCTGACGATCAACGGCAGCTACGTCCCGACGGTGATCGAGGCGAACGGCGACGGCTACGACGACATCGTCTGGTACGCCCCTGGCCCCGCCGCCGACAGCATGTGGCTGTTCGGGTCGGGCGCCTCGAAGACGACCAAGTCGGTGTCGATCAACGGCTCGTACCAGCTGATCCCGGGGTACTTCGGCGTCCGGCCCGAGGGCAGCCCGCAGCAGCGGCTGCTGTTCTTCAACCCGACCGGCCCCGACTCGATCTGGACGTTCGACACCGCCGCCAACCACACGTCGGCCGCCACCCCGAACGTCGACGGTGCCTTCCAGCCGGTCGTCGGCGCCTTCACGAGCCAGGTGACCGAGGCGATCGTCTGGTATCGCCCCGGTTCGGCGTCGGAGGCGTTCTGGTCGTTCAGCAACGCCGGGGCCGTCAACCAGCTCGAGCCGGCCAACGTCAGCGGCTCCTACGACCCGGCCGTGGCCGACGTCGACGGCAACGGCTACGACGACATCGCCTGGTCGAGCGGCGGCAACGCCGCGATCTGGCGGTTCAACGGTGGCGGCTACACCCAGACGTCGGTCAGCAGCGGCCTGCCCAACACGACCCTGGTGGCCAGCCACACCAACCCGTTCGGCGTCGACTGAGGCTCGTGTCACCCGTCGTCACCTCCTCGAGCGATGAAGGGGGCAGACGATCGGCCCGTGGGGCCAGGAGGTGCACGACATGGGGATGCGACGACTCGGGACCGTGGTCCTCGCCGGGGTGGTGCTGACCGCCGCCGCGCTGCTGGTGGCGGTGCGCACCCCGGCGGGGGCGGCCCCCGCCGACAGCGACACGCTGGTGTTCTTCGCCGAGCTCGGGAACAGCTACGCCCTGGTCCGCAACGGCCAGACCAGCTACGCCACCCACTTCGGCGAGGACCACCTGGGCTGGGCCATCGAGGGCGACTTCACCGCCAACCCGGGCACCGACCTCTTCGTCTACGGCTCCCGGGAGGAGGCCGACGGGGTGGTGTCGATCATCCCCGACGGCACCGGGGCCACGACGAGCATGATCCCCAAGACCGTCTTCGGGGACTACGGACCGGTGGTCGGCGACTTCGACGGCAACGGGCTCGACGACATCATCTGGTACACCGCGAACGGGGCCGACTCGCTCTGGCTGTTCCAGGGCGACGGCAGCCACGTCAACGTCCCCATCACGATCACCCACCTCTACGAGTGGACGGTGTTCGACGCCGACGGGGACGGCGACGACGACATCCTCTGGTACGCCCCCGGCCCGGCCGCCGACCGGCTCTGGCTGTTCGGCCCCGGTGCCGTCCCGGTCTCCCGCTCGGTGACGATCAACGGGCACTACCGGGTCATCCCGGGGCGCTTCGGCGACCGCCCGGCCGGCAGCCCGCAGGAGCGGCTGATGTTCGTCGATGACACCGGCGGCTACGACTCGATCTGGACCTTCGACAGCACCGGCGGCCACACCACGGCGCCGCTGCCGCCGATCGACGACGTGTACGAGCCGATCGTGGGCCGCTTCGGTGGGACGACCCGCGACGAGGTGATCTGGTACCGGCCCGGTGACGACGCCGAGCAGCGCTGGACCTTCACCCCCGCCGGGGTCGTCGAGGAGGTGCCGGCGGCCAGCGTCTTCGGCACCTACGACCCGGTGGTCGGCGATCTCGACGGCAACGGCTACGAGGACATCGCCTGGACCTCGGCCCAGCGCCGGGGCACGGCCACCATCTGGCGCTTCTACAGCGGCGGCCACGCCCAGACCGTGGTCGACAGCGGCATCACGAGGAGCACGGCCCACATCGGGCACACCGACCCCGCCGACCGGTAGCCTCACGGGCCTTCGGAACGGGAGGCGGAACCATGAGCTGGACCGGTCGGACGGGCTGGACGGGACGACGGGCGACGGCGGCACTTGCCGGGCTGGCGCTGGGGGCGACGACGCTGCTGGCGGTGCCGCCCCCGGCGCCGGCGCAGGTGGAGCCGGACCCCACCGCCAGCGACACGCTGGTGTTCGTCGGGCTCGACGGGCCCAGCGCCTTCTACCGCAACCACTCCACGGCCACCGTCCCGCTCGTCCCGCCCCGCGACGCCGTCCTCGAGGGCGACTTCTCGGCCGCCCCCGGCACCGACCTCTTCCTCCACGGCGCCGGCTCGGCCCAGGACTCGATCGTCCACGTCGCCCCGACGGGCACCGGCACCACCGTCACGGTCCGGACCGAGACCGTCGGGGGCTCCTACCCGCAGGCCTTCGTCGGCGACTTCGACGGCAACGGGCTCGACGACATCTTCTGGTACGGCGGGGGCAAGGCCGCCCCCGACTCGATCTGGCTGTTCCAGCCCGACGGCAGTCACACCACCGTCTGGACCAACGTCACCGGCCACTTCCTCCCGGTGGTCCTCGACGCCGACGGCGACGGGGACGACGACGTCATCTGGTACGGCTACGGCAAGGCCTACGACAGCATGTGGCTGTTCGGACCGGGCGCCACGGTGACCAAGCGCTCGGTGCGGATCGACGGCGGCTACGAGCCGCTGGTCGGCCGCTTCGGCGGCGTCCCCGACGACGGCCCGCAGGAGCAGGTCCTCTGGTACGCCCACCTCGGACCCGACTCGGTCTGGACCTTCACCGCCACCGGCAAGGTGTCCCGCCCGCTCCCGAACGAGGACGGGGCCATCCCCGTGGTGGGCGACTTCGCCGCCAACCACCGTGACGCCGTCTTCTGGTACCGGCCCGGCTCGGGCCGGGAGACCAGCACCGGCTTCGTCGACGGCGGCGCGCCCATCCAGATCGACATGCCCCAGGTGACCGGCGACTACGAGCCGGTGGTCGCCGACTTCGACGGCAACGGGAACGAGGACATCGCCTGGACGTGGTCGGGCAAGGCCATCATCTGGACGTCCAACCCGTCACTGCTCCAGCACGGGGAGCTCCACGTCGACACCGGTCGGAACCCGTCGATCGCCGCCGTCACCCGGCCCACGACGAACGTCGACTAGAGGCCGAGGGCGGCGCCGACCCGGCGGCGGTGCCAGGCGGCGTCGCCCCAGGTGCGGGCCAGGACCTCGGCCCGCTTCAGGTACAGGTGCAGGTTGTACTCGGTCGTGTAGCCGATGGCGCCGTGGGCCTGGAGGGCCTTGCGACCGGCCAGCCGGGCGGCGTCGGAGGCGAGGGCCTTGGCCATCGAGACGTCCCGGGTCGCGGTGGGGGACCCCGTCGCCAGCGACCAGGCCGCGGCCTGGACGGCCGGGGCGGTGAGCTCGAGGTGGAGGGCGGCGTCGGCCAGGTGGTGCTTGACCGCCTGGAACGACCCGATGGGCACGCCGAACTGCTTGCGCTCGCCCACGTAGCCGACGGTCAGGTCGATCATGCGGCGGGCCAGGCCGACCAGCTGGGCCGCGGTGCCGAGGGCGCCCCGGTCGAAGGCGGTGGCGGCGTCGGCCTCGGTGCCGATGGCGTCACCGACCCGCCACGCCTCCAGCAGCACGGTGCGGCGCCCGGCATCGATCACGTCGGCCAGGGCCCGGGTCTCACCGGCCGCCACCCCGGCGGGCACCCGGCGGGCCGCCCAGGCCCCGTCGGCCCGGTCGATCCCGACCAGCAGGGTGACCTCGTCGCCCCACGGCACCAACCGCGAGCCGAGGGGCAGGACGGCCGCCTGCCGGCCGCCGTCGATGAGCGAGGGCAGCAGGCCGTCAGGATCCCCGGCCGCGGCGAGCAGCGGGGCGACGACGAGGGCGGTCTCGACGAAGGGGTGGGGCACCGCCGCGTAGCCGGTCTCCTCGGCGACGAGGACCCAGTCGAGCTCGGTCATGCCCAGCCCGCCGTGCTCCTCGGGCACGGCCACGCCGAGCACGCCCATGTCGGCCAGGGCGGACCACACCCGGGCCACCCGGTCGGCGTCGGCCCGGGCCCCCTCGCCCTTGCGGGCGCCGTGGGCGTCGGTGCCGTCGGGCCAGGCGGCGCGGACGACCTCGGGCGGGCACTCCTTGGCGAGCAGGTCGCGGACGGCGTCGCGCAGGGCGATCTGGTCGTCGGTGGGGGCGAAGCGCATGCGACCTACTTCCGGGGCAGGCCGAGGACGCGCTCGGCGGCGATGTTGCGCTGGATCTCGTTGGTGCCGGCGTAGATCGGCCCCGAGAGGGCGAACTGCCAGCCCTTCGACCAGGGCCCGTCGAGCTCGGCGTCGGCGCCGAGGATGTCGAGGGCGGTCTCGTGGAGGGCCACGTCGAGCTCGGACCACCAGATCTTGACGAAGCTCGACCGGGCGCCGGACGGACGGCCCTCGGCATCGGCGGTGACGGTCTGCAGGGTCTGGAGCCGGTACGCCTCGGCCGCCATCCAGGCTTGGACGACCCGATCGCCGAGGACGGCGTCGCCGGCGCCCCGCTCCCGGTAGAGGTCGATCAGGCGGTCGGCGGTGGCGGTGAAGCGACCCGGCGAGCGCAGGGTCAGGCCCCGCTCCGACGAGGTCGTGGCCATGGCGACCGACCAGCCGGCGCCGACGTCGCCCAGCACCGGGCCGCCGGGGAGGGCGTCGTCGGGGACGAAGGCGCCGTCGAAGAAGACCTCGGCGAAGCCCTCGTCGCCGTCGAGCCGGCCGAAGCCCCGGACCGTGATGCCGTCGAGGTCGAGCGGCACCAGCAGGTAGGTGAGGCCCTTGTGGCGCTCGCTCTCCGGGTCGGTGCGGAAGAGGCCGAACAGGTGGGTGCAGAAGGCGCCGCGGGTGGTCCACGTCTTCTGGCCGTCGAGGACCCAGCCGCCGCGCTCGTCGTCACGCCGGGCCCGGCAGGTCAGCGAGGCCAGGTCGCTGCCGGCGTTGGGCTCGCTCCACCCCTGGCACCAGAGGTCGTCGCCCCCGGCCATGCGCCGCAGGATGTGCTCCTGCTGCTCGGGGTTGCCGTACTCGAAGATCGTCGGGGCGAGGAGGAAGATGCCGTTCTGGGTGATCCGGGGCGGCGCCCCGGCCCGGTAGTACTCCTCCTCGAAGATCAGCCACTCCCAGCGGCTGGCGCCCCGGCCGCCGTGCTCGGTCGGCCACGACACGACGGCCCACCCGCCCTCGAACAGGGTGCGCTCCCAGTCGAGGTGCTGGGCGAAGCCCTCGGCGGTGTCGCCGGAGAGGATCCGCCGGTCGTGGCGGTCCCGCCACGCGGCCAGGTTCTGCTCCAGCCAGGCGCGGGCCTCGGCCCGGAACGCCTCTTCCTCGTCCGACCAGGTCAGGTCCACGCCCCGACCGTATCTGACGACCCGTCAGATATCGAAGCCCCGGAGTCGCTCCAGCGTCGCGCAGGCCTCGGCGACGATGCCGTCGACGATCTCGGCGACCGGCGGGAGGCTGTCGATCAGCCCGGTGACCTGGCCGGTGGGCAGCACGCCGACGTCCGGGTCGCCGTCGACCAGGGCCGCCTTGATCAGCATCGGGGCGTTGGCCGCCATGGCCAGCTGGCTCAGGGTCAGGTCCTGGCTCTTGCGCATGGCCAGGCCCTCGCTGGCCAGGTCCTTCACGCTGGTGCCGGTGACCTTGCGGAAGGCCAGGGCGTTGCCCACCGCCCGGGGCAGCCGGGTCACGGCCGTCGAGCGGATCAGCCGGTCGACCAGCTCGGTCCGGATCACCCGCTGGGGGGCGCCGTCGAGGGCCTCGGTCACGACCGTGTCGGTGACCTTGGCGGCCAGGTAGCGCTGCTTGACCTCGTCGGGCACCCGGCTCTCGGCGCTGAGCAGGAAGCGGGTGCCCATGGCGACGCCGTCGGCGCCGTAGGCCAGCGCCGCCACCAGGCCCCGGCCGTCGTGGAAGCCGCCGGCGGCCAGCACCGGGATGTCGGCGCCGACCGCGTCGACCACGTCCGGCAGCAGCAGGGTGGTGGGCACCGGGCCGGTGTGGCCGCCGCCCTCGCCACCCTGGGCGATCACCAGGTCGACGCCCCAGCCCAGCATCTTCTCGGCGTGGCGCCGGGCGCCGACCGTCGGCATCACGAGGATGCCGGCCTCGTGCAGCCGCTCGATCGTCCTCTGGTTGGGGGCGCCGGCGAAGGAGCACAACCGCACGCCCTCGGCGGCGAGGAGGTCGACCCGCTGGGCCAGGTCGGGCTGGTCGGGGCGGAGGTTGACGCCGAAGGGGGCGTCGGTGGCGGCCTTGACGCCAGCGATGGCCCGCTCGAGCTGGCCCATGTCCATGGTGACGGCGGCGAGGATGCCGAACCCGCCGGCGGCGCTGGTGGCCGCGGTCAGGTTGGCGCCCGACACCCAGCCCATGCCGGTCTGGACGATCGGGTAGCGGCAGCCGAGCAGGGCGGTGGCGCGGGTGGCGAGGACGTCGGCCATGGGGGCGACCCTAGATGTGGATCTGACGACCCGTCAGATCTGCGCCCGCGCTAGCGCCAGCTGAAGCCGAAGATCACGTCGTCGTCGGCGGTGCGGACCCCGCCGGCCGACTCGTAGAGGTGGGCGGCCGCCGGGTTGGAGGCGTTGGTGATCACGAAGCCCTGGGTGATCCCCTGGGTCCGGGCGTGGTCGGCCACCGTCTCGAGCAGGGCCTGGCCCACGCCCTGGTTGCGGAACCGCTCGGCCACCCCGATCTCGTAGATGCACAGGTGGCGCAGGGCGGTGTGCCGGCGGAACAGCTCGTTGGTGTAGACGAAGCCGACCGGCTCGTCGCCGGCGAAGGCCACGAAGGTGGCGGTGCGGTCGTCGGCCAGGAAGGCGACCGTCTCGGCCTCGGTCAGCGGGTGGAGCGCCTCGCGCTCGTCGACCGTGCCGAAGGTGGCGTTGTGGGTGGCCAGGTACGACAGAACGGCGTCGTCACCGGGCCGCAGCCGCCGGATCGTGACGGGGGGCGGGATGTCCGCACCGGGGAGCGTCCGCCGGTCGCGCTTGCGCGTGGTGATTCCCACCTCCGTCCATCGACCTCGCGGTCGTGGACTTGAGGCTCAGTCCGGGACTTCGCGGAAGCGGGTGCCGGCGGGGTCGATCACCGTGTCCAGGAGCTCGAGCTCCTCGGGGGTGGGGAGGCGCGACTCGGGCACCTCGCCGCCGTCGGGGAGGGCCAGCTCGAAGCCGGTGGCCTCCTGCACCTCCTCGACGGTGACGCCGGGGTGGACCGAGCGGATGCGCATGCGGTGGTCGTCGGTCTCGAAGTCGAAGACGCCGAGGTTGGACACGACCCGCCGGATCTCGTGGAAGCGAGCGGCCGTGGGGCCGAGCTGGGCGGCCCGGTCGTAGCCGATCCCGCAGACGACGTCGACGGCCTCGACGAAGACGTTCGGGCCGTGGCGCCCGACCCAGTAGCTGGTCGTGTCGTTGATCGTGTTGCCGGGGGCGCCGCGCACGCCGAGCAGCTGCACCTTGGGGGCGTGGGGGTCGGGGCCGAGGGCGGCGATGTTCTGGTTGCCGTACTTGTCGACCTGGGTGGCACCCATCATCACGTGGCGCCGCCCGCTCCAGACCACGTCGAACATCCGGCGGTACGGGTTGTAGGTCTCTATGACGCGCTCGCTCGCCAGCGGATAGGCACTGTCGTCGGCGATCAGGGTCGCCTCGCCGTCGGTCATCATCAGCTCGGGCTCGAAGCCGGCCCGGGCCAGGCGGCCGCCGATCATGGCGATCACGCCGATCGGGTTGGCCAGGCTGCGGCCGTCGCCCCGGAAGCACTCGGCCACGGCCACGGCGCAGACGTCGGCCCGCCGCACGAGGGTGTCGGTGGTGTCAGGCATGCGCCCACTCCTGGATGAAGGCGGCGCGGGCCTCGGGGTCCTTGGCGGTGGCGAACCACCGGGACTGGGCCTCGTCGTCGCGGTCGTTGTCGGGGACGCAGTCGGTGAAGTCGCTGCCGCCGGGGGCCTCGACCACGCCGTCGGTGAACAGGCGGCTGATGCGGAGGCGGGTGACGTCGCCGGCCGCTGCGACCAGGTCCTCGGTGGGGACGATGCGCTCGACGCTGACGTAGCCGGCGGCGGCCGCCTCCAGCAGCAGGTCGTCGAAGTAGAGGTCGGGGCCGGTGAAGGCGGCGTTGCCCCGCTCGTCGCCCACGTTGAGGTGGACGAGGGCGGCGTCGAGCGGGATCGCCGGCTGGGCCACCAGCTCCTCGCCCTCGCCACCATCGGGCCCGGGGTAGGGCGAGCGGACCGTCTTCAGGTCCGGGTCGAGGCGGAACAGGTCGGAGCCGAGCCCGACCCGGGTGGGCAGGAACGGCACCCGCCAGGCCGCGGCCTGGAGGCCGAGGAGGAGCATCCCCTCGTCGAGCTCGGTGCACTGCAGCTGCCCGGCCTGGCGGGCGGCCCGGAAGTGCGGGTCGAGGCCGGGGACGCTGCCGCCGGTGATCGGGTTGGGCACGTCGGGGCTGACGAAGGCGAAGGTGAGCCGGCTCATCCGCCCGGCGGCCGCGAGGATGCCGACCTCGGGGCCGCCGTAGGTGACGACGTGGAGGTCGGTCACCTCGCTGCGAAGGATCGCCTTGATCAGGGCCATGGGCTTGCGCCGGCTGCCCCAGCCACCGATGCCGATCGTCATCCCGCTCTCGAGCCGGGCGACGACCTCGTCCGGCGTCATGCGCTTGCTGCTCGGCTCGCTCACTTGGACACGTCCGTGTCGCGCTTGGCCACGAAGGCGTCCCGGTGCTCGTCGGCCACGCCGCTCAGGTTGAGCTCGAAGGTGAAGCCCTGCTCGTAGCGGTACGAGCGGCGGACGTCCCACAGGTCGATGCCGTTGAGCGAGCCCTTGGCCGCCCGCATGACCGTCGGGGACTTGGCCGCGATCTGCTCGGCGACCTCCAGGGCCGTGGCCCGCAGCTCGGCCTGGGGGACCACCTGCAGGACGGAGCCGAAGTGGTGGAGCTCCTGGGCCGTGGCCGTGGCCGCCGTGTACACCATGGCCCGGGCCTTGTGCTGGGGGACCAGACGGCTGAGGTGGGTGGCCGCGCCCAGCGCGCCCCGGTCGACCTCGGGCAGCCCGAAGGTGGCGTCGTCGGCGGCCACGACGATGTCGGCGTTGCCGACCAGGCCGATCCCGCCGCCCAGGCAGAAGCCGTTGACCGCCGCGACCACCGGCACCTCGCACTCGTAGACGGCGGCGAAGGCGGCGGCGCACCCCCGGTTGGCGCCGATCAGGGCGTCGAAGCCCTCGGTCGCCTGCATCTCCTTGATGTCGACGCCGGCGTTGAAGCCGCGCCCCTCGGCCCGCAGCACGACGACCCGCACCTCGGGGTCGCGGCCCAGGGCCGTGAGACGGTCGGCCAGGTCGAACCAACCGGCGACGGTCAGGGCGTTGACCGGCGGGTTGTCCATGACGACCTCGGCGATGCCGTGGTCGTCGACCGTGTGGGTGGTGGGCATCTCTCTCCCGTTCCCGAGACGTTTTCTGACGGGTCGTCAGGTTCCTGGTCGCACCGTAGTGTGCCGACCCATGGCCCTGACCATCGATCTCACCGGCCAGGTCGCGCTGGTCACCGGCGGCGGCCGTGGCGTGGGCCGCGGCATCGTCTCGCGCCTGCTGGCGGCGGGGGCGACCGTCGCCGTCGCCGGCCGCTCCCCCGTCGACGACCTGCCCGCTGGCACGACCTTCCACGCCGCCGACGTGCGCTCCGCCGACGACTGCGCGGCGCTGGTCTCGTCGGTGCTCGACGCCCACGGCCGGCTCGACCTGCTCGTCAACAACGCCGGCGGCTCGCCGTCGGTCGCCGCCGCCGACGCCTCCCCCCGCTTCAGCACCCGGATCGTCGAGCTCAACCTGCTGTCGGCCCTCCACCTCGCCCACGCCGCCCGGCCGGCGCTGGCCTCCTCCCCGGGCGGCGGGTCGATCGTCAACGTCACGTCGCTGTCGGGCCAGCGCCCCTCCCCCGGCACCGCCGCCTACGGCGCGGCCAAGGCCGGGCTGCTCAACCTGACCCGGACGCTGGCCATGGAGTGGGCGCCGGCCGTCCGGGTCAACGCGGTGTCGGCCGGCATGGTCAGGACCGCGCTGTTCGACGACTACTACGGCGGGCCGGAGGGCGCCGCCGCCGCCGAGGCGACCGTCCCGATGGGGCGGGCCGCCGCGCCCGCCGAGGTGGGCGACGCCGTCGTCTTCCTCGCCTCACCGCTGGCCGCCTACGTCACCGGCGCCGACCTGGCCGTCCACGGGGGAGGCGAGGCCATCGCCCTCCACGGCATCCTCGGCCACTAGCCGCCCCGTCCCCGGGGCCGGGCGCGCCAGCGGCGCCCCGGGGGTCGGGCGCCGCTGACTCGGTGTTCCCATCTGAGCCCCCGCTCGCCGAAGCGTCACGGGGACCCGTCCACCTCTCCCATCCCTGTTCGAGGCGGGCCCTCACTGACCACCGTCTGACGCCTCAAACACGATCCCGCCCGCGGCGTCCCGGCCCCGTGCGGGGCGGGGACGGCGCGGGCCCGCGGCTCGGTCCGCGCTCGTCGGGCGTCGCGCGGGCGAGATCGGTGCGGGGATGGGTCGCCGGGCCACCGTTCGACCGGCGGCGAGCCGGGTGCGGGGTGGCGACGGGGTGACCGTAGCGAACACCCGTTCCCGACCGCAAGGGCCTCTCTCCGTTCTGATCAGCCAGCGTTGCGCCCACGCAACGCTGGGTGATCAGAACGGGGGGCGGCCGGCGGGATCGGTACCCTCGGGGCGGTGAGCGGCACCGGCGATCGGCACCGACGGGGACCGGGCGGGCCGAGCCGGCCCGAGCGCAGCGGCCGGGTGACCCCGTCGTCCCGCCGCCGCCACCGGCCCGAGGTCAGCGGCCTCCTCGACCCGACCCTCGCCCGCATGGTGGCGACTCTGATCGACACCGCCCGGACCGCCGCCCCGGCCGGCCACCCGGCGCCCGGGGTCGCCCTCGAGCAGTGGGCCCACGAGCTGGCGGCCACGTCGTTCGCCGACGAGGCCATGCCCCGGGCCTTCTACGTCGACCTCGGCCGCACCCTCGCCACCGCCGACGACCCGCTCGCCCCCGCCGTGCTGGCCGCCCTGGCCCTCGCCGTCCACCACCGCGACGGCGCCCCGCTGCGGCGGGCCCGCGCCGACTGGCTGGCCGCCGTCGGCGTCTCGGACGCCGACGCCGACCTGGG
Organism: Iamia sp.; assembly: GCA_052038315.1. Taxonomy (GTDB): domain Bacteria; phylum Actinomycetota; class Acidimicrobiia; order Acidimicrobiales; family Iamiaceae; genus Iamia. The sequence continues at coordinate 18,808 of JBQGCF010000257.1, forward strand.
CATCGGGCGCGAGGTCCCGACCCGGGCGGTGTCGATCGCCCACCCCGACGAGGCCGAGGCCAGCCTGGTGATCGGCTTCGCCGCCGCCGGCGGGGCCCACGCCATCGGCCTGCTGGTCGACGGGGCCCACGACGGGCTCGGCCGGGACCTGTTCGTCGGGCCGGCCGTCGAGGAGATCGAGGCCGATGCGGCCGCCGACCCCGAGCTGGTCGTCACCTCCGTGCCCCTCGCCGAGGCGGTCGAGCGCATGCGCGCCGCCCTGGCCGTCACCGTCGCCGAGGCCTGGGACGACCCCCAGGACCTGGCGACCCTCCCCCTCCTCACCCGGCGGCTGGATCGCGCCTGACGGCGTCGCCCACGGCGAGCGGACCGGGCGCGACGATGGTGGCGCCGATGGCGATGGTGCCGCCCCGCTCGTCGAGGATCGTGCGGAGCACCGACCGATCGGCCTCCAGCCCCGGCAGCGGGCGGTTGACCATCACGCAGCGCCGGATCGCCTTGGTGACGTCGACGACGACCGGGCCCAGGTGGACCGTCCCGCCGACCAGGGCGTCCTCGCCACCGCCCCGCAGGAGGACGTTGCTGCGGAAGCGCCGGGCGTCCCAGTCGCCGACCGACGTGCGCGACACCAGCGACAGGCGGGTGCGGGCCGAGTCGTGCCACGCCCCCTCGGCCGTGCCGGCCTGGCGCCAGCCGGTCTCGTCGGGGTCCGGCACCTCGAAGGCGTGCGAGCCGGCATCGGCCGCCGGCACCAGCGCCACCGCCCGCCCCAGCCACGCCGACAGCGCCGCATCAGTCCTGGCCCGATCGCCGTCGTCGCCCTCGGACCGGGCATCGAGCTCGGTGCCGTCCGGGAGGCCGATGGCGACGTGGCCGGGGCCGAGGTGCCGGGCCCGGGCCAGGAGGAGCTCGGGCTGGCGACGACCCGTCAGCACCCGACCGGTCCCGACGTCGACCACGCCCCACGCCCGGTCGCCCTCGATCCCGAGCGGCCCGACCGGCGCCGTGACCAGGGGCTCCCCGCCCATCGACTTCACCGGGTACCGCCAGATCTGGTCGACGACCAGGCCGGTCGCCATCAGCGCAGCCACCGGATCAGGATGCCTCAACGGTGCCGGGCTGCGGCCGATGGGGTCGGCATGGACCGAGAGAAGGACCGCCGTCTCGGGACGCGTCACGTCCTGGGTCCCGTCGCCGTGCGCTGGCGGATCGACGAGGGACCCGTCGTCGGACCACAGGACCGGGAGCGGGAGGAGGGCCCCGAGCGGGCCGGCCTCCTCGACCTGTCGGTGAGCGGCGCCCGCATCATGGCCCGCACCAGCCCCGACCTGGCGGTGGGTGACTGGACCAACGTCTCGATCCGGGGCCGCTCCGGCCCGGTGATCATCCGCCGCATCGTCCCCAGCCGCCAGCAGGGCTTCAGCCAGTACGGCATCGAGTTCCTCGACCCTCTGTCGGAGCTCACCCAGCTGGTGCACGAGGAGCTGGCCCGCCGCCAGGCCTCCGGGACCGTCGGTCCCCTCCGCGCCGCCCCCGGCGACTGACGCCCCCCGCCCGGGAGAGCGCGGACGGGTGACGTGACGGCGCACCGTCGTCGGTAGCGTCGCCCGGTGACCTCCGGCCCCGACGCCTCCCCCGGTTCGGGCCGGGCGTCGGAGGGCGGGTCGGCCGCCGAGCGGCGCACCGGGGTGCTGGCCGGCGTCGCCGCCTACGGGCTCTGGGGCGTCTTCCCGCTGGTGTTCCACCAGCTCAAGGACGTCCTCCCGATCGAGGTGCTGATGCACCGGGTGCTCTGGTCGTTCGTGGTCGTGGCCGGGCTGTTGGCGCTGCGGCGGGAGACGGGCTGGGTGGGCATCCTGCGCCGGCACACCCCGGTCCGGTCGCGCCTCGCCGCCGCCGCCGGCCTGATCACGATCAACTGGCTCGTCTACGTGTGGGCGGTCAGCGAGGAGCACGTCGTCGAGGCCGCCCTCGGCTACTACATCAACCCCCTGATCACCGTCGCCCTCGGCGTGGTCGTGCTCCGGGAGCGGCTGACCCGGGTGCAGGTCGCGGCCCTGGCCTTCGCCGCCGCCGCGGTCGCCGTGCTCACCATCGCCTACGGCCGGGTGCCGTGGATCGCCCTCGTGCTGGCCTGTTCGTTCGCCGGCTACGGCTACTTCAAGAAGGCTGTCGAGGTGCCGGCCATGACCTCGCTGGCGGTCGAGACGGCGGTGCTGCTGCCGTTCGCCGCCACCGGCCTCGTCGTGCTCCACCTGACCGGCGACCCGTCGTTCCTCCACGGGACCGGCGGCCGGGACGCCCTGCTGGTCGGGCTGGGCGTCATCACCGCCGTCCCGCTGGTGCTGTTCGGCACCGCCGCCCGCCGCATCCCCCTGACCCTCCTCGGCCTGCTGCAGTACCTCACCCCGACGTTCCAGCTGCTGTGCGGCGTCGCCGTGCTGGGCGAGGACCTGCCGCCCGAGCGGCTGGCCGGGTTCGTGCTGGTGTGGGTCGCCCTCGTCCTGCTCGGCGCCGACGCCGTCCGCTCCGCCCGCCGTCGCACCGAGCTGGTGCCGGTCGCCGAAGCCGTCTGACCGACGTCGCCGAAGCCGGTTCGACCGGCGTCAGCCGTCCAGGGCGATGGTGGCCTCGGCCCGGCCGGCCCGGGGGTGCCAGGCGGCGACGGTGACCTCGGTGCCGGGATCGGCCTCGACGACCCACGCGGCGAGCGCCCGGTCCGGCGTGCCGTCGTGGCCGCCGGCGAAGCGCAGGGCCGCCCGGCCGTCGAGCTGGCCCAGGGTCCGGCGCGCCGGCCCGCCCACGACCGTCGCCCCCTCCCCCGCCACCTCGACCACGACCGGCCGGACCATGTCGTTCTTGCGGGCCCGGGCGCTCACGTCGGTCGGCAGCCAGCCGGTGTTGGCCACCCCGGCCTCGACCCGCCAGGCCCGCCCGCCGAGCGCCACCGCCCGGGTGTGCCGGAGCTCGAGGCAGGGTGCGGCGAGGGCCTGGGCCACCGCGAAGCGGGCGTGCGGCTCGACCTCGGCCTCGAGCCGGTCGAGCGGCGGGTTGGTCCACACCCCGACGTCGGGCCAGCCGCCGAGCTCGACCGGGCCGAGGTCCGGGTGCTCGAAGGGGTACCAGTCGACGTAGCCGTCCGGAGCGTGCTCGTCGCACCAGCGCAGGACGGCGAGCGCCTCCTCGTCGGTCGGCCCGAGGTACCAGATCTTCGTGTTCGACCGGTGGTCGGTGGCCGCCGCGATCACGTCCCAGAGCTCGGTGGTCCACCCGAAGACGCCGAGGTGCTCGTAGGCCCAGTCGTCGGCGGCCCCGCTCATCGTGTCGCTGCGGTCCCAGGTGAAGTCCTCGAACACCGAGTGGACGGGGTAGCCGGTGAGCTCGGTGCCTCGGGCGCCCAGCTCGGTGTAGGCCCAGACGTCGTCGGGCGGGAGGTCGCTGTCGGCGGCGGTCGACGACGGCCGCAGCAGCACCCCGCCGCTGGTGTGGAAGGCGTTGTACCCGCAGATGTTGGGGCGCGCCGTGATGGCCCGGACGAGGGCGAGGATCTCGGGCTCCGACAGGGGGTGGTCGCCGCTGCCGGTGACCTTGGTGCCCCA